>JAYVCF010000257.1:0-22875 GCA_043750095.1 Deltaproteobacteria bacterium
AGCACGAATCCGCGCGACGTCGATGCGCACGAACACGCGCGCAGGCACGACGACGAAGCTCGGCGGCGGCCCGAGCTCGGGCGTGGATGCCTGCTCATCGCCGCTCGTGTCGTGTTCCTCATCGTGAACCTGCGCCACGGGGGACGGGCCACAAGCAGAGAGGAGCGAGAGCGAGAGCGAGAGCGCGAGGAGCCAGGAGCGACGCTGCATGGCCGAAGCCTAGTTTGCACCCGGCTCTCGCACCACGTGGGTTAGAGTTCGCGCGTGCGGGGCTGGTTCGTCGTCGTGGGGCTGATGTTGGCGGTCTCGCCCCCCCAGGCGATGGCGCAGGCGGATGTGCTCTCGACGGGCGATCCGTCCGCGTACCGCTTCTATCGCGCGCCCGGTCGCGGCTTCATCCTCGTGGACGACGCGCAAGTGGTGGGCGACCTGACGCCCTACTTCGACGTCACGCTCGACTACGCGCATCAGCCCTTCCGCATCGTGGACTTGCCCTACTACACGGGCTCGCCCACGGCGCCCATTCCCACCGGCCAGCACAGCGACATCGTCGCCGGGATGTTCACGACGCAGCTCACGGCCGCGCTCACCATCGCGAACCGCGTGCAGATCGGGCTCAACGTTCCCATCGTCGCGTTCACGTCCGGCGAGGCATTCCACTGGCAGCAGGTCTCCCCCGGCGGGGGCACGCCCACGCCTCGGAGCATTCCGGGCGGAAGCGCGTCGACGCTCGGAGATCCGCGCCTTCACGTGCTCGTGTCGCTGGTCGATCCGCGAGAGTCGGGCTGGCTCGGGCTCGCCGCTGCGGTCTGGGCCACCGCACCGCTCGCGCACGCCATGGCACCACAGCACTACGCCGGCGATCCGAGCGTCTCCGTCGGCGGCCACCTCATCGCGTCCGCGCACATCGAGCACTTCCGCGGCGCGATCAACCTCGGCGCCGCGTACCACGACCCCGCGCAGCTCATCTACAGTCGCCGCACCTCGGAGATGACCTGGGGCGTCGCAGGGTCTTACGACTTCGGCACGCTCGTCTCGGCGATGGTGGAGATCACCGGACAGACCACGTTCGGGCTCGTGTTCGACGACGAAGCGCCCACCGAGATCCGCGCCGCGGGCCTCCTGCACCTCGACGACTTCACGCTGAACGTCGGGCTCGGCGCGGGCATCGCGTACGCGATCGGCGTGCCCGTGGTCCGCGTCACCATCGGCGGCTCGTGGTCACCCTCGGTCGTGGCCGACACCGATGGCGATGGTCTACGCGACGACGTCGATGCCTGCCCGACCGAGCGCGAAGATCCGGATGGTCGTCTCGACGAAGACGGCTGCCCCGAGGACGACGACGACGAAGACGGCGTCAGCGACGCCAACGATCGATGCCCGGACGAAGCGGAGGACATCGACGAGCACGAGGACGAGGACGGCTGCCCCGATCCCGACGACGACGGCGACGGAATCCCGGACGGCTACGACTCGTGCCCCTCGCAGGCCGAGGACCGCGACGGCGACCGCGACGACGACGGATGTCCGGACGTCGATCGCGATCGCGACGGCGTCCAAGACTCGGTCGACGCGTGCCCCGATCAGCCGGAGGACACGGACGGACTCGCCGACGAGGATGGCTGCCCCGAAGACGACGCCGATCACGACCACATCTCCGACGCCGACGACGAGTGCCCCGACCAGCCCGAGGACATGGATCAGTTCCGGGATCGCGACGGATGTCCGGAAGACGGCGGCCGCATCCACACGACGACGGCCGCGACCACGACCACGACTGCGCCGACGGCACCGACGGCCACCCCGCGGACGACGCCCACGAGGCCGCCCGCTGCGCCGCGTCCCACGCGACACCATCGGCGCCGCCCGCGCTGACTCTCAGCGCTCGAGCACGTCGAACGCGATCGGCGTGCTTCGTTGCCGGTCCACGATGGCGACGACCATGTGGTGTCCCGGGGCGAGCCGCCAACGCGCGTCGCGGACCAAGCCACCGTCGATCTCGAAGCGCGCATCGTCGATCGCGCCTGCGCCTGACGCGGCACGGAGCGTGATCTCCGGCGCCGCGACCGACGATGCCGCGATCAGCGTCGCGCCCTCGCGCGGGTAGACGACGTGCGGTGGCGATCGATGCGACGCATGCGCCGTCTCGGCGACGACGACACCGGACGGAAGCGCCCGATGCGCCCACTCCGCGTAGCGAGGCGCGAGCGAGAGCGCGCCCTCGGCGTCGTGCGAGTGACACGTCGCGTGTGGCAGCGCCGCGGGGTCGAAGCGCTCGCGGACGACGTGATGACAGTGTGGACCGGGAAGGAGGCCGGTCTGCGCGCAGACGGAGACCGTGGCGAGCGCGACCGCGGTCACGGGCGGCGCCGTGCTCACGAGATCGGCGCGCCGCGCCCGCGTCGATGCGAGCGCGCGAACGGCCAGCGGCGCGGCGGCCTCGAAGCCCGAGACGGAATCCATCGCCTCGCCCGAAGGATCCCCGACCCAGACGAGCACGGTGAAGTCCGCGTCGTACACGGCGGCCCACGCATCGTGAAACCCCGTGGAGGTGCCCGTCTTGAGCGCGAACGACGCGTCACCCGCGAGGTCCGCGAGGTCGCGACCGAATCCGGCCCGCCGCGCGTCGGCGTCGGAGAGTACGTCGGTCACCAGCCTCGCGGCCTGGGCTTCGATCACGCGCTCGCCCGCGCTCGGCTCGGTGCGGAAGATCGCGAGCGGCACGCGCGTGCCGTCGCGCGCGAGGGTCACGTACGCCGACGCGAGCTCGAGCGCGGTCACGTCGATGCCGCCGAGCACCATCGCTGCGCTCTCACGATCGGCGGAGGTGGCTCGCGTGAAGCCGAGATCGATCAGCCGGTCGACGAAGTGATCGGGGCCCACGCGCGAGACCACATCGAGCGCCGCGAGGTTGAGCGAGCTCGCGAGCGCGAGGCGTGCGGGCACGGGCCCACGCTCGCGACCATCGAAGTCGCCCGGGAGATAGAGCGCACCGCCGCGACCCGTCATCGGCCGCCGCAGGTCGTCCACGGGCGTCGCAGGCGTCGCGCCCGACTCGAAGAAGAGTGAGTACGCGAAGGGCTTGAGCGTCGAGCCCGGCTGACGACGCGAGGCGAGCAGATCGAGCGCCCCGCCTTCCGCGCTCTCGTCGGTCGCGCCCACGTACGCGAGGATCTCGCCCGTCGAATTCGAGACGACGATGGCCGCGGCATTCGTCGCGCCCCGATCACGGAGCGGCGCGATGCCCTGCGTGAGCTCGCGATCGATCTCGTCGGTGAGCGGCCACGAGAGCGAGCTCGTGAGCGTCGTCGACGGAATTCCGTGCTCGCGCCGCGCGCTCAGCACCCGCTCGACGAAGCGCGGCGCGCGATAGGGCCGCGGTGCGCTCGACACGATCTCGATGGGCTGCGTGCGCGCGCGCGCCACCTCGTCCTCGGTCCGCCATCCGAGCGCAGCCAGTCGATCGAGGACGTACGACTGCCGGCCGTGCGCGCGCGTGAGATGCCGTCGCGGCTCGGTGATGCTCGGCGCTTGGGGAATGCCGGCCAGCATGGCGGCCTCGCCGAGACTGAGCTCGCGTGCCGGCCGACCGAAGTAGGCCTGCGCCCCGCGCTCGACGCCCACGATCCCGTTGCCCATCGGAACGCGGTTCAGGTACTGCTCGAGGATCTCGTCCTTGGTGAAGCGGTGCTCGAGCTCGATCGCGCGCGCCACCTCGAGCGGCTTCTCGTAGAGCCCGTGCGGGCGGCCGTAGACGAGCTTCACGACCTGCTGCGTGATCGTCGAGGCGCCCGACATGCGACCGCCGGGAACGACGTCTACGAGCACGGCACGGAGCATCGCCAGCGGATCCACCGCGCCGTGCTCGTAGAAGCGCGCGTCTTCGGCGGCGAGAAACGCACTCACGAGCGTCTCGCCCGCGTCGTCCAGCGTCACCCAGCGGCGATCCACCGAGTCGGGCAGCGTGTGGCGCAGCGCGATGCCGTCGCGATCGGTGACCATCACGGGATCGAGCGGGCGCGCGAAGAGGGCCTCGTCGATGAGCGAGTCGCGAACCGTTGCGAACGCGATCGAGGCGATGGCCGCGAGCACCAGCGAGCCGCCGAGCACGGCCCGAAGAGCCCACCAGCCACCACGAAGCACCCGCTTCATGGATCGACCGTCAGCGTGAGCGCGCTCGAGCGCGCGACGAAGTCGGGATCGCGCAGCGCCTCGAAGGTGGCAGGCGGCGCAACGAACGTGCCGGGCGTCGAAGCACGAAGCGCGTACGTCAGCTCGTAGAAGCCCGCGCCGAGCGTGGTGAGCTGATAGGTGCTCGCGTGCGGCGCGTGCTCGTGGCTGCGGATGTACGAGCAGCTGTTGAGCGCGCGCGTTGCCCGCACGTCCACGACGTCGTCGTCGGGTCCCATGCCGACGAGGGACGAGATCTCCGTCGTGGGCGAGCTCTCGAGGCCGTCATCGACGGGCTCGAATCCCGCCGGATGCGGATCGCGAACCGCCGTCCACTCGGGCGTGGTCGCCTCCGTGTGAATGAAGATCCGCACGCGCACGAGCGAGCCCAGCGCGACGTGCGAGCCGCTGGGGATCGCCGCGCCTCCCGGCGTCTCGATCACGCGATGGAGCGTGAGCACGCGGCCGCGCGCGTCGTCGTCGGCGGCGCTCAGCGGCTCGGCCCAGCGCGCTTCGAGCGCCATGAACACAGGGCGATCCGCGGTGCCCCGCGCAACCAGCGAGTGCGTGCCCGCCGCCGCGGTCGCGAACGGAACCGCGAAGCGCGCCGACACGCCCGCGGTCTCGGCCGCATCGATGCGCGTCGCATCGAGCGCGAGCGTCGGTAGCGGCGCGTCCTCGACCGCGAAGCGATCGGCGACGTGCGCGAAGGCGTCGATCACGTCGGCCGTCGCGAACGGGTTCGAGAGCGAGGCGCGACCGTCCGCCGCACGATCGAGGAGCACACTTGCGATGCGCGCCACCGATCCGTAGCCGGCGGGCGTGCTGGCCGCCGCCATCAGCAGCACCGCGAGCGTCGAGGTGTCGGCCGACTCGAAGTGAACTCCATGGTCCGTATGGAACCGACCGAGCGCGAGCACGACGAGCGCGTCGCGACGACGATCCCCGTCCTCGGCCGCGAGCGCGAGGTGCGCCAGCGCGTAGGGCGAGAGCAGATCGCGGCCGTCGAACTCGCGGGTGAACACCGCGTCGTCGCGCCGAGCGACGAGCGAGAGGGCGTAGAGAGCGCGCGCGAGCAGATCGCGATCGCCCGAGCCGTACCCGTAGTACGCGGCGCCCACCTGGCCGCTGCGAACGAGCTGGAGCAACGCATCGCCCGCGCGCTCGGTGGCCTCGTGCGCAGCGCCTTCATCGGGAAGAATGCCGGCGTCGGCCGCGGCGAGACGGGCGCGGATCACCGCGATGGTGAGGCGCGCATCGGCCGTGGCCCAAGGGCCCTGCAGCGAGAAGCCGCCGCCGTCCGTGGTGAGCCGACTGAGGCGCCGCATGCGCGTCCGGATCGTTCCTTCGCGCGCCGCCGACTCGCTGTCGCGCAGGACGAGCGAGCCACCGAGCCGCGCGTGCGCCGAGAGACCGAGGATCACCGCCGCGTCGATCTCGCCACCGCCGAAGTAGAGGCTCGCGAGGTCGTCGGCCAGGCCATCGGCCGCGATGAACGGATGAAGCGACACCACCGCGCGCATCGCCCCGCGCGTGGACGTGCCCGCAGGGAACGCAATGGGGAGATCGCGCACGCCCGTCGAGCCCATCACGAGCGAGCGGCGGCGCACCCAGCGACCGCGCGGCATCACGTCGAGCGTGCGGGCCACGCGGTGCTCGTCGCCGTTCTGCGTGCGCGCGACGAACTCGATGGGCGTCGGCTCCGCACCCATCGGGATCGTGATGCGCGTCGCCACGCGAACGTCGGTGCCCGGCTCGAGGTGGACCGTGCCGAGCGATCGATCTTCGCCGAAGGCATGCAGCGTCACCGCGGCATCGATCGCCGTCGTCGCTTGGTCGTGCACGAACGCCGCAAGCTCGACCTCGTCGCCCTCGGTGAGAAAACGCGGAAGCGCGGGGCGCACCACGACCGGCCGCGTGGCGACGAGCGAGCCCTCCGCACGACCGAAGCGATGTGCTCCCTCGATGGCGACCGCGACGAGCCGATACTCCGTCACGCGATCCGGCAGGGTCACGCTGGCATGCGCTCGACCCGATGCGTCGGTCACCAGCGTCGTGGTGAAGAGCGGCGTGGGCTCGTAGCGCTCGCGGCTCTGGAACTGCATCACCGCGTCCACGAAGCCGCCGTCGCCGCTCGGACCCGGCTCGAGCGCACCCGGCAGGCGCGAGACGAGCGAGCGCCGCACGTCTTCCATCGCGAAGCGCGCCGCGCGACGCACGAAGAGACCGCTCGTGGCTTCGGGGAGCGACCAATCCGTGACGCGAAGCGTTCCCTCGTCCACGGCCCAGAGTGCGACTTCGACGCCGCGCTGCGCGACACCCGCCGCGTTGGCGACGCGCACCTCGATGGGAACCTCGCTGCCCGGAAGCGACGTCGCCGCCACGTCGAGGGTCACCGTCAGCGGATCGGGGCGCGGCACCACGCGCAGCTCGAGCGCACCAAAACGAAGATCAGGCGCATCGAGGTCGAGCGGGTGGATCGATCCCGCGGTCGGCGGCGGGCCTGTTCGCGGTCGCACGAGCACGATCGAGACGAACGCGTTGGGCACCATCTCGTCGGTGAGGGTGATGTGCACGCGGTTGCCACCGACCGCGAGATCGACCGGCTGCGTCGAGAGCACGCGATCCGTCTCCACCGACAAGAGCGCATGACCGGCGAAGGGGCTCTCGAACGCGATCTCGGCGACGTCGCCGACCTGGTAGCTCTCGTGGCTCGGCGTGAGCTCGACGGGCGAGCCGGGCGGATCGCGATCGGGCGCGCCGTCGGGGCCGCTCACGTAGATGCGACGCGAGGCGATCGATCGGCGACCGTGCGTGTCGCGCGCCTCGACCTCGAGCACGTACGAGCCAGCGCGGTCGGGCGTGTAGACGCAGCGCGCGTAGTCCACGGCCGATCGAAGCGCGCAGCGGTGGACCACCAGCGCGCCCTCGGTGCGACGCAGCCGGAAGCCGCCGCCGTCCTCGCCCGACTCTTCCCACTCGTAGTAGCCCTGCGTCGACTCGCGGACGACGCGCGCCTCCATGGCAGCGCCGACGATGGGCTCGTCCGATGCGTCGAGCGCGATCGCTTCGACCGCGATCGGACGACCGAGCGCGACCCAAGCGTCGCCGGTGTGGACGCCGACCTCGACCTCCGCGGGGCGCGCGATGATCGTGCGATGCGCGGTGGTGCTCTCGCCGCTCTCGTCGGTGACCTCGATCTCGACGTCGAGGTTGGTGCGCGTGGGAATCCCGAGCGAGACGATGCCGTCGATGCGCGCCTCTCCGTTGGCGTCGAGATCGAGGGTGCCCTCCGAGAGCGTGGAGCGCGCAGCGTGCGCCGAGACGGGCGCGAACGCGACGTCGTGCCAGCGCGCTCCGTGGCGCACCACGCTGCCGCGAACGATCGTGTACCGCGCCGTGGCATTCGCGAGCCGCGCGCCGAAGAGATAGCGGCCACGGATGATCACAGGGAGCGGATCACCCTCGGATACCGTGCGATCCGCAGGCGCGTCGAGGTCCACTCGGAATCGCGGCTCGCGGTACTCGGCCACGGTGGCGTTCGCGCTTCCTACGACCACGTCATCGAGAACCACCTCGACCGCGTAGTCGCCGAGCGCGGCGTCGTCGGGCAGCGTGAACGTCGCGCTCGCGACCCCGGCCGCGCTCAGCGGCACCGCCGTCGAGCCCACCGGCACCGACGAGGCGGGACCGACGAGGCGCAGCACCACCGCGCGACGCGCCGGCGTGGTCAGCGTCGCCCCTTCCACGCGTCGAACGATCGCCAGCGCGTGCAGCGTCTCTTGCGGACGATACGCACCGCGGTCCGTGATGACCGTGGCGCGCACCACACCGTCGGCGCTCGTCCCCGCACCGCCCGTCACCGAGAGCGCCGCCGGCTCGACGGCCGAGCGCGGATCGAGCGCGATGACCGATCGATCGCCGGCCTTGGTCACGACGATCGCCGTGGTCGTGTCGAGCGAGGCATGCACGGCGTCGTCGACCTCGATCCACGCCGCGCCGTTCGCGTCGGTGCGCGTCTGCCCGAGCACGTGACCCTCCAGCGTCCGCACGGCCACGTCGGCGTCGGCGATCGGTGTGGCGTGCTCGATCGAGGTGGCCCAGACGAGAACGCCACCGGGCACGGCCGTCGCGGAGATGCCGATGTCCGTCGCGACGAAGAGCGCCGCCGAGAGGTCGCCCGGCTCGGCCTGCGATCCGGGCTGCAGCGCGACGACCATCATGGCGGGCCCGACGTGATCGATGGCGATCGCGCCGTGGCCCCAGCGATTCGCGCGCGACGTGGGCGCGAGCGGTGCGAGCGGTGCGGTGGTGTCGGGCGCCGCGATCGCGTACGCGCCCGGATGCGCGAGCGCGCGCACCTCGTCTCCGGGGGCGACCGCACGACGAAGCAAGCGGCCTTCGGCGAGGTGAATCCCGTTGAAGGGCCAGCGCAGCGAGGCGTCGTGCTCGAGCGCGAAGAGGCCCGTGTGCACGGTGACCGCGGGCGCGTGTCCGGCGCTGCGCACCGCGAGCGGACCGATGCCGACCAGGCGCTCGCCGCGCTCGGTGGTGAGCTCGCCGAGGCGCACCTCGTACACCTGATCCGGCTCCCACTCCGCGTGGATCGCGAGATGACGACGCTGCTCGTTTCCTGCGCCGCGCACCTCGACGCGAAGCCCGGAGACCGCCGGCGTGATGCGCACCGCGTCGACCGCGACCTCGCTGAGCGCATGCGTCGTGCGCAGCGTGAGCTCCGTTCCGATGTCGAGGATGGCGCCCGGCGACGCGTCGTACGAGCACTCGGAGCCGCCCCACTCGTACTCGCTGCACACCACGCCATCGATGCGCGGACGCGGCTCGAGATCCACCTCCATCACCGAGGGATGCGAGCCGCCCCAGGACATCCAGCGCGGCGCGACGGCGATGGCGATGCGCGCGCCCGCCTCGAGCGAGCGCGAGGGCGTGAGCGCGACGAGGAACTGGCCTTCTACCGGGCCTGCCCCGCGACTGGTGATGTGAACAGGCAGCGCGCGATAGCCGCCACCCTCCTCGTACGCGAAGAGATCGTGCGCGAGCTCGGCGGTGCGAACGGGCGCGTCGAACGTGAGCATCAGCGGCGCTCCCACCGGCGCCGTCGACTCGTGCGAGAGCAGGCGCGGCGTTCCGTCGAGCACCATCACGCGCGGCGTCTCGTCGAGGAGCGCGTCGCCATCGACCGAGGCGAGATCGGAGACGAAGCTGACGTTCGACTCACGCGCACGATCGAACGCCTGCGCGTCAGGCGTGAACGCCACCGTCGAGCGCGAGATCCAGCGCGCCGTCCCGGGCACGCGCGGCGTGAACACGATGGGGCTCGTGGCGAGCGCGCGGCCGACCTCGACGCCGCGCACCATGGGCCGATTGAAGCGCACCTCGAAGCTCTCGCCGCGGCGCACACGAACGGCACCCTCGGCCGCGGGAGAGAGAACCGAGAGTGACTCCGGCATGTCGGCCGCCAGGAGCGGCGCGAGCGGCGTCGAGATCGGCAGCTCGGGCTCGCTCGGTGGAAACGACGAGACGGTGTCGCTCATCGACGGCATCGCCGTGGCCGGCAGCGGCTGCGAGCGCGCGCGCCCGAGCAGCATCCAGATCGGCAGCGAGAGCACGGCGATCACCCCCAGGATCGGGCCCACGCGCGAGGGTGGCGGCAAGGGCTTCGGCGCGGCAGACGTTCGATAGGGACCCGCACCGTGAGAGCCAGGCGAGGAGGTGTTCATCGGCCGCCCTAGGACCACTTCTCGCGCCAGGGGCCAGGGCACTCGACTCCCCGTGGATCGCGGCGCGCGCGTGGCCGACCAGCCACACGCGGGGGGCCGACCAGACACGCACTCGTCCGTCTGTTATGGTCGCCGCGCGATGGAACAGAACGACGACGTCGGCTACTGGCTCTCTTTGGTTCTCTTCACGGTGGCGATCCCGATCATCGGGCTCATCGGCGCGTACCTGGCCGCGCAGATGCCGAACTAGCGAGTACCTCAGCCGCCGAGCGCGTCCTTCGCGAGCGGCCGTACGCGCGGCTGGCCCATGCGCGCGAGCGCCTCGAGCATGTCTTTCGGCAGCGCGTTGATCTTCGCGACGGCTTCGTCCCGCCGTCCGAGCGCGTCGAGCGCCGCGGCTTCCACCACGCGCGCGTCGTCCATGAGCGTGGGATCGCCCGGAACCGACTTCGCGATCGCGGCTGCGCCGTCGAGCGCCTTCTGCGCGTCGCCCTTCTCGAGCGCGACCATGAGCTCGAGGAAGTCCAAGCGCGCCTCCACGTCGGCCTCGCTGCTTCGCGCACCGCGAACGCGCAGCGTCAGATCCGCGTTCTCCACGTCGCCCGCCGCGAGATACGAGACGGCCTTCGCGTGGCGCACGACCGCGGCCTGCCCCGGCTCGAGCTCGTCGATCTTCACGCGCGTCAGCACGCGTGATCCTTCGCCGGGGCGGCCGGCCGCATCGAGCAGCTCGGCGAGGATCACCGAGAGGTGCGCCTGCTCGAGGCGCAGCCGCGGGCCGAGACGTCGCGATTTCTCGAGCGCATCGCGCACCTCTTCGATCGCCCCGTCCCGCGCTGCATCGTCGATGACCGCCGTCTCCCAGCGGTCCCAGCTCTGTTCCTTCTTGTGCCCGGCCCAGCGCATGCGCAGCGTCTCGCCGAGCCAGATCAGGAACACCAGCGACACGATCGGCACCATCGCCCACGCGTAGCCGATCGCATCGAGCCCGAAGTAGACGAGCACGGAGAAGACGGCGACGGCGATCACCCGCATCGCACGCCATGCCCAGACGTTCTTGAACACGCGAGCGAACCGTAGCGAGACGACGCGAGAAGCGAAAGGGCGATTCCAGAGCTGCGATTGCGTCGCGGCAGATGGCGATTGCCAAGTCGGGCGATGCCTCTTAATCCTCGCGCCGTGCGCCGTCCCGCCCTCGCCCTCGCGTCCCTGCTCGCGCTCGCTGCGTGCGGCGGCGATGACGCGGCCGATCTGCGCGAGTGGACGCCGGCCGATCACCAGCCACCCGAGGGCGAGACCAGCGATCGCACCGGCGCGCCCGATGAAGTCGACTCGAATCCCGCGGAGACCGAGGCGCGCGCGGCCACCTCTCTCTTCGGCTCGATGTGCGCGAGCTGCCACGGCCCCGAGGGAGCCGGCAACGGCCCGGGGCGTCCGCCCGTCGCGCAGGTCCCCGACTTCCGCGACGCCGCATGGCAGAGCGCGCACAGCGACGAGGAGCTCGCGACGGGCATCTCCGAAGGACGCGGAGGATTCATGCCCGCTTTCGGCGCGCGCCTGAGCCCCGAGGGTGTGGCCGCGCTCGTGCGTCACGTGCGACGCCTGGGCGGCGTGTTGGCGCCGGTTGCGCCGGCTCCGCCGTCCATCGGGGAACCGCCCGAGCCCGCCCCGAGCGAGCCCTGATCAAAAAACGTTGGGGATCCAACGACGTGATTCGCGTACCCTACGCGCCGAACGTTTCGAAGCAGTGCAGCCCGAAAGACCACCGAGGAGACCGCGCCGATGACCCGATCCACTGCCCTGACGTTCCTGGCTCTGTCTCTCGCAGGTTGCTGTTTCGGCGGGCACCCCGGAGGCACCCCACCCCCGCCGAGCGCCGCCGCTGGCGCTACGCTTTCCCCCGGGTTCGCGCCCGACCCGATGACGCTGAACGGAACGGCCGGCGGGCCGATCCAGGCGAGCACGCTGTCGCCCGACTGCCGAGGGAGCGTCGGCCTCACGCCGAACCACACCTTCACGCTGACCGCGCCGTTCTCGACGCTCCGCTTCAGCGTCACGTCGAACGCCGACACGACGATCGCCGTTCGCTCGCCGACGGGCCAGATGTTCTGCAACGACGACACGAACGGGCTGAACCCGGAGATCGTCAACTCGTTCCCTGCGGGCCAGGTTCAGGTCTACGTGGGCGTGTACAGCATGAGCGAGGGCATGCCGGCCTACACGATGGCCGTGAGCCAGACGGGCGGCTTCGGCGCGCCGACCGGACCGACCGCGCCGCTCACGCTCGGACCCACCGGCATCCCGACGAGCTGCGGCATGTCGGCAGCGGCGCCGAACTACGGCTCGATCATGGTCGGCTCGAGCGTCGTGCTCGGCGGACACACGCCGTGGACGGGCCCCAACGGTCAAGGTGGGTTCTCGTCGGGCGACACGAACTGGGCGCCGGAGATGGGCCAGTACGTCGGCCAGCGCACGATCATCACGGCGCTCGAGGGCGTCGATGACGCGGGCTGTCCGGTGGCGCACGTCGCCATCGACAACGGCGGATATTACTGGCGGATCGGAAGCATGAGCCTCTGAGCGAGAGCTCGCGCCGGCAACGAGACGGCAGTCGAGAGAACCGGCCGGAGTGCCCGGCCTAGCCGGGACGACACGATGGTGTCGGGTCCGCTGCGCGGACGCCTCCGGTCGAGATCGGCTGCCGTTTTCGCCTTCTCAGGGGAACCGAGTCCGAGGTGAACGGTCGTACGGGGTGACCGAGCGGGACCCAGGCTGGGAAGGGGACTTCGAGTCCAAGCGTCATGAGCGTCAAGAGCGTGAGCGAGGGTGCGAATCCGAGAGACCTGCTCAAGGCGCGTGCGTCGGGGCTCGTGCGTGGCGTGCAGCGCGCGCTCACGCTCCGCGCGACGGTGTCCGAGGTCGCCTCGTGGTCGGCGCTGCTCGGGACGCTCGCGCTCTTCGCCGCGCTGGTGAGTCCGTCGTGGCCACGCTGGCCCTTCTTGGCGGCGCTCGCCGTCGGTCCGATGATCGGGCTCTGGCGCGCGCGGCGCCTTCGTCCGGCGGAGAGCGACGTCGTCCACTACCTCGACCGGAAGCTCGGCGCGTCGGAGGCGCTCGTCACGGCGTGGGAGTCGGACGGCGCAGAGGGAGTCCTGGGCGAGCGCACGCGCGTGCGCGCAGAGAAGGCGCTCTCGACGGCGACGCAGCGCACGGTGCGACCACGGATCGTGCGCGGCGATGCGTGGGCGCTGCCCATGGCCATCGCGACGTTCCTCGCCGCTTGGCTGGTTCCGCATCCGCATCCGCGCGCGCAGCCGCCCGGCACCGATCGCGTGGCGTGGCACGACGACGGAACGCTGCAGCGCATCGAGCGCTTGCCTGATCGCGCGACGACCGAGGAGGAGCGGCGACGGCTCGAAGAGGCGAGCCAAGAAGCGCGCGAGCTTCGCGAACAGCTGGAGTCGGGCCTCGAGCGTCGCGACGCGCTCGATCGGATCGCCTCGCTCGAGCACGCGCTCGAAGAAGCACATCGCACGCCGACCGGTGAGGAGATGCGCGCACAGGACGCGGCCGCCGAGGCGCTCGAGAGCGAGCCCGACATGGCGGCCGCGGTGCGCGATGGCGACACCGAGCGACTGACGCGCGAGGCCGAGCGGGCGGCGGCACGGCGCGAGGCAGCGGATCGCGAGCGTGCGCACGAGGCGCTCGCATCGGCGGCCGAGGCCGCACGTGCGCAGGGCGACGAGGCCCTCGCGACCTCGCTCGATCAGGCCGCGTCGCTGCTCGAGCAGCGCGCAGAGGAGGCGCAGATCGCGCGCGAGCTCGCGGAGTCGATGCCGGAGCTCGGCGAAGGGCTCGCGCAAGGGCTCGATCAGCTCTCGCGCGAGGGCGATGGCACGGCGCTCACGCGCGAGCTCGCCGATGCCATGCGCGATGCGTGGAGTCGGCTGTCTCCCGAGGAGCGACAGCGCCTGGCCGATGCACTGCGCGACGCGCCTGCGAGCCCGAGCGACGGAGCGCAGAGCGGCGACTCGGGTGACGACGGATCGCCGATGACGGCCGACGAGATGGAGACAGCGCTGCGCGAAGCGCTGGAGCACCTCGACGATCTGCAGACGCAGATGGGGCAAGGCGGACAAGGGCTGCCGATGCCTGGGCAAGGACAAGGACAAGGACAAGGCCAGGGACAAGGCCAGGGACAAGGCCAGGGACAAGGGCAAGGCCAAGGCCAAGGACAAGGCCAGGGACAAGGGCAGGGACAAGGGCAGGGACAAGGCCAGGGACAAGGCCAGGGACAAGGATCGGGCGACGGCGACGGACAGGGCGGGCCCGGTCCGGGCGGCGGCCACTCCGATCCGACCGGTCAGTCGCGCGACCTCGACGGCACCGCGGGCCCTCTCGCGCGCGTCCGTCCTCGACGCCTTGCCGGCGCGCCGTCCCGCAGCAGCGTCGAGTGGGTCGACCCGAGCGACACCGACACCTCGCACGTCGTCGGCTCCGACACCGGCGACGGCACTGCACCCACCGATCGCGGCGCCGTCGATCACGCGCCCATCCCGGACGACTACCGCCAGCACGTGCAGAGCTACTTCGACGGACACTGAACGCGCCGTCACCGAAAGAGACGAATGACCGAAGCGAAGCTCGACGAGTTCCACCGCACCATCGCGTCCATCAAGGACGCCGTCGCGAACGTCATCGTCGGCCAGGAACGCGTCGTCGAAGAGGTGCTCCTCTGCTTGTTCGCCGGCGGGCACGTGCTGCTCGAAGGCGCGCCCGGGCTCGGCAAGACGATGCTCGTCCGCACGCTGGCGGACGCGATGCACCTGCGCTTCTCGCGCATCCAGTTCACGCCCGACCTCATGCCGGGCGACATCGTCGGCACGAACGTGGTCGTCGAGGACGAGCGGGGCCGCAAGCGCTTCGAGCTGAGCCGAGGTCCGATCTTCGGCCAGCTCGTGCTCGCCGACGAGATCAACCGCGCGACGCCCAAGACGCAGAGCGCGCTGCTCGAGGCGATGGCCGAGAAGAGCGTGACCATCTCCGGCACGCGGCACGCGCTCGAGGAGCCCTTCTTCGTGTTGGCCACCGAGAACCCCATCGAGATGGAGGGCACCTATCCGCTGCCCGAGGCGCAGCTCGATCGCTTCCTGTTCAAGGTCCTCATCCCGCAGCCCGACGAAGACACGCTGGTCGCCATCCTCGAGCGCACGACCGGCAACGCGAAGCCCGAGGTGCCGCGCGTGGTGGACGGACCGAAGCTGATGGAGATGCGCGAGCTGGTGCGCGAGGTGCGCGTCGCGGACGCGGTCACACGCTACGTGGCGCGTCTGGTGCGAGGCAGCGATCCGTCGATGCCCGACGCCGCGCCGAGCGCGAAGAAGCTCCTCCGATACGGCGCGGGCGTGCGCGGCGGTCAGTCGGTGATGCTCGCCGCGAAGGTCCATGCCCTGCTCGCGGCGCGCGGGCACGTGAGCCTCGAAGACATCAGGCGCGTCGCCCTGCCCGCGCTGCGCCACCGCATCATCCCGAGCTTCGAGGCCGAGGCGGACGGGATCTCGCCCGACGCGATCGTGGCCAAGATTCTCGAGGAGATCCCCGAGGTCTCGCCCAGCGTCGCCAGGATCGCGAGCTGATGAAGCAGGCCTGCGTCGCGGCGCTCGCGTTGGTGATACTGCTGCCCAGCGTCGCCTCGGCGCAGCCGTCACCGCGCAGGCCCGTCACGATCACCGCCGAGGGCGTGTTCGGCAACGAGGCCCTGATCGGTGACGGGTACAACGCGATCGAGATCACGGCGCACAACAACACGACCGCCACGCTGCGCGGTCACGTCGAGCTCTCGGTACGGCAGTGGCAACAGGCCGAGCAGCTCGTCGAGATTCCGCTCGACCTTCCGAGCGCCGAGTCACGACGCGCGATCGCGACCGCGTTCGTCAGCGACTCGGCCACCATCGAGGCGCGCTACGTCGTGGACGGCGGGGGCATCATCGCCGCGACCTCCGTCACGGCCAGCTACGGCCAGACCGCGCGCGCGCTCGTGGTGCTCGCCGACCCGCCACGCCTCCGCGGCGCGCTGCTCGATCTCACGACCAACGTGCGCACGCCCGCGTATGGATACGGCGGCGGCGGGACTACGGCTTCCGGCGTTCCGCTCGGCATCGTCTCGTTCGACGCGCGCACCGGCGACCCCATCCTTCCCACCTCGGCGCTCGGGTGGTCGAGCGCGGCCGTCCTCGCGGCCAGCGCCCCCACGCTCACGCGCCTCGGCGAGGACCAGCTCGATGCGCTCTCGGGATGGCTCCACGCGGGCGGGCGCGTCGTGTTGTTCCCGCGCACCGACGCCGACTTCGCCATCGCCTTCGTGCGTCAGCACTTTCCCGACATCCGTCGCGGCGAGGTGCAAGAGCGCGTGGACGGACAGGCTCCGATCGCTGCGCTCGCGTGCGGCAGCGCGCACCGCGAACACTTCGGGTGCTCGGTGCGTGTCGGATTCGGCGCGCTCTATCTCGCAGACTTCGACGGCGCGGCGCCGCCCTACGTGGAGCTTCCGTCGACGCGCGCGATCGTATCGGCCGTCGTCGACCAGGCGAACGGTGGCTTCGATCCCGTGACGAGCACGCTCGCCTACGGCCGGCACACCGACGAGACGACCGACGCGTACGGCTACTACGGCAGCGCGCAGCGGCTCAGCTTCGGGCGGCTCCGCGCCGCGCTCGATCCGAACGAAGGCTATCGCCCGGCGCTCGCGCTGGTGGGCGTGGTCCTTTTTCTGTACGTGCTGCTCGTCGGCCCGCTGAACTTCTGGTGGGTCGGTCGTCGGAAGACTCCCACGCTCGCGCTCCTCACCACGCCTGTCGCTGCGCTCGCGTGCGCCGCCGTGATGTTCTTCGTCGGATACCTCGGCAAGGGCGTGCTCATGCGCTACCGCCGCGTCGAGATCGTCGAGGCCGTCGAGGGCGACTCGGTGGGCCTCGCGCGCCGCTACACCGGCTACTACTTCACGCGCCCCGGCTCGATGCAGACCCCCGGGCCCGAGGACGGCGGCGTCTACCGCCTGCTCGGCGGCTCGGGCGGCACCATCCACATCGGCGACACCCACCAGACGCTCCGCGACGTGAGCGGGAGCCTCTGGGAGACGGTGTTCACGCGCGAAGAGCACGAGATCGATCTCGGCACAGGCATCACCTTCACGCTCGATGAGCGCCGCCTGGCCGCGGTGCACAACGGAACCGCGAGCGCGCTGCACAACGCGTTCGTCGTGGACGCTGCGGGCACCGTGTACGTGATCGGCGACGTGCCCGCGGGCGCGAGCGCCGACATTCCTCGCGACGGGGCGCTCTTTCTTCCGACGTCGGGCTTCTACGACGTGAACGCGGCCGAGGTCGGCACGCTGCGCGACGCGCTCGGACTCTCACGTGACGACAGTGCGTACGCGCTCGGCGTCGCACGCTTGCTCGGCTCGCTGCCATCGGGCCTCATCCCCGTGCTCTACGCGCGCTGCGAGGCCGAGCCCGCGCCGAGCGCGACGCCGACGTTCGCGGTGGAGCGCGACATTCGCATCGTGCGCGTGGTGCCCAACCTGCCCGTCCCCGACGTCTATCTCGCGACGGGATCGATCGCGACCGTGACGCCTGCGCCAGGCACCGAGCCGACCGATCCCCTCGAGGGCGCGCTACGAGGCTTCTTCGGATCGGGCGACGCGCAGGGAGGCGAGCCGTGATCCGCGTCCAACACGTCTCTCACTGGTTCGGCAAGATGCAGGTCCTGCGCGACGTGAGCATGCACATCCCGGCGGGCGAGATCTTCGGCTTCATCGGACCGAACGGGGCTGGCAAGACCACGACCATCCGCATGATGGCGACGCTGCTCGAGCCCGACGACGGTCGCGTGCTCGTCGATGGAATCGACGTGGTCGACGCCCCGAGCGAGGTCCGCAAGGTGCTCGGCTTCATGCCGGACTCCTTCGGCGTGTACGACCGCATCACGGTCGCCGAGTACCTCGAGTTCTTCGCGGCCGCGCACGGCATCGCGCTCGGTCAGCGCGAGAAGACCATCGCCGCCGTCATGGAGCTCACCGAGCTCGGGCCGCTGCGCGATCGCCTCGTCGCGGCGATGAGCAAGGGCATGAAGCAGCGCCTCGCCATCGCGCGCACCCTCTTGCACGACCCGAAGGTGCTCATCCTGGACGAGCCGGCGAACGGGCTCGATCCACGCGCACGCATCGAGATGCGCGCGCTGATCGAGGAGCTGCAGCGGCTCGGCAAGACGATCCTGCTCTCGAGCCACATCCTCACCGAGCTCTCCGACATGTGTACGTCGGTGGCCATCCTCGAGCGCGGCCGCATCGTCGCGGCGGGTAGCGTCGATGCGATCGGACGCGGGCTGACGCCGGATCGCGGCGTGAAGATTCGACTGCTCGCGCCCCCCGAGGACATCGAGGCGCGCCTCGGCAAGGGCCCGAGCGTCCTCGGCGTCGAGCGGGACCCCGACGGCTCGTTCCGCGTGAAGTACAGCGGTGGCGACGAGGCGCTCGCCGAGATCGTCGCGTTCGTCGTGAAGGACGGCCTGCGCGTCGTTCGTCTCGAGCCCGATCAGAACGACCTCGAGCGCATCTTCCTCGAAGTCACCAAGGGGGAGCTCCAGTGAGCCCGCCGAGCAACACGGCCGCAGAGCCCACGCCGAGCGTCGAGCGCACGAGCGGCGCGTTCGCGTCGTCGCCGGGCGGCGCGCCCAAGAAGCCCAACCGCTTGGCGGCGCTGCTCCGGAAGCCGCTTCAGGATCCCGATCCGATCCTGCTCAAGGAGCTGCGCGCCACCTTTCGCACGCCGGGCTTCATTCGCTTCCTCTACCTCTCCACGGCGCTCGTCGGGCTGAGCGTCGTCGGTGGCGGCGCGACGATGGCGTCGGGAAACACGGCGCCTGCCGAGGCGGGCCGCAACGTCTTTCAGATCTTCTTCTCGCTGCTGCTCGCGGTGATCTGTCTCGTCGCGCCCGGGTTCGCGGCGACCGCGATCACGTCGGAGCGCGAGGCTCACACCTACGAGTCGCTGATCCTCTCGGGCATGACGGGGACGCGCATCGTGGTCGGCAAGTTGATCGCGTACTTCGCCTCGGTCGGGCTCGTGGTGGTCGCGATCGCGCCCGTCGTCGGCGTCGCATTTCTATTCGGCGGCATCTCTCCGCTCGCCGTCGCGGTCGGCTTCTTCTGGATCTTGATGGTGCTCGGCGTCGCGACGGCGTTCGGCATCGCCGTGTCCGCGCACGTCCAGACCACGCGCGTCGCGATCGTGATCACGACCATTCTCGCCATCCCCATCGCGATGATGCTCACGAGCCTCATGCTCGGCTTCGGGGAGGCCGCCACCTCGGCGTGGGGCATCGTCGTGGGCGGGCCGTTCTGGTTCGCCGACGCGTTCTCACAACGCGTCGATCACATCGACACGTGGGCGCTGCTCGGCTTCGCTCCGCTCTACGTGTTCGGCATGCCGACGTGGTTCTTCGTGGCGTCGGCCGTGGCGGGCGTGGTGCCGCCGAGCGACGATCGATCGACCGCTCTCAAGGTCTGGGCGGTGGCGGCGGTGGTGCTGGGCGCGATCACCTTCGCGCTCCCCAGCTACTTCCTCGGCGGGCCATCCGACAGCGGCGAGGCGGCCGTCGGCGGCGCCATGGCCGGCATGACGCTGCTCTATTTCATCGGGCTCGTGCTCTGCAACGAGCCGCCCTTGCCTCCGGCGACACGGGGCACGCCCTCGATGCTGCGCCGCGTGCTCGGGGTCGTGGGGCCGGGCGCGGGCGGCACGCTCCGCTTCACCATCGGACTCATCGTCTTCGGAGCGTTCACGATCGCGGGGACCGCGTGCGTCGCGTACCACCTCGGGCATCCCTCGCTCTATTGGGGCACGCAGTACGACGAGGCGCTCCTCGCGACCGCGGTCGGGCAGGCGTGCATCGCGTCCTGCTTCGCCGCGCTCGCGACGACGCTGCGCCTCACGCTGCGCAGTGGCGCGTCGGCCCGAGTGCTCGCGAGCGCCGCGTTCATCTCCGTCTTGCTCGCCGCGGTCACGCTCACCACGGTGCTCGATCTCGGCGCGATCGATCGAATGGATCGCCACATCCACCCGCTCCTCGCGCTGACGCCGTTCGGTCCCGCGATGTGCGCGGTGGTGATCGCCAACATCCACGACGTCACCGATCGCGGCCTCTTCGAGCACTGGTCGCTGATCGCGGTGGCCTCGGTGGGCTACGGGATGCTGGGGATCGCGATGTGGATGTTCGTCGAACTGCGCGTCGTGCAGGCGCGCCGCGCGGTGGCGACGCGGAAGAACGCGCTGGAAGAGAAGCTTACGGTGGTGACGCGACCGGCGACGGTGCCCGAGGCGGCGCGAGCTGAGAGCGAGAGCGAGAGCGAGAGCGAGAGCGAGAGCGAGAGCGAGAGCGAGAGCAAGAGCAAGAGCGAGACCGAGTCATGAGCTCGCTCTTGACGCCGGACTTTCTCCGGCGCCTCGGTCGGCTGCGACTCGCCGTGCGACGCAAGTTCGCGGGCAGCTCGGCGGGCTCGCGTCGGTCGCTCAAGCGCGGCTCGTCCGCGGAATTCGCCGAGCACAGGCCCTACTATCCTGGCGACGACGTTCGTCGGATCGACTGGAACGCGTACGCGCGCCTCGAGGAGCTGGTGCTTCGCCTCTTCGTCGCCGAAGACGACCTCACGCTCTATCTCCTCGTCGATCGCAGCGCGTCGCTCGGCCTCGGCGCGCCCGACACCAAGCTCGACGTCGCCAAGCGCGTGGCGGCAGGCCTCGGCTACGTCGCGCTGTCCGGCAGCGAGCGCGTGACGGTCCTTCCCTTCGCCGATCGTCTCGGCTGGCCGCTCTCCCCCGTGCGCGGCCGCCGCCGCATCGGCGTGCTGCTTCGCTACCTCGACGGCGTCGAGCTCGGGGCCGAGACCGATCTCGCGCGCGCCGTGGATGAATTCCTCGCCCGTTCACCGCGCCCCGGGCTGGTCGCGGTCGTGTCCGACTTTCTCGATCCGAGCGGCTTCAAGCGGCCGCTCGATCGCCTGCTCGCGGCGCGGCACGAGCCCGTGCTCTTTCAGGTGCTCGATCGCGAGGAGCTCGACCCGACACCCGGCGGTGATCTCGTGCTCGTCGACGCCGAGACCGGCGCGAAGGTCGAGGTCTCGCTCGACGAGCGCGCCGTGCGTGCGTATCGGAAGCGCCTAGAGGCGTTCGTCGATCAACTCTCGGGCTACGCCAAGCAGCGGGGCCTCTTCTACCAGCGCGTCGGCGCCAACGTGGTCGCCAGATCGGAAAATCGGCCCGGCGCTGCCGGGCACTCCAGCCTTGGCGAAGAGACCCTGCCGTGGAGCGACGCGCTCGTCGCGTACCTCCGCGCGGGCTGAGCGCCGATGCCGACCTCGCTGCTCTCGGCATCGTCGCTGACCTGGCTCGGCCTGCTCGCGCCGCTTGTCCTGCTCTACGTGCTGAAGCGCCGGCGCGAAGAGCGGCGCGTGGGCTCGACGCTGCTCTGGGAGCTCGCGATGCGCGACATGCGCGCCGAGCGTCCCTGGCAGCGACTGATCCCGCAGGTCTCGCTCTTTCTCCAAGCGCTCGTCTTGATCTTCGGCGCCATCGCGCTCGCGAGGCCTGCCGGCGCGGGACAGGTCCCCTCGGGCGCGCGCGTGGCCGTCGTCGTCGACACCAGCGCGTCGATGGCCACACGCGAAGACGGCGGCACACGCCTCGAGCTCGCCCGGCGCGCCGCGCTCGGCATCGCTCGCACGCTGCCTCCGGGCGGCGAGATGATGCTCGTCGCCGGCTCGGCCGATCCCGTGGTGCTGGTTCCGTCGAGCCACGATCTCGCCGCGCTCGAGCACGCGATCGACGACCTCCGTGAGACGGGAGGCGCGGCTGCGATCGATCGCGCCGTGGCTCTCGCTGCCGAGCGACTACGCGAAGCGCCCGCGGGATCGCGCATCGTGGTCCTGACCGACGGCGCGCTCGACGGAACGATCCGGCTCGAGAGCCCCGTGCCCGTGGAGGTGCAGGCCGTCGGCACCGCCCACGCGAACGACGCCATCATCGCCGTGGACGTCCGCCCCCGACCCAGCGTCGATGCCCCCGACCGCGCCGAGATCTTCGCTCGCGTCGCGCGCTTCGCCGACGACGATCACGATCTCTGGGTCACCGCGAGCATCGAGGGCCGCGGCATCGTCGCGAGCCGCCGCGTTCACGTCGCGCACGAGCATCCGAGCTCGGTCGTCCTCAGCGCAGAGCTCCCACCGGATGCGAACGCGAGCGCGGCGGTCGTGGTGGTCGAGCTCTCGAGCACCGACCCCTCGGCGGGCGCGACGGATGGCGCGGGGGACGCGCTCGCGCTCGACGATCTCGTCGTCGCTCCGAGCCCCGCAGCACGGCAGCTCCCCGTGTTCCTCGTCGGCGCGGCGCCGAGCTCCCTGCGTCGCGTGCTGCTCGCAGACGCCGACGTGGAGCTCTTCGCGACCAGCCTCGCGGGGCTCGCGGAACGACGCGCACGGGATCCCGACGCCCCCGATCTCGACGGCGTGTTCGTGTTCGTAGGTGCCGCGCCCGACGAAGCGCCCGCCGGCGACTCCATCGTCATCGCACCGACGAGCGCGAGCGTGTTCGGCGCGACGCTGGGTGCCGAGTCGCGCGACGCGCGCGTCGTCAGCTGGGACGAGGGCGATCCCGTGCTCCGCTTCGTCCGGTTTCGCGATCTGCACGTCGCCGCGTTCCGCCCCATCACGGGCGCGAGCGCACGGCCGCTCTTGGCCGTCGCCGGCGGTACCGCCATCGCCTCGCTCACGCGGCCCGATGCCGAGATCACGCTGGTGGGGTTCGATCCCGATCGCAGCGACTGGCCCGACCAGCCGAGCTTCGTGATCTTCTTTCGCAACGTGCTCGAGCGCGCGCGCGAGCGTCGTGCAGAGGGCGGCATCCACGCCGGACGC
>JAYVCF010000258.1:0-4451 GCA_043750095.1 Deltaproteobacteria bacterium
GGTGGGGATCGGACCCTTCTGCTCGAGCACGCGGCCCACCGCGGCCGGGTCGCGCTGAAAGCGAGCTTCGAGGCGCGAGAGACCATGCGACATGGGGAACGCGCCTGCGTTCGCCGCGCTCGTCTCCACGCTCACCTTCTCGTCGTCGTCGGCGAGCATGTACTGACGATCGGCCGCGAGCGCGATCTCGAGCAGCGATCCCACGAAGGCCGAGCTCGCGTCGATGAGCGCGAACAAGCTCTTGCTCGTCAGATCCAGGCGGCGCAGCACGCGCGCTTGGAACGCGAGGATCTCGTTCGCGAGCCAGTGGTCCTTCGAGGCATGCAGCGCGCGATCGGCCGCGAGCACGTGCGCGCGATCACCCACCGTGCGCAGCACGAGCACGCCGACGTCGAGATGGTTCACGCGCAGGCGGAGCAGCGCGTCGTCGAGCTCGCGGAACGCGCGGAGTGACCACTGCGCAGCGCCCGCCTTCTCGATCTCGGCGGCGCTGCTCGGCGGCGGATCTTTCGGTGCGCTCACCGTGATCGTCGCGGTGCGCGCGGCCTCGTTCACCACCGCCTCGACGTGCGTGTAGCGGTAGGTGGTGCCGTCCATGGTCGGCACGACCGGGTCGAGGGTCACGCCCTTCTGGACCTTCTTCGTGACGCTGGCGGCGAGCTTGTTCGCGCGCTCCAACACGGCCTCGTCGAACTTGCTGCGCGGCGAGATCGCATCGACCAAGCCCCACTCGACGGCGCGCTTGCCACGGATGCCCTCGCTCGTGGTGCAGAACACGTCGGCGAGATCGCGACGCACCTTTCTCTTGTCGACCAAGCGCGTGAGTCCGCCCGTGCCGGGCAGCACGGCGAGGAGCGGCACCTCGGGCAAGCTCACCGAGCTCGAGCCGTCGTCCACCAGCAAGATCTCGTCGCACGCGAGCGCGAGCTCGTAGCCGCCGCCCGCGCAGGGTCCGTTCACGGCGGCGAGGAACTTCATGCCGCTGTGGCGCGAGGCGTCCTCGATCGAGAGGCGCGTCTCGTTGGTGAACTTGCAGAAGTTGACCTTGAACGCGTGGCTCGACGTGCCGAGCATGTAGATGTTCGCGCCCGAGCAGAAGACGCGCTCGATGCCGCTGTCGAGCACCACGACCTTCACCTCGGGGAGCTCGAAGCGCAGGCGCTGGATCGCGTCGGCCAGCTCGATGTCGACACCGAGATCGTAGCTGTTGAGCTTGAGCTCGTAGCCCTCGCGCAGGCCGCCGTGGAGCTCGACCGCCATCGTGAGACGCGCGTGCTCGCCTTCCACCCTCAGCTTCCAGTGCCGGTAGCGGCTCGGGTGGGTGTCGAACGAGACGGGCGCCGAGGGGGGAGGAGGGATCGAGTGATCGGCCATGGGGAGCAGACCATACGCCGCGCGGGCCGAATGCGGGACCCTCTCGGTGGGCGAAGAATCACAAGGCAGCACACGCACTCCGCCGCCCGCAGGACCGCTGCGGTGGCGCACGAGGGCACAAGGTCTCCGCGTAGGCGGCGCCTCGCTTCGCGGCTCGCTCGTGTTTTACGAGCTGGCACCACGTGTGCGTTGGCGAGCGCGAGGAGACACTTATCTTGAAATCACATCATCGAAACGCTGCGCGAGCGGCGATGGGCGCGCTCGTCTTTCTTTCTGGCTGCTCCAACGCGACCCCCGCGTACTGGGCTTCGGACTCGGGCCATGCGTGGGCGAGCGATGCCGCTGCGTCCGCTCGCGACGCGGGCCCGGTCCCGCACTTCTGGGGGGACGCCGCGGTCCCGCCGCTCATCCTGCCGGATGGCGGCCCCGACCGCTGCGCGATGCGCGCGACGAGAGCGCCGGTCGTACTCTATCTCTCTGCCGACGACTCCAACTCGATGGCCTCGCCGGTGATCGCACGCTCGATGCTGCGCACGGGGCAGACCCCGCCCTCGTCGATCCTGCGCACCTACGAGTTCCTCAACTACTACGACGTCCACTATCCCTTTCCGGCGCAGGACCACACCAGCCTCGTCGGTGAGATGCGCTGGAACGACCAGGCGATCGGAGAGCTCGCGCTGCAGATCGGCGTGCAGGCGGCGCCGCGCGAGAGCGCCCAGGCGCGCGTGATCACCTTCGTGCTCGATCGCTCGGGATCGATGGGGTCGGGCAGCGGGCCGCCGATCGCCCGGGAGCGCGACGTGATCCGCGCTCTCGCGCACGTGCTGAACGCAGGGGACCTCGTGTCGTGGGTCGAGTGGAACACCGTGCGCACCGTGCAGCTCGAGGGCTACTCGGTCTCGGGCCCGGACGATCCCCGGCTGCTCTCGCTCGCCTCGTCGGTGGAGGCCGACGGCGGGACCGATCTCGATGGCGGCCTCGCGTTCGGCTACGAGCTCGCGCAGCGCTTCTACGACCCGACGCGGCTCAATCGCGTGGTGCTCATCAGCGACGGCATCGCCAACGCCGGCAACACGTCGATCGCCACCATCGCGATGCACGCCGCCGACGGTGACCGCGACGGCATCTACCTGGTGGGTGTCGGCGTGGGCGCTGGCTTCAACGATACGCTCATGAACGCCGTGACCGACGCAGGCCGCGGCGCGTACGTGTACGTCGACTCGACCGCCGAGGCACAGGCGATCTTCGAGGGGCGCTTCGCCGAGACGATGGACGTGGGCCTGCTCGACGTGCGGCTCGAGGTCACGCTCCCTTGGTACATGGCGATCCGCGAGTTCCACGGCGAGGAGTACTCGGTCGGCGACCCGACGGCCGTCCGTCCGCAGAGCTTGTCGCCGGGCGACGCGATGGTCTTTCATCAGACGATCGCCGCCTGCGATCCGACCCTCGTCGATCTCGCCGATCCCGTGCGCCTGCGCGCGACGTACACGCGGCCGTCCGGTCGCGTCATGGCCGACGACGTCGTGGACACGACGCTGGGCGCGATGATGGGCGGAGATCAGGCTGCGCTGGTGCGCGGTGACGCGATCGTCGCGTACGCGGAGGCGCTCGCTGCGATCGCCCGCCGTCGCGAGCGAACCGCGCGCCCGACCGACGACGTCGCGGCCCGCATCGACGCGGCAGACGCGCGCATCCGAGCCGCGCTCGCCGATCCTGCCAACGCCGATCTCGCGGAGATCCCGGGCCTCTTGAGCATCGCGCGCGGGATGTGAGCGATCGCGGCCTGGCTGCGCCGTGGGACGGGCGGGCCTTCAGTGCACGAGCGGAGCGAGGATCTCGTCGGTGAGCGAATCACCGAGCATGCGGCGCACCCAGGCGCGCATGTCGGCCGCGTCGGCGCTCGTGCGGAAGCGCTCGAAGAACGCATCCTGCTCGTCCCACGCGAAGTCGGGCAGGGTGCGGCCCTCTCGAAACAGCCTCACGGCGCGGCGCGCGTTGTAGGCGAGGAACGCGCGGAAGTTCGGCTCGCGATCGAAGTAGCCGGGCTCGTGGGCCTCGGCCGCCATGCCGACGGCGATGGCGTACACGGTGAACTCGATCGCGCCGTCCACGGTGCCGCGCCAGCCCGAGGTCCAGAGGCCGCGACGGTTGCGGTCCACCCCGACCTCGGCGCCGTTGGTGTACGCGACCCACTCATCCCAGACGTAGAGCGGCGTGTCGTCCCAGTCGGGCGAGCCGGTGATGTAGAGATCGTAGCGCCACCAGCGAAGCGAGGCGGGAATGAAGGGCGCGACATCGCTCTTGCGCATCATCGGCTCGCGCACGAGGCAGGCGCGGTCGTCGAGCACGTAGAAGCCGTTCGCGCGATCGCCGGTGTCGTTGAGGTAGTTGCGAATGTGCGCGTGGATCCCGTGTGACGTCTCGTGGCCCCAGGTCACCGTGTCGGCGTCGTAGTAGGCATCGCCGTACGAGCGCGGGAGGTGATGGACGATGTCGGTGAGCGCGGCGCCCCAGGAGGGATCGGTCTCGGTGCGCTCCGCCGTGAGCACGCGGCAGTGCAAGTCACCGAGCGGAGGTGGTGGCGGAGGTGGTGCCGCATCCACGGTCGGCGCGCTCGAGTCGGCGCCATCCGGCGGCCTCACGCCCGCGTCCGGATGCGACGCAGCGCCGTCCGCGCCAGGGGGAAGCTGCGACGCGTCGGACGGAAGGGGGTCGCGCCCGGCCTCGCCCCGGCTCGCGCCTCCGTCGTGCGGGACGTGCCCGTGATGGCCGAGGCTGCACCCGCCGGCCGTCACCGACGCCGCGAGCGAAACGATCAGGAACCGTCGTCGAAGCGGCCAGGTCATCGCTACGCTCCGAGCCTCTAGTGGACGCGGGTGATCGGTTTCGAGGTGCGATCCCTCACGCGCGCCCATCGGCGTAGAGTCAGCGGAGCCGTGAACCCGACCGTGCGCGTCTTCTTCGACTACGCGAGCCCCTGGGCCTACCTCGGGACCGAGCGCATCGAGGCCATCGCGGCGCGGCACGGAGCGCGCGTCGTGTATCAGCCGTTCCTGCTCGGCGGCCTGTTTCGCGCG
>JAYVCF010000259.1:0-10135 GCA_043750095.1 Deltaproteobacteria bacterium
CACCATGGGCAGCACGACGCCGACGCCGAGCCCCTGCAAGAGCTCGCCGCCGCCTCGATAAGAGAGACGCAGCGGCGGATAGCTGTACGAGAAGAGCAGCGCGAGCGCGGCGATCGCGAGCCAGAGAAGGGCGGGTGAGAACGATCGCGTCGAGAGCCCCAAGACCAGGAGTGCGATCGCGGACACGATCGCAGCTGCACGCGTGGCCCGCGGCGTCAGCTCGCCGTTCTGAATCGCGCGCGATCCGCCGGAGACGAGCGTGGGCGTGGCGTTCAGCGCGTCGGCATCGCGATCGGCGTAGTCGTTGCCGAACACGATCACCAGGTGATCGAGCAGGCCGAAACCCTGCGCGACGAAGAGCCCGGCCCAGGAGAAGTGTCCGGTCAGCGCGTACGCGAGCGCTTGGCCGTAGAGGATCGGCGGAGCGATGTTCCCGTGCGCGAGCGGCCGTGCGGCGCGTAGGAGCGCATCGATCGTCGGGCGCGCCCTCGCCATCGCGGCGCAAGCTGTCTCGCGTCAGGCCTTCACGCCACCCTTGCGCTTGGCGCGCTCGAGCCGATCGCGGAGCGTCGATCGCGGCACGCCGAGCTCTTTGGCCGCGGCCGTCTGGTTGTGCGCGTGCTTGCGCAGCACCATGTCGAGCCCGGCTCCCGACGCGCCCGAGCGCTCACGTGTCCCGGGCGTCCGCGCGATCGTGCTCTCGATGTCGTGCGCGTCGATCACGCCCGCGCTGAACGCGGCGGCGCCTTCGACGACGTTGCGCAGCTCACGCGCGTTGCCCGGCCAGGCATGCGCGCGCAGGCACGAGAGCGCGGCCTCCGTGAACGAGCGGGCCCCGACCTCGCTCTGCGCACGCGCGAGGAAGTGCTCCGCGAGCGGCACCACGTCGTCCGGTCGATCGCGAAGCGGCGCGATCGCGATCGGCAGGCGCGCGAGCCGGTAGTAGAGGTCTTCGCGGAACGCGCCGCTCTCGACCGCGACAGCCAGGTTTCGGTGCGTCGCGCAGACGAGTCGCACGTCCACGCGCAGCGTCGACTCGCTGCCCACGCGGCGGATCTCCCAGGTCTCGAGGACGCGCAGCAAGCGCGCCTGCATCGAGAGCGGCAGCTCGCCGATCTCGTCGAGGAAGAGCGTGCCACCGTCGGCCTGCTCGAAGACGCCCCGGTGCTGGCCCGAAGCGCCGGTGAACGCTCCCTTCTCGTGCCCGAAGAGCTGGCTCTCCACCATCGAGTCCGAGAAGCCCGCGGCGTTGATCGTCACGAAGGGTCGCTCGCGCCGTGCACTGCGCATGTGGATCGCGTGCGCGACGCCTTCCTTTCCCACGCCGGTCTCGCCGACGATGAGCGCGGGCCAGGGCAGCCTCGCGCAGCGCTCCACCATCTCGAGCACCTCGATCATCCTGGGCGACACGGCGATGATGCCGTCGGCGCGCGCATCGCCTCGCTCGCCACGCACGACCACGCGCAGCTCGGTGCGTCCCACGCGAATCCGCGATCCGGGCCCGATGCGCGCCAGGATCGTCGGCACGCCGTCCACGTACGTCCCGTTGCGGCTCGCCAGATCGCGGATGAGGTAGCCGTCGTCGCTGGGCTCGATGCGAGCGTGTCGTCCGCTCACGGCACGATCGAGCAGCGTGAGATCGAGCCCGCGGTTCGCACCGATCGTCACGGGTCGCGCCTGGAGCGGGACGCGCCGAGCGTCGGTCCCCGCGACCACGAGGAGGCTCAGTCGCGACGCCACATCGCCCGCCATCACGACCGGCTCGGTCCGACTCAAGGCGCCTCGCTCGCCTGTCAGCGCATCGAGCACGCGCATGATCGCGTGGTGCTCGCCCACCTCGACCGAGCGCTCCGGCGTGAGCTCGATCGGCGCGAGGTCGTCGCGATCGAGGCGATGGGCGAGCACGTCGAGGCCCTCGCGCCGCACCAGCAGGTGATGCTCGGGCACCGACGCGTCGTGCACCACGATGTCGCAGCCGGCCCCGCTCCCGATCTCGAGAGGCCGCGCGTCCAGTGGAAAGACCCGCAGCGGCTCGCCGCGAAACGAGAGAACGATGGCCTCCATGCGCGCTTATCGCGACGACCGCGCTCGCGTTGCGCGGCATCGCGGGGATCGCGTACCGTCCGCCGCGTGACCGAGACCCTCAAGCGCACCCCTCTCTACGAAGAGCACCGAGCCCTGGGCGGACGGATCGTCCCGTTCGCCGGCTGGGAGATGCCAGTCCAGTACGCCGGACTACTCCAAGAGCACCGCGCGGTCCGCACCGCGGCAGGCCTCTTCGATGTCTCCCACATGGGCGAGATGATCATCGAGGGCGAGCGCGCCGAAGAGGTGATCGACGGCCTCGTGACGGCCGACCTCACGAAGCTCCCCGACGGAAAGGCCGTCTACAACGTGGCGTGCAATGAGGGCGGGACGATCCTCGACGATCTCATCGTCTACCGCCGCGCGCGCGACCGCTTCCTCGTGGTGATGAACGCATCGAACCGCGAGAAGATCGCGTCGCACTTCGCCAAGTACTGCTCTGCGTTCCTCGCCGAGGGAGGGCTCTCCTTCGAGGACGCCAGCGATCGCTACTCGCTCATCGCCATCCAGGGGCCGAAGGCCGTGGACGTGGTTCGCGCGGCCGGCGCGAGCGAGGCCATCCCGGCGCTCGCTTCGTTCTCGCTCACGGACGGAACGATCGCGGGCGTCCCCGTGATCGCCGCGCGCACCGGCTACACGGCGGAGGACGGCTTCGAGCTGTTCACGGCGAACGATCAGGCGGTCGCGCTCTGGCGCGCCCTCATCGCGGCCGGCAAGGCGTTCGGCCTCGAGCCCGCGGGCCTCGGCGCGCGCGACACGCTCCGCCTCGAGGGACGCCTCTCTCTCTACGGCAACGAGATCGACGAGACGACGAACCCGCTCGAGGCCGGCCTCGGCTGGGTCGTGAAGCTCGACAAGGCGCGCGACTTCATCGGCAAGGACGCGCTGAAGAAGATCCAGGCGAGCGGACTCTCACGCAAGATGGTCGGCTTCGAAGTGATCGGCCGCGGCACCGGCCGCCACGGCCATCCGATCGTCGAGTGGGACGGCAGCGAGGCGGGCGGCAAGGTGATCGGCATCGTCACGAGCGGATCTCTCGCGCCCAGTCTCGACAAGAACATCGGCCTCGGCTACGTGCCGACGGCGCTCTCGGCGATCGGATCCAAGATCGGCATCCAGGTGCGCGGCAAGGCGATCGAAGCCGTCGTCGTGAAGACACCGTTCTACAAGCGTGCGCAGCCTTCTGCCGTGCGACCGCGCGGCGACGGGGGCCCTTCGGGCTCCCCGTGACCCCCGTACGACTGAGCCAATCTCGACGAGGAGCGATCGACCGATGAGCAAGTACCCGGCGGATCTGTTGTACACGAAGGAGCATGAGTGGGCGCGGCGCGAGGGTGACCTCGTGCGCGTGGGAATCACGGGCTACGCGGTCGAACAGCTCGGCGACGTGACGCTGGTCGATCTCCCGAAGGTGGGCGCCAAGCTCGCCGCGCACGCGCACTTCGGCGACATCGAGTCGGTCAAGACCGTCAGCGAGCTCTTCGCCCCGGTGGCGGGCGAGGTCTCCGCGATCAACGACAAGCTCGAGAGCGCTCCCGAGCTGGTGAACGAGGGCCCCTACGACAAGGGCTGGATGATCGCGCTGAAGAACGCGGGCAGCTTCGACGGACTCATGGACGCCGCGGCGTACGAGGCGTTCCTCGGAACCTTGGATCACTGATACGGCTTCACTCGCGACGCGCTGCGTCGCAAACGCCCCGGTCGGCTAGGCCACGGCGAGGAAACACCCCGACATCTTGCCGCGTATCTTTACAGCAAGGGATCGGTTGTTATAGTCGTGGCACGTAGGCTGCTTGGTGTAAGAGCGTAGCTACGCGTTCCCGGCCCGAACGGAGACACTGTCATGCTGCCTCCCTTCATCATCGAGAAGATTCGACGTCGCGAGGAAGACGAACAGCGCCGTGATCAGCGGCCGTTCATCGACCTTCCCATGCCTCCGCCGCGTCCGCGCGAAGCAGAGGGTGACGAAGCCAATCGCGGCGTCATCATCATCGACCTGGGCTGATTGCTGCACGGGCGCCTCGGGCACCCCGACCCCGAACCGCGGCGCAGCCTCTTCGACCCTGACAAGCGCGCCCGGAATGTGACGTCCAGGCGCGCTTTTCGTTCCTGGAAGCTATCATCCCGATCGTGCGCGGTTCCTCGACGGCGATCGTCCTCGGCCTCGGAGCTCTCGTGGCCGCGATCTCGTGGATTCCGGCAGCCGCGCGCGCCCAGGACGCTTCGGACTTCGATCCCGAGAGCACCGAGTGGAACGGGCTCTCCGAGCTGATGGCCATCGCAGCGGAGCATGGTCACGCGCTCGTGACGCGCGAGCTCGATGCCTCGACGCTCACGCCCGCGGACGCCGTGCTCTTGATCGCGCCGCGTGAGGCGCCGCTCGCTGCGCCGCTGATCGCGCTGATGCGTGACGGAGGCCGGGTGGTGGTGGCCGACGACTACGGCGCGGGCCTGGCGATCCTCGAGACGTTCCACATCGAGCGCCGCGCGCCGCGCTCCGACGCCGACGTGCTGCGACTGCGCGGCAACCCCGAGCTCCTCATCGCGCACGCGGCGATGCAACATCCGCTCACGCTCGGAGTCGACGCGCTCGTGACGAACCACCCCCAGGTCGTCGTGCATCACCCCGACGACGCTTCCGAGCGTGGCGGACCGCTCGGGCCGATCTTCGAGATCGCCGATGGCGATGCCGTGGTGCTCGCCGGTGCGGTCGGCGACGAGCCTCATCAAGGACGGCTGATCGTGCTCTCCGATCCCAGCGTGCTCATCAACAACATGCTCGAGATGCGCGGCAACCGGCGCTTCGCCGAGAACCTCGTGGAGTTCGTCGCGCGCCCCGACGGCCGCCTCTTCGTCGTCCCGCCGGACGGGCACATCGTCGGCCACTACGGAGAGAGCTCGCTGCACGACCCGTTGACCGAGCTGCGCGCGATCCTGGCCGAGCTCGATCGCGCTTCGCTGCCACCGGCTGCGCTGCGCGTTGCCGCCGCTCTGTTCGCGGCGATCCTCCTGCTCTTCGGTGCGAGCGTGCTGCCCAAGAGTTCGCCCTACGGCAGCGCTTCGTTCGCCACGCGTCCCGCGGCCGAGGGCGGATTCGTCGGGCGCGTCGGATGGTATACGGCGCGCGCGGCCGATCTCACCGAGCCCTTCCTCGTGTACAAGTTCGAGCTCGAGACCGAGCTGCATGGGCGCCTCGGGCTCTCGGGTCGGTCTTCGGTGATGGACGTGGTGCAGGCGATGCAGACGCGAGGGCTCTCGGGGACGGAGGTCGAGTCGGCGCGTGCGCTGCTGCTCGAGCTCTCGCGCGCCCAGGATCGTGCCGAGCGCAGCGCCGGGGATCATCCGATCTCCGAAGCGCGGCTCTCGGCGATCGTCGCGCGCGGTGACGCGCTGCTCACGCGGGTGAAAGCAGGTCGTTCTTGAGCGACGGCACGCTACGCGACGCTCCTGCCGTTGGGGTCGGTCCGCTCGAGCCGCACGAGCTCGCGGAAGTCTCGGCGCGCGCGAACGCGGTGATCGACGAGGTGCAGCGCGTCTACGTGGGCACGCGCACCGTGCCCGAGCTCTTGCTCGTCACGCTCCTGGCGCGCGGTCACGCGCTGCTCGAGGGCGTGCCCGGTGTCGCGAAGACCACGCTCTGCAAGGCGTTCGCGGCCACGCTGGGATCCTCGTTCCGACGCATCCAGTTCACGCCGGACCTCTTGCCCGCCGACATCACGGGCACGTACGTGTTCTCTCCGAAGGAGGGCACGTTCACGCTGCGCGAGGGGCCGATCTTCACGAACGTGTTGCTCGGCGACGAGATCAACCGCGCGCCCGCCAAGACACAGAGCGCGCTGCTCGAGGCCATGCAGGAGCACCAGGCGACGATCGAGGGCGACACGCGTCCCTTGCCGGCGCCCTTCATCGTCCTCGCGACGCAGAACCCCGTGGAGCAAGCCGGGACCTATCCGCTTCCCGAGGCGCAGATCGATCGCTTCCTCGTGCGGATCATGATCGGCTACCCGGCGCCGAAGGACGAGAAGACGGTGCTTCGGCGCTTCCTCGAGGGCAGTCCGGAAGCGCGCCGCGTGCTGGACGACACGCAGGTGCGCCATCTCCAGGCGCTGGTTCGCCGCGTCCACGTCGAAGAAGAGATCCTCGATTACGTCGTGCGCATCGCCACGTACACGCGGCAACAAGCGCGCGTGCTGCTCGGCGTCTCGCCGCGCGCCTCGCTCGCGCTCGTCTCGGCAGCGCGTGCGCGTGCGCTCATCGCCGGTCGGCCCTTCGTGCTCCCTGACGACGTGAAGGCGCTCGCCGTGTCGGTCCTCGCTCATCGGCTGATCCTCACGCCGGAAGCGGAGATGGAGGGCACGAGCCGTCACGATCTCGTGCAGAAGGCGCTCGCCGACGTGCCGCACCGGCGCGAGCCTTGATCGGCTGATCGCGTGCTGCCGATCCCCACGCGTACGGCGAGCGCGCTCTGTCTGGCGGCGGCGATCATGATCGTGGTCGGCGCGCTCCTCGCATCGACGGCGGCCACCATCCTCGGGACCTCGATCGTCGTCGTCTTGTCGATCGCGCTCATGCTGACCATCCCGCTCGGTCGTCGCGTGCGTCGCGAGCGTCTCGAGTTCGCGTGGTGGCTGGCGCACGGCGATCCCGGCGCGGGCGGCGGTGCCGTCGTCCCGCGCGCGCCCTTCGAGGTGCGCTGCTTCGTGCGCCATCGCGGCGACGATCCGCTGCGTCTCACCAACATCGAGCCCATCATTCCGGGCGGCGCCACGCTCGAGGACGAGGATCCGATGGCGATCGAGGTCTCGCCCGGATCGCGCGCGGAGCTCTCGTTCCGCTTGATCGCGCAGGCCGCCGGCCGCGTGGTGCTCCACGGGCTCGCCGTCACGCTCGCGGGCCCGCTCGGGCTCTTCGAGGTGCCGCTCTATTTCCCGAACCCGCTCGTGATCAAGGTGTTGCCGCAGGCCGCCGCACGGGTCGCGCGCTCGGCGCGTGCGCAGACGGGCGTCACCGTGGAGCGGAGCGGGGCGAGCCTCGTCGCGAGCGGCGGAGGCACCGAGCTCAAAGAGATCCGCGACATGGTGCCCGGCGACGCGTTCAAGCAGATCGCCTGGAAGGCCAGCGCCCGCCGCGGACGCTTGCTCGTGCGTGAGGTCGAGCAAGAGGTCGAGGAGACGCGCTACATCGTGCTCGACGTCAGCGGCACGATGCGTGGCGGTGTGCTCGGCGCGCGCAAGCTCGATCACGCGATCGAAGCCATCGCAGCCCACGCGCGACGTGGGCTCGCCGCAGGAGACCAAGTCGGCTTGATCACGGTCGACGGACGGATTCTCTCGCACGTCCCCGCGAACGACGGTCCGGCGCAGCTCTTGCGGATCTTCGACGCGCTCCTGGCCGCGACCGAGGTGGTCGACGAGGACCTCACCGACGCCGACGAGCTCGATGTGATCGGCGTCGTGGGTCGCTACCTGCGGCAGCAGGACGGCATCGACTTCGTGCTCAATCGCACCGAGTGGAACGTGGCGCTCATGCTTCGACACGTGCAGAAGGTGCTCGCGCAGGCCGACTCCGCCGAGAGCGTGAAGACACCCGCCGTCGTCGCGTCCACGCCGGCGAGCGCGCTCTTGCGTCGCTTCTGCAAGGCCCGAGGAATCCCGCTTCCCTACCGGGCTGATCCACGCGACGGCGCGAAGGCACCCGGCCTCGCGGCGGCGCTGCGCGAGATCGGCGCGCGCACGAAGGGGCCGGCGACGATCGGCATCCTCACGGACCTCGACGGCATCGGCGATCCGGTGCTGCTCGTGAGCGCGGTGAAGCTTCTCGCGATGCGAGGGCACTCGCTGACGATGTTCGTGCCCGATGCACCGAGCTTCGCGCCCGCACCGAAGACGAGCGCCGAGCGCGTGGTGTTCGACGTCTACGCGCGAGGCGAGCGACGCCGCACCGTGGACATGCGCACGCTGCTCGGCTCGCTCGGCGCGCGCGTGCTCGGTGTGCGTGCGTCGGATCCGGCCGCCACCGTGCTCGCCCCGCTCGAGCGAGGCGCGCGGCGCGCCGCTTGACCATGCCCCTGCCCATCGACGACTGGGAAGACCCGCGCAAGGCGCTCGCGCGGCATGGCTTGCGTCCCAAGCGCTCCTTCTCGCAGAACTTCCTCGTGGCGCGCAGTGTCGTCGAGGCCATCGCCGAAGCGGCCGTTCCGGCCAAAGGCGCGCACGTCGTCGAGCTCGGTCCGGGCCTCGGCACGCTCACCGCTGCGCTGCTGCGACGTGGCGCGCGCGTGACCGCGGTCGAGCGCGATCGCGACATGATCGCCGTCCTGCGTGCCGACTTCGGCGATCGCGCGCTCGAGGTGATCGAGGCCGACGCCGCCGAGATCGATCTCGCCTCGCTCGCGAGCGAGGGTCCGTTCGCGCTCGCAGGAAACCTTCCCTACGCGGCGACCGGCGCGATCATGCAGAACCTAGGACGCAGGCCGGCCGCGCTCACGCAGGCGGTGCTCATGGTCCAGAAGGAGGTGCGCGATCGCCTCGTCGCGTCTCCGGGCACCAAGGAGTGGGGCATCCCCAGCGTGTTCGTCCAGGCCGCCTTCGAGGTGCGCTCGCTCCTGCGCGTTCCGTCCGGCGCGTTCCATCCGGCGCCGAAGGTGGACAGTGCGGTCGTGAGGCTCGTCCCGCGCGTGACGCCGCGCGCCGAAGAGTCGCCCGTCTTCGTGCGCGTCGTCCATGCCGGCTTCGGTGCACGTCGAAAGACGCTGCGCAACGCGCTCACCCGCGACTTCGAGACGCCACGGATCGACGCCGCGCTCGCGAAGACGGGCATCGACGGGACGCGCCGTGCCGAGACGCTCACGATCGAGGAGCTCGCGGCCCTCGCGCACGCCATCGAGTAGAGTCGCGCCGTGCGGAAGTCGATCGTGATCGCGAGCGTGCTGATCGTCGCCGCGATCGCGTCGGCGCAGTCGCCGCTCGTCGACCCGCTGCTCGCGGCGCACGAGACCGATCCGCTCGACCTCGCGCGCGTCGTGGATCGCATCGGCGACGCGGCGGTGATCGCGCGCCTGGCCCCCGAGACGCCGATCGCCGTGCGCGCCATCGCCGTCGCCGCGGCCCCGCGCATGCACGCCCCAGAAGATGCGCTCGCGCCGCTCGCCGCCATCGCCGCTGGCCGCGATCCAGATCTCGCTCCGCGCGCCGCGGCCGCACTGCTCACGATCGCGCGCTCGCTCGACGCTCGTTCGCTCGATGCACGCGAGAGCGATCGCGCGGACCTCGGTCCCGCCCGCATCTCGCTCACCGCGCTCGCGGCCGACGAGACCGCGCGAGCCGACCTCCGCCGCGCCGCGCAGCTGGCGGATGCGGCGCTGGCCGATCTCGGCATCCCCGCGCCCGAGTGAGAACCGTAGACCCCGTCGCCAGGGCGTTTGGCGCAGCGGGGCACAGCCCGATCTCGCTTTCGGCGCGAATTCGCGTGGCACGTGCCTCGCAATAGCTCGTCGCGGTGTTGGGCCGCGGCCCGAGGAGGCTCTCGATGGACTCGATTCGCTGTGGTTGTGGTCGCCGCTGTTCCGTGGACGACGCGGTCTGCCTGTTCTGCGGCCGTGACCCGCGCGCGGCCGCCCCGGCGCGATCCTTGGCGCGCAGGGCCCTCACGCTCGGTGGCGCGGCGATCGTCGCCTCGGCCATCGTGGCGGCGCCCGTCCTGCTCGCGGCATGCGGCTGCGGTGGCTGCGGTGTGCCCGCCCCGACCCCGGGCGCTGACGCCGGAACGGGCGGCGATTCCGGCCCGCAGTCGTAGTCGTCGAACGAGCGAGGTCGGACGAGCGACGTCGGACGCGACTTCGGGGGCTCGCACGCGGGCGGTTTTCGGTTAGATCTGCGCCCGCCGTATGCGCTACCTGCCCCACACGCCGTCCGAGATCCAGACCATGCTCGCTTCCATCGGAGCGCCGTCGATCGACGCGCTCTTCGATGCCGTGCCGCCCGCGTATCGGCTGAATCGGCCGCTCGCGATCGAGCCTGCGCTCGACGAGGCGTCGCTGATGGGCCACCTC
>JAYVCF010000260.1:0-6625 GCA_043750095.1 Deltaproteobacteria bacterium
GCAGCACCTTCGCGACGGGAAGCCGAGCGGGGCCACCCTATGCCAGCAGTGCGACACAAAGCAGAAGAACAACAGCTGCACTTGGGGCACCCCGACCCCCGCCCGCTGAGCCGACCTTGGCGATCACGAAGCGGCGGTCGTTGAGGTGAGTACTTTCGCCGCCCTCGAAAACGGCCGCGATCCTTTCTCCGTCAACGAGCTCAACTTCCGCACGCACGACGATCCGTTGCAACTGGCCCCACGCAAGCGCGCTTAGCGCGCAAGTGTTTCGGGCTCGGGCTTCCGCACGGGAGCGCTCGGGGCGGGCCACCCACCGATACCCATCGGCGGCGAGCATGCGTTTGGGGAGACGATGACGGAGCTGGCGACGGACACACATGGTGCTGGATCGAGCGCGCGCAGGGCGATCAGCACCGCGGCGTTCGAACGCGTCGGCGTCTATTGTGCCGCGATCGTCGTGATCATCGCGGGCACGGCGCTCGTCGGTTGGGCCCTCGACGTGCCCGTGCTGCGACAGTATTCGGACAGCTCGCCGCCCATGAGGGTGAACACGGCGCTTGGATTTCTGTGCGCCGGCATCGCGGTCCTGGCACGCGGACGCGACGCAGGTGCAGCCGCGCGCGTGCTTGCGAACGCGCTCGCCACGCTCGTGCTCGCGATGGGCGTGGTGTCGCTCGTCGAGAGCATCGCTGGGGTCGATCTTGGCGTCGATGACCTGCTCGTCGCCGATCCCGCCGGTGCTGGCCCGCGCGCAGGCTTGATGGCCCCAGCCGCGGCTGGGGCCTTGATTGCGCTCGGCGTGGCGATCGCGCTCGCGGACGCCGCGATCGGTGCGGTTCGAGCCGGCCACTACATCGGCCGCGTCCTGGCGCTCTGCGGCCTGTTCGCGGTGATCTGTCATCTGTACGACGTGAGCGAGTCGGAGGCGCTTGGACCGTTCGCGGCGGTCTCGGTCCCTGCTGCGTTCTGCATGCTCTTCGGTGGCGTCGCGATCTTGTGTACCCGACTGGACATGACGTTCGTGGCCCCGCTCACGAGTGAAGGCCCTGGAGGTCTGCTCGCCCGCCGAATGCTTCCGATCTCCGTGGCGCTCCCCGTCACCTTCGGCTGGCTGCGTCTCGAGGGAGAGCGAGCGGGGGGCTACTCCACCGAGGTGGGGGTCGCCCTCCACACGATGGCCATCATCCTGGGCCTCGGGCTGGTCGTCCTGCTCACGGCCGACGCGCTCGATCGGGCCGATGAGGCGCGCAAGCGCGAAGAAGAGGAGCGCAAGCGAAGCGACATGCGGTTCCGACGGCTCTCCGAGTCGGGAGTCCTTGGCGTCATCGTCAAAGGCACAGGCGGTGCGATCCTGGAGGCAAACGAGGCGTTTCTTCGGATGACCTCCTACCGACAAGAGGACGTCGCTGCCGGACGACTGAACTGGACCGCGATGACGCCGCCCGAGTGGCTCGCGCACAACGCGCGCATCGCCGAGGATCTACGGGAGCTTGGGCGCTCGGGCCCGTGGGAGAAGGAGTACCTCTGTAGCGACGGCGCGCGCGTCCCGGTCCTCATGGGTATGGCGTCGCTCGACGCCGAGAGCAGCATCTGCTTCGTCGTCGATCTCACCGAGCAGAAGGCCGCCGAGGCCGCGCACGCCGCCATGACCCTCGAGGTCAAAGCGCACAGCGCTGGTCGAGAGCGCGCCGAGACGGCGCTTCGGAGCATCGAAGACCAGCTCCGCCAGTCGCAGAAAATGGAGGCGGTCGGACGACTCGCAGGAGGCGTCGCTCACGACTTCAACAACATGCTCTCGGTGATCCTCGTCAGCGCCGAGTTGGCGCTCGAGGATCTGCCGTCGGGCGATCCCGTGCGCGCCGATCTGGAGGAGATCCGCAAGGCAGGCCTGCGCGCCACGGAGCTGACGCGTCAGCTCCTGATGTTCAGTCGCCAGCAGGTGCTGGCACCGCAAGTGCTCGACCTGAACGCATCGATCTCCTCGATGCACGGAATGCTCGCGCGGCTCGTGGGCGAGGACATCGACCTTCAGATCGCAGCCGCGTCAAACATCGGCTCGGTGCGGGCCGACCCGACCTCCATCGAGCAGATCCTCATGAACCTCGTGGTCAACGCTCGGGACGCGATGCCGACCGGCGGCCGCGTCGTGCTGGAGACGGCCAACGTGGAGCTCGACGACACGTACGCCGCCGAGCATCTGGACGTCGCGCCGGGCCGCTACGTGATGCTCGCGGTGACCGATACCGGAGGCGGGATGGATAGGGCGACCCAGGCCCGTATCTTCGATCCGTTCTTCACGACGAAGGACAAGACCAAAGGCACCGGCCTCGGTCTCTCGACCGTGTTCGGGATCGTGAAGCAGAGCGAAGGGCACGTTTTCGTGTACAGCGAGCTCGGCAAAGGTTCGACGTTCAAGATCTACCTGCCGCGCGTCGACGCCCGGCCGGACGTAGCGCGCTCGCACTCGCTGCGAGCGAGAAGACGAGCCACCGAGACGGTGCTGCTCGCGGAAGACGACGCCGCGGTCCGTGGCGCCGCCAGGACCATCCTCCAGCGCGCGGGCTACCAGGTGATCGAGGTCGGGAGCGGGGCAGAAGCCTTGCTCGCGAGCGAGCAGAACGACGGCGAGATCCACGTCCTGCTGACCGACGTCGTGATGCCCGACATGAGCGGACCCGCGCTCGCGGAGCGTCTGCTCTTGGCGCGGCCGAAGATGAAGGTGATCTGCATGTCGGGCTACACCGACGATGCCGCGCTCCGACACGGCGCGCTGCGACCGGGGCTCGCGTTCTTGCAGAAGCCGTTCACGGTCGAGCGACTGACAGCGGCCGTGCGCGACGCGCTCGATGGGGACGGAACATGAGGAGGCTTCGATGAGCAGCACCAGCGCCAGGACGAACCCAGGCATCCCCAACGCGACGCTGCAGCGAATCAATCCGCGCGTGCTCGTGGTCGACGACGAGCCCGCGCTGGTGGAGCGCCACGCTCGACTGCTCAAGCGGGTCAGCTCGATCGTGGTCACGGCGGAGAACGGGCGCGAGGCGCTCGCGAAGATCGAGAGCGAGCCCTTCGACGTGGTCGTCTCCGACATCCAGATGCCCGACATGAACGGCACCGAGCTACTCCGCGCGGTGCGCGAGCGCGATCTCGACCTTCCGGTGATCTTCGTGACGGGCGATCCGACCGTCGCCACCGCGGCGACGGCGGTGGAGCTCGGCGCGTTCCGCTACCTGTCTAAGCCCATCGACGGCGAGACGCTGCGGCGCGCCGTGATCGACGCGGCAGCCACCCGCGCGCTGGCACACTCCAGGAGCGGCGCGAGCGCGCGGGCCGATCTCGAGGGCGCGCTGCGCAGCGCGATCGCCCGTCTCCACATGGTCTACCAGCCGATCGTCGCGGTCGGCACGCGGAGCACGACAGCGTTCGAGGCGCTCATGCGATCGAGCGAGCCGGCGCTGCCCAATCCGCCAGCCATCCTGGAGGCGGCGGAGAAGCTCGGCGCGCTCCACGTGCTCGGACGCCGCGTCCGCAACCTGGTCGCGGCGGATCTCGATGCGAGCGCGGCGAGCCCGAATGTCTACGTGAACCTTCACTCGGCAGACCTGGCCGACTCGCAACTCTACGACGCGACGTCGCCGCTCTCGCATCACGCGAGCCGCATCGTGCTGGAGATCACCGAGCGCGCATCGCTCGAAGGGATCTCGGACCTCGCCGACCGGCGAAGCCGACTGCGCGACATGGGGTATCGGCTTGCAGTGGATGACCTGGGCGCGGGCTACGCCGGCCTGAGCTACTTCGCGCGCATCCGTCCCGAGATCGTGAAGATCGACATGTCGCTCGTCCGCGGCATCGACCGCGAGGTAGTGCAGCAGCACGTGGTCGCATCGCTCGTGACGCTCGCGACGACGCTGGGGATGGAGGTCGTCGCCGAGGGCGTCGAGACTGCGGCGGAGCGCGATACCGTGGTGCGTCTCGGTTGCACGCTGCTGCAAGGCTACTTCTTCGCGAAGCCGGGGCCGCCGTTTCCCGAGGCCGTCTGGCGGTAGAGTTCTGCCCGGATCTTGGTCCGCGATCGTCGGACTGGCTTGCATCAGAATGGGCCGACACGACGGTCACCTTCCTCGCTACCTCCGTCCCACTGGCGCGTCGTGTTTTCGGACTACGTGCGTGATAGCGAGCCCGCTGGCGCGAGAATTCTGCCCATGGGCAACGGTGCGAAGGTGCGAGTGATGTCGACCGTGACTTGCTTGATTCGTGTTGTTGTTGGCACCGGCGCTGACGGTGAGCCTGCATGTCCTGCCGGTCTGAATTGTCCCTTTCATCGGCAGGGTGACCCGCTCCAATGGGAACCGTTCCGACGGCGGAAGGCAACCGCTCGCTACTCCTCGGAGACCAGCTTGGTCAGCTGTCGCAGCAGCTGAGTCGTCCGCTCCAACGTTGCCTTCACTTGAGCACGTTGGGCGTCGGTGAGCCGAGCCAGCTCGGCGCGATTGAGCGCGGGCGTCACGTCCTCGGCGATCTCGAGCGCCTGTGCGAGGCCCCTCGACACCTGCATGAGCGGCGGCGTCCGCGGTCGGCCGCGGGACCGCGGCGGCGAGACGAGCAGCGTCGCGACCTTCTTCCGAAGCTCGCGCACGGGCATCGCCGCGCGGAGGGCGGCGGCAGCAACGGGCTCGATGTCACTCGGCGGTAGGCGGAGGAGCTCGACACGGTGGCTCACCGGCAGCTTCGTGAAGCTCGCGCCTGCTGGTAGTCGACGCGCGACCACCGCCATCCTTATCGCGGTCGACAAGAACGTCGCGCTCACCGGCAGGTCCATCGTCCCGCAGCGCTCCACCAATGCGCGAAGCGACACGTGTTTCGAGGGCGACTGCGAGTGATAGGTCGCGGGGTCGTCGCCGTAGAATGTTCGCAGCAGGTAGGCGCCGACTTCTTCCATGCCCTTCGCGAGGGTGCGAGTGAGTATTGCGCGGATGTGATCGACCGCCTGGTCGAGCGCGATTGCGCCCCTCGAAGGCGCGGCAATCTCAGACGCGCCTACGCCTGTAGCGACCGGCTGTAGAAGTAGCGTCGTCTTGCCGACCGACGAGCGTGTTCGGCGCCCTCGGGTGATGACTGGCGCGGCGCCGTGCTCCGTCTGCGGTCCCATGCAATCTACCCCCGGGTGTGGCGAAGCACGACACGCGCCATCTCGAGCAGCCGCGCTCTCGGCCCTCGACCGGCCGTTCTGAGCGACCAAAAGGACCCGGCCGCGACTCGGAAGCGAGCGTCACGATCGCGGCCGACGATCGTCTCGCCGAGACGCCACCGCTCACGAATCCCGCGATTATGAGGGCGACTCTTGGAGTAGACACGCTGCAGAATCGCGATCGGCGTGGCATCCGGCAGGGTTGCCGAGATGTGTGCGCCCTGACCGTACGAGTGCGCGCTGTCCCACCTTGGCTCCTGGACGATATCGTCCAAGCGAGTGGACGATATCGTCCACCCTACGCGTAGGTCACGGTGGAGAGTGGGCGTCGTCCTCGCGCCGGAACGGGGAGGGGGCAGCTCCGCCGGGTCGCCGACGGGTGCGCGCACACTGCCTGTTCCGACGTCGGAACGGTGCGCGCCCTGTCACCGCTGTAGTTGACCGAAGTCACACTCCCGCCGGGACACGCCGGGGTGTGCACGGCCGAGTTCGTAGTTCGTCCTGCGGCTGGTCGATCGTCGCGGGCGCGATGATCACGTTCACCGCCAGGCCGCGTGCCCCGGTGCCCCGGGCCGCGTAGCACGTTCGTCATGGCTCCCGGCAATTCGATGGAACGCCTTGCTGAAGTCGCGCGGTCTCGGCCATCTAACCGTTGCGAACCGACGCACACGCTTGACCCCTACGTGCGACGGCGCGATGGTCACAAGACAACTACCAGGTCGCGCGCGACGGCCGACGACTTGTCGCGACCGCGCTACGAAGAAGACGTGAGGCTGGCGATGGCGCAACGAGGGTCCGTTCGTGTAACTGAATGGGAGTGGAGCGACGGGCGGGGGCCGAACTCACCGGGCGCGCGCGTCGGGGCCAACCGGAGAACCGAGCGATCTCTCGCCGCGCGATCCGGAATTCCTCGGATACTCATCGCGGTGGGAGCGCTGGCCGCGACACAGTGCGGGGGGGGGCCCGTCACCTGCGAGAGCTATGCGAATCCGATCGAAGTATGCGCACGAGTTGACGGCGCCCGGTTCGTTGACGGTGGGACCGACGCCGGAGACGGCGGGACAGCGGACGGCAGTTTCGACGCCGCCCAGCCATCCGATTCCGCGTCGCCGGCTGATGCGCACGACTGAGTCCGCGATCCCAATGACGCGCCAGTCAGGATGGGCGAGGTCTGCCGAGAGGTAGGCGAAGGTGCGCGCTGAGCGCCGGCTGACGCGGAAAAATCGCGCGGGACCACGGCAGGCTTGCCACAGACCGCCGGAGCAGCGATCGTCTCAACGGGAAACTACCAGAGGCCCGCGCGCGCGCGAGCACCGAGACCGTTCGAGAGCCGGGCGCCCCCGGAGAAGGACCGAGGCTCGTGATGTCCACGCGATTGCACGCCGGGTTGTTTTTGTGTCTCATTGGATGCGTCGGGCAGCCATCGGACGTCGGCGT
>JAYVCF010000261.1:0-4976 GCA_043750095.1 Deltaproteobacteria bacterium
ATCGTCGGCTGCGGAGCGGGCGCGATCGGCGTGATCGTTCCCACGGCTGTCGCCGGCGCGGAGGTCACCGTCGGCATCATCGGCTGCATCGCGACCGGCGCGACCGTCGGGGTGACCGTGGGCGTGGCGGCGACCGCTTCGGCGCCCGGCTGATGACCGAACACCAGCGCGTAGCCCCCGAATCCGGCCAGCGAGAAGACGAAACATCCGACCACGAGCCCGCCCAGAATGAGGAACGGCGACCGCGCGCGTCCGAGGCCCGCGACTTCGTCGGGCGAGACGGAGGGCTGGTACATCGCCGGCATCGACTGCGGCTGCATGCCGCCCATCATGCTGGCCTGCGGCATCATCTGCGTGCCGGGCATGCCCATCGCGGGCTGACCCATCTGCATCTGCTGGGGCATCTGCCCGGGGGTCCCGGTCTGCGGCATCATCTGCGTCGGACCGAACGGCGACGGCGTCCCGTACGCGGGCTGCGCGCCGAAGCCTTGCTGCGGCTGCATCCCGTAGCCCTGTTGAGGCTGCATCTGCGTCGGCGGGAACGATGCCTGCGCCATCGGCGCGACGGCCATGAGCGGCGGAAGCGCACCCGGCGGCGGAGCGAGCGCGAGGTCGTTGATCGCTTGCGCGCGGTGCGTGACCTGACGCTCTTCGAAGTCTTCGCGCGACACCGCGTTGGTCTCCGCGAGATCGTCGTAGTCGAGGTCGCCGGCGGGCGCGACGATGACGGATGCTTGCGGAGGCGCGGGCGGCGCCGGCGCCGGCGGAACCGCGAGGCCGCCGCTCGACGATGGGTGTGGCTGCGGCGCCATCGCGATGCCCGGGCTGGACGACGGCGCGGGCGGAACCGCGAGGCCTCCGCTCGACGAGGCGCGCGCTCCCGGCGGAACGGGCGGCGGAAGCGAGGCCCGCTTCTCCGGCGCGGGCGGCGGCGTGCTCGCGCGTGGGGCAGGCGAGACGATCGTCGATCCCGACTGGGACCCTGGGACCGGTGGCGGCACCGATCGCGTGAGGGGCGGTGCGATCGCGGGCAAGAGATCCATCGCCTGCAGAGGCATCGTCTCGTCGCGACGCGGCGGAGGAGGACGTAGTGCCGCAGCGGCCTGCTGGAGATCGAGCGAGCTGAGCTCTTCGGTCGCGTCGGCGCGCTTGGGACTCGTGGGCGAGGGCACCCCGAGCAGCGTGCGCTTCATCATCGAGCCGCTTCCCGCGCCCGGCGCCGGCGCGTGCGCGTGGGCCAGCCCGCCTTCGGGGACCAGCGGCTCGAGCGTGCGCCGAACTTGCTGCGCGCTGAAGGGGCGCTCGCGCGGATCCTTGGCGAGCAGCTGCCCGAGCAGCGTCGAGATCGCGCCCGGCACGTTCAAGCCCGGTGCGGCGTTCGCGAGCGTCGGCGGCGGCGTGCTGCGCTGTGCATCGAGCACCTGCTCGATCGTCCCGCTGAAGATCGGCTGGCCCGTGAGCATCTCGAAGAGGATCGAGCCGAGCGCGTAGAGGTCGCTCCGGAAGCTGACCAACTTTCCCGCTGCGTGCTCGGGAGAAACGTAGGGAGGCTTGCCGGAGATCTCGAAGATCGCGGAGCCCGGAATGCGTGTCGCGACACCCGAGTCGATGACGCGCACGAAGGGCGACGACCCATTCGCGCCGAGGATCACGTGACCGGGCGAGAGGTCGCGCTGCAAGAGCCCTGCGCGGTGGAGCTCATCGAGCCCCGAGGCGAGCTGTGCAGCGATCGTGACCGCCTCCGTCACGGGCAGAGGACCGCGAGCGATGCGCGCGGAGAGCGCCTCGCCCTCCAGCTTGTTGCGGAAGATCCACGGCACGTCCTCGGCGATGCCCGCCGCGAGCGGTGTCGCGAGATACGGATGCGAGAGCGTCGCCTGCTTCTCGAGCTCGCGCGCGAGGCGTCCGCGCTCGGCAGGTGTCCACGCAGTCGCTTGCGTCACGATCTTGAGGACGCCCACGCGGTTCGTGGAGACCTCCGTCGCGTCATAGACGACGCCCGAGCTTCCGGACCAGAGCTCGGACCCGATGCTGAAACGCGCAGCGAGCGCGGACGGAATGGACGGCATGACGGCGCGTGAGGGTAGGCCCCTCGTTCCGAGGGGTCAACGCAGGTGCTTGGAGGGAAGGAGGTGAGAAGACCTTGGGCGTGTGACCGCCGTCACCCGCCGTCAGGGACGCCAATTCTCGTCACGATCTTCCGATTTTTCGCGCGCGGACACCCGGATCGCCTCGTGAAGACGGGGTGCGTATGTCCACCCGCGTCCATGCGAGCTGCCTCGTCGGCCTGACGGCACGTCCGGTCGAGGTCGAGGTCCATCTCGGAGGCGGGCTCCCCGGTCTCGATCTCGTCGGCCTCCCCGAGGCGGCCGTTCGTGAGAGCCGAGTTCGGGTACGCGCGGCCCTCGCACAGATCGGGTTCGCGCTGCCCCCCAAGCACGTGATCCTGAACCTCGCGCCCGCCGACTTGAAGAAGCGCGGCGCGAGCTTCGACCTCGCGATCGCGGTGGCGCTGCTCGCGTCGAGCGGTGCGTGTGCGCCCAACTTGCTCGATACGACCTTGTTCGTCGGCGAGCTCTCGCTCTCGGGAGACCTCCGCGGCGTGCGAGGCGTGCTGCCCTTGCTCGAAGGCGCGCGGCGCATCGGGCTCACGCGCGCCGTGGTGCCCGCCGCGTGCGAGATGGAGGCGAGCTGGGTTCGGTCGCTCGACGTGCGCGTCGCGCGGACGCTGCACGAGGTCGTCGACTGGCTGTCGGGGACCGGCGAGCTTCCGCGGGCGCGTGCGGTCGAGCGCACCGAGCCACTCCTCGAGAGCGGGCCCGACCTCGCCGACGTGCAGGGCCAGCCCGCGGCACGCCGCGCGCTCGAGATCGCCGCGGCCGGCGCACACGCTCTCTTGCTCGTCGGCCCGCCCGGTGCGGGAAAGACGATGCTCGCGAGACGCCTGCCGGGGATCCTGCCTCCGCCGACGACGACCGAGCAGATCGAGATCGCATCGATCGCGAGCGCGGCGGGCCTGCCCATCACGGGCGAGCGACCGTTTCGCGCGCCGCATCACACCGCGAGCACGGCCGCGATCGTCGGGGGTGGCGATCCCGTGCGACCGGGCGAGGTCACGCTCGCACACGGCGGCGTCCTCTTTCTCGACGAGCTGCCCGAGCTTGCGCGCGCGAGCATCGAAGCGCTGCGCACCACGATGGAGCTCGGCATCGCCGCCGTCGCGCGGGTGAACGAGCGCGTGGTCATGCCGGCGCGGCCGCTCTTGATCGCGGCGATGAACCCCTGCCCCTGCGGCTACGCTGGCGATCGCACGCGCGAGTGTACGTGCCCACCCTCGCGCATCGACTCGTATCGCTCGCGCATCTCGGGGCCGATCGTCGATCGCTTCGACATGCACGTGGCGCTGCCGAAAGTCGCGGTGGCGAGCCTCCGGTCGAGCGCGTCCGGGGAGTCGAGCGCGGTCGTGCGGCTGCGTGTGGCGCGGGCGCGAGAACGTGCGCTCGCGATGGGCACCATCACGCCCGACGGGCGACACGCGTCCATCACCCTCGATCGTGCGCTCGGGGGCCTGAGCCACGAGGCGCGCGCGCTGATCGAGAAGGCCGGCGATCGGCTGGGGCTGAGCCTGCGCGGCCTGGGTCGCGCGCTCGCAGTGGCGCGGACCATCGCGCATCTCGAGGGCTCGGCGCGCGTGGAGGCGGCGCACGTCGCCGAGGCGCTGGGGTACCGGCTGCTCGATCGACGAGCGGCGACCGGCCCGACGGAGGAACCCCGCGCTCGCGGTGAGCGCAGGGACGAAGTGCCAGACGAGAGAGAAACGAGAGAGGAAGCGAAGTCATGTCCATGAAAGAGAAGCTCAAGGCCGTCGCCGCCGCCGTGGCGACCATCGAGAAGCAGTTCGGAAAGGGCGCGATCATGGCGCTCGGCGAGGAGCGCACCATCGAGCCCGTCCCCACCTTCAGCAGCGGCGCGCCATCGCTCGACGTCGCGCTCGGGTGCGGCGGGTACCCGCGCGGGCGCGTGATCGAGGTCTTCGGTCCCGAGTCGAGCGGCAAGACCACGCTCACGCTGCACGCGATCGCCGAGTGTCAGAAGGCCGGCGGCATCGCGGCGTTCGTGGATGCCGAGCACGCGCTCGATCTGCGCTACGCGGCGTCCCTCGGTGTGCAGACCAACTCGCTGCTCGTCAGCCAGCCCGACAACGGCGAGCAGGCGCTCGACATCGTCGAGACGCTCGTGCGGAGCGGCGCGGTCGATCTGATCGTGATCGACTCGGTGGCCGCGCTGGTCCCCAAGGCGGAGATCGAGGGCGAGATGGGCGACTCGCACATGGGCCTGCAGGCGCGCCTCATGAGCCAGGCGCTCCGCAAGCTCACCGGCATCTCGCATCGTTCGGGCACCACGATCTTCTTCATCAACCAGCTGCGCATGAAGATCGGCGTCGTGTTCGGAAACCCCGAGACGACGACGGGCGGCACCGCGCTCAAGTACTACGCGAGCGTGCGACTCGACGTGCGACGGGTCGGCCAGGTGAAGGTCGGCGAGGAGGTCGTGGGGCACCGCACGCGCGTGAAGGTCGTGAAGAACAAGCTCGCGCCGCCGTTCCAGGTGGCCGAGATGGACGTGCGCTACGGCATCGGCTTCGACGCGGCCTCGGATCTGCTCGATCTCGCGGCGACGCACGAGGTCGTCGAGAAGAGCGGCTCGTACTACACGTTCGCCGGTCAGAGCCTCGGCCAGGGCCGCGAGAAGGCGCGCACGCAGATCGTCGAGAACCCCGCGCTGCGCGAGCGGATCGCCGTGGCCTTGCGCGAGGTCGTGTCACGCGCGCCGATCAAGCCTGCGCTTCCGAGCGGCGACGAGATCAACGCGTAGACCGATCGCGAGGCGGCTCAGCGAGCGTCGGGATAGCGGTCGACGTCGATGCTGCCCTGACTGACGACGACGTCGTGGACGAGCTCCATCCCGTGGTGGAG
>JAYVCF010000262.1:0-11706 GCA_043750095.1 Deltaproteobacteria bacterium
CCCGCTCTCGCACGCGCGTCTCGCGCCTGCGTGCCGCGACGTTCGTGCGGCTCCATCGACATGTGGCGGATCCCGAGTCGTCGGTACAGTGCATACTCAGCAGCGTACTCATGCACAGCGTGCAGCTATCGGGGGTGGACGCGAACCTCTTCGTCGTGCTCCACGCGCTCCTCGAGACGGCCCATGTCGGTCGCGCGGCGCGCCGGCTCGGACTCTCGCCGTCGGCGACGAGCCACGCCCTCTCGCGCCTTCGCGATCTGCTCGGCGACCCGCTCTTCGTGCGCGCCGGCCGCCGTCTCGTGCCGACGCCGCGCGCGCTGGAGCTGAAGGACGAGCTCGCCCGCGCAGTCGAGTCCCTCGAGGCCACGCTGCGTCCACGCGGCGCGATCGACCCCGCCACACTCGCGCGCTCGTTCCGGATCGAGACCACCGATCACGTGCAGTTCGTGCTGATCCGCGCGCTGGATGCCATCGCTCGCAAGGAAAGTCCCCGCGTCGACATCTTTCTCAAGAGCCTGGAGCCGGAGACACTCGCGCGACTCCGCGATGGATCGATCGACCTCGCGATCGCGGTGTACGGTGACGTCGATCCCGACATCGAGAAGCGGGTGCTGTTCCAGGATCGCCTCGTCGCCGTCGTCCGAAAGGGACATCCTGCGTGTCGCGGAGCGATGACCGCCGCCCGCTTCGCGAAGGCCGATCATCTGCTGGTGGCGCCGAACGGAACGCCCACTGGACTCGTGGATCGACTGCTCGCCGAGCGCGGGCTGACGCGACGGGTGGCGCGCACGTCGAGCTCGTTCCTCGATGTCGCGTTCCTCCTCTCGGAGACCGACTACCTGGTGTCGCTGCCGGAGAGCTTGGTGCGCCCGCTGACGGAGCGACTCGGCCTGGTCGTGCTCCCGTTGCCGCTCACGCTTCCCTCGTTCGCCATCTCGATGATCTGGCATCGCCGACACACGAGCGACCCCGCGCACGTGTGGCTGCGAAACGCAGTCGAGCGAGCGACGACTCCCGCGGTGCCGGTGCGTCGGCCTCGCACGAAGCGTTGATCGACTCAGCCCGCGATCGTCGGACCCTCGAGGGTGTCGCGATGTTTCGTCCACGTCTCGGAGAGCCAGTCGATCGCAGCGCGAATGCGAGCGCTCTCGCGTAGCTCCTCGGGGTACACCGCGAAGATTCGATCCTCGCCGCGGCCGCACACGTCGATGCGCGAGAGCTCCGGCTCGTTCTCTGCGATGCAGCAGGGGAGCGGCGCGATGCCGAGCCCGGCTTTCACGCCGTCGAGCAACGTGAGCGTGTCCGTCACGCGCAACGCGACCGGCATGCCGGTCTCGACCAGCCAGCGCAGCTCCGGCTGGAACACCGTCGTGCCCTCGTAGCCGAGCAGGTGATGGCTCCGCAGATCCTCGCGAAGGCGCGGCGCGCCGCGGCGCCCGAGGTAGTCGCGCGACGCATACACCGCATGACCGAGAGCGCCGAGCGGTCGGCTCACCAGACGACCGCGATCAGGACGAAGGTTGCGCACCGCGATATCCGCGTCGCGCTTGCCGAGGTCGAGCATCGCGTTCGTCGTGAGCAACCGCAGCTCGATGCGCGGCCAGTCGAGCTGGAACCGACCCATCTCCGGGATCAAGAACTGACGCGCGAAGAACGCGGGCGCGGTCAGTCGCACCACGCCGCCTTCCGTCTCGCTGACCGCTCCGGCGAGGCGCGCGAGCTCCTCTTCGATTCGCTGCGCCGCATCGGCCGCCGCGCGTCCCGCGTCGGTGAGCGTCCAGCCGCGCTGTGCTCGCTCGACCAGCTTGGCTCCGAGAGCCTCTTCGAGCGCATCGATGCGTCGGATCACCGTGGCCTTGTCGACGCCGAGCGCGCGTGAGGCGCCGAGCAAGGAGCCTGCGCGCGACACGGCGAGCGCGTAGCGCAGATCGGCGGGATCGACAGGCACCGTCGCATCGTCGCACCCCGGAGGTGCGGCGATCCATCCTGCCGGGCTTCTGCGCTGGCCCGTAGGTTCATCCGAGCCGATCGACGTCGCAGTGACGCCGACGAGCCCCGAGAGATCGAACCCATGAGCACCATCGACAACGTCTCGACCGTTCAGACCATCTATGCCGCGTTTGGCCGCGCCGATGTGCCCGCCATCCTCGCGTCGGTCCGCTCCGACACCAAGTGGGATTTCGCTGGCGCGCGCGCCGAGGTGCCGTGGCATGCGCCGGTGAAGAGCGCCGCCGATCTCCCCAGCTTCTTCGGCGCGCTCATGGGGAACGTGCGCATGGCGCGCTTCGAGCCGCGCGAGTTCATGCACTGCGGCCCCCACGTCATCGTCGAGGTCGCGATCGAGTACACGGTCGTCACGACGGGCCGGCGCGTCACGATGGATCAGATCCACTGGTGGACGCTCGAGGGCGGCAAGGTCGCGCGCCTGCGGCACTTCGAGGACACGGCCCAGGTCGCGGCGGCGCTCGCGGCCTGACCGGAGCAAAAACGACGAATCCCGGGTGGCTCGCTTCGCAGCTAACCACCCGGGACTCTTCGCCTATGCGGAAGGCGGGACTTGAACCCGCACACCCTTGCGAGCGCTGGAACCTGAATCCAGTGCGTCTGCCAGTTCCGCCACTTCCGCGCGGGCAGCGTAGGTACGCAATCAGGCGCGGGGCGTCAAGCCGGGCGCTGCGTCCGGCAGCCGGAGCTAGGAAAAGTCTGCGTACTCCGTGCAGAGGATGCGAGGGGAGCGGGCGGGGTGTACCTCCTTCCCCGGCGGATCGAAGTAGTCCGACCGCCTTGGGCGCTGGTTTCGAATGCGATCCTCGCGGCTCCGTTGCCCTACGATGGCGGAATGCGCCTTGCACTGCTGACGCCTGTCGTGCGATCCGTCCGCCAGATTCGCTCGCGTTCCGCCGGCTTCACGCTGCTGGAGCTGATGATCGTGGTGGCCATCATCGGGATCGTAACCGCCCTCGCGGCGCCAGCGATCACGCGGGCCATGGCCATCTCTAGGGCCGATCGCGCGAACCACGACATCGTTCGACTGATGCGCTTCGCGCGCTCGCAGTCGATCGCGTACGGGCGGGCCTACCTCATCCGCATGTCCACCACGGGCCAGGGTCGCGCCGAGCTCTGGGAGGGCATCACCTCCGCGTGTCGACTCGACAATTGGGCGACGATCACCGCGGCGGGCACATGCAGTTCGCCCGCGGCCCCGTCCGGCAATTGCGTCGACTACGTCGACTCCGTTCAGTACGACGCCGGGTACCATTCGGTGAGGTTCACATCGGTCGGCGGGCTGGATATCTGCTTTCAGCCCAACGGCGAGGCGCTCACGCGCGGCACGGGGAGCGCGAACCCGTTCGTGGTCCCGGCGAACGGCATCGTTCAGATCACGACACTGCGCCTCGAGCTCGGAGCGGATGCGATGGATCCCGTTCGCGCCGCCATCATGCCCATCGGTGGCGCGCCTCGGGTGTATCGATGACTCGCGCTTCGTCACGTCGGCGCGCGCGCGCTGGCTACACGCTGATCGAAGTGATGATGGCGATCGCGATCATCACGGCGAGCTCGGTCGCGCTGCTGGGTCTGCAGGAGATCGTGATCCGCGGAAACATGGACGCGCGGCAGATGACCACCGCGACCACGATCGTCCGCACGACGCTGGAGCTGATGCGGCTCGACGCCCTCTACTGGACGCAGTCGTTTCCTTCCGCGGGCACCGTCACCTGGGGAGTCGGCTCGCGCGGGTTCCTTCGTGACGCGCCGACCGCGGCCACGGCGGCGGCGACCCCCTGGGCTCCGTTTGGCGCGACGGTGGTCGCGCAAGAGCACGCGTACGACTACCAGGGCAACGTCACGGCGACTGCCGCGAACATGTTCTATTGCGTGGAGACCCGCTACGCGTGGGTGTATCCGGGCCAGGCGCTTCGCGCCGACGTGCGTGTGTGGTGGGTGCGGCCCGGCCAGCTCACGAACGCCGCGCTCTTCGCGGGCTGCCCGACGCAGGGACTCGTGCTCAACACGGCGAGCCTCCACTCACTGCAGGGCTCGACCGTGCTGCGCTACATGCCGCCGGGGATCCCATGAGCCAGCCGCGCGCCTCGCGTCGCCCGCGGAAGCGGACGGAGGGATTCACGCTGCTCGAGCTCATGATCGCGCTGGCCATCGGCGCGATCGTCGTCGCGACCATGTACACGCTGAGCGGCTCTTCGGCGCGCGCGTTCCAGACGCAGCAGCGCATCAGCCAGCTCCAGCTGCAGACGCGCCTCGCGATGGAGCGTGTGCGACGCGACGTGGCGGCCACCGGCTTCGGCGGCACGCCCGACTCGCAGCGCGAGCGCAGCTGTTTCACGCGCGGGATCCTGACGCCCCTGCTGGGTGTGCAGCTCACCGATCACGACCCCGCGGCGACGGCAGCGCTCGCGACCATGCCCGGCGCGGCGAGCGCAGCCACGCACGGTGACCGGCTGCGTCTGCTCGGCAACATGGTCACGTCGGACACGTACCTCATCGCCAACACTGGCGCGGCCAACGGCTCGTCCGTCTTGCTCCAGAGCAACTGGCAGGCGTTCCGGCGCACCTTCGCCGCCGATCCGCTGGGCATGGCCGTGGACCCGGCGCTCTTTGCGACCGTGTTCCAGGCAGGAACCGTCCTGCACATCACGCATCCGCGCGGGTACCACTTCTTCACCGTCTCAGGGGGAGGGACGGTGGACTCGGCCGGGCGCACCCCGCTCGTCATGGTGAACCCGCCCTTGCCCGCGCTCGACGAGTGCAACTTCTCGCTCTGCGTGGGCTGCCAGGTCAGTCCCCTCACCTTGATCGAGTACGGCATCGACACCGCCGCCAACACGGTGCCGGCTCTCGTGCCGAACGACCCCGCCGTCGTCGGCACCAACACGATCCTCTATCGGCGCCAGCTCAACCCCGTGACGGGCGCGGTGCTGCCGGGAACGACGCGCGCGGTCCTCGAGTACGCCGTGAACTTCGACGTCCAGGTGGTCTACGACAGATTGCCCGCTGGAAACGCGCCGATTCTCATCGGCCCGGTTGCAGCGATCCCGGTCGGCAGTGAGTCGCGCGTGCGGGCGCTCCAGATCGACCTCGCGGCGCGCACGCCGGACACGGATCCGTCGTATCCGTGGCCCTTGCCGGGAACGCGAAATCCAGCGGTCGATCCGCTGACAGCGTTCCAGGTCTTTTCCGATCGTCCGGGCTCGGCGCGTGTTCGCCGGTCGGTGGCAGAGTTCGTGCTGGAGAACCTTGCCTTGCGAGGCCTGTGACATGTCGTCCTGCACCCAAGACAGCAGCGTTCGTGTGAGCCGGAACCGCGATCGTTCGCGGAGTGGCCGTTCGCGACGCGAGGGCGCCGTGATGATCGTCGTCATGCTGGTCGTGCTCATGGTGACCGCGACGGGGATGTTCGCGGTGTACTCGACGACGTACGAGCTCCGCTCGGCGGGCACCTTCCGTCAGGCGATGCAGACGCAGTTCCTCGCCGAAGGCGGCATCTCCACGGGCATGGCGCTCATCGACACGATGGGCGCGGGCAGCATCGACCTCGCCATGCAGCGCGTGCCGGTCGCGGCAGGGCGGCAGTTCGCGGCCGAGGAGCCTGCGTACGGCCAGTCCACGCCGCACTTCCGTGTCTACATGGCCGACTTCGCGACGCTCCCGAGCGTGGTGGCGCAGCCGATCGAGGGCAACGTCGCCGCGTCCGGTGGCTCGTCGCTCGGCTCGACGCTGGCGTACGCGCCGAACTTCTTGATCGACATGGACGACTCGTATCGGCCGGGTCGCTCGATCGCGGGCATGAGCGTGACGGGTGACTCGCCGGTCTCGTACCGCGTGTGGACGATGACGTCGCGCGGCCGCACCGCCCCGCTGGGCGGCACCGACTACTACTCACCCGCCGAGCTGGCGCAGCCCATGCAGCTTCAGCGCGGGAGCCACGAGACCGCGATGAACTCGCGAGCCGTGGTGCTCTCGGGTCCGATGTGATGGGCTCCGTGATGGGCCTGGATTCTCGAGGTTGTGTTGTGACGGAGGTAGCGATGAATCGTCGACGCTCACAGCATGGTTCACCGATGGCGTTCGCCGCGTTGGCGCTCACGTCGCTGCTGATGCTCCTGACCGGTCGCGCGAGCGCGCAAGCGCCCGACATCCGCGAGATCCGTCCGGACGTCATCCTGCTCGTCGATACGTCGGCGTCGATGGACTACGCGATGGGGTCGGCCAGCGGTGCGGGCGGGCAGCTGCCCTTGTGCAGCGGCAACGCCGGCAGCCCGAGCGAACGCAGCCGCTGGATCACGCTCGTCGAGTCGCTCACGGGCAGCTACACCACGGGCTACTACTGCGTCACGCGCGATCGCCGCGTGTCGTACGTCGGCGCGCCGGATCAGTTCTCGCCGCACACGTTCGCGGAGGCGCACGGCGCACAGGGCACCGACGGCGTGCTCGATCAGTATCTCGATCGCGTTCGCTTCGGCCTGATGACGTTCGACAACGTCTATGGCCTGCTCGGCATGACGCCGGCCTCGATGCAGTTCATGGTGCCGACCACGCCCGTCGATCTCTGGGCGGCGAACACCGCCGCCGTCCTGACCGCCCCCGGCGACTACTCGTACGGCAACGCGTACCCGCTGCGCTTCCCGGGCTGCCTGACGACTTACATGGTCAACGGTGGCTCGCGCCGCGCGGCCGTCGGCGCCGAGAATTTCGGCGGCTCGCTCGTGTCGGTCGGGCCCAACACGATCGATATTCACGTCACCAACTCGCAGATCCAGACGGCGCTCCTCGGCGCGCGTCCGTACGGCTCTACGCCCACCGGCGCGATGCTCGACGACCTTCGCTACTATCTGCGCAACGATCCCGACGCAGCGCCGATCGCGACCGTGGGCGGCACGGGCGACGCCTATCAGGCCTGCCGCCGCCGCTACGCCATCTTGATCACCGACGGTGAGTCGAGCGATCCGTTCCGGACGACGCTCAACTGTGGCGCGGGCGGGACCTCGACGTGTCCCTACCAGCGCCCGGCCGACATCGCGGCCGACCTCTGCCGCTTCAGTGGCACGGCGTGCACGGGCTTGCTGGACGGTCTCTTCGTCGTCGCGTACGCGACGAGCGCGGGCGCGACGGGCACGGTCTGCACGATCGATGCGAACTGCGCTGCGGGCCAGGCGTGCATCTCGGGTCGCTGCAGCGCGATCACCCCGGAGCTCAACGACATCGCGCTTCGCGGCGGCACCACGCAGGCGATCCTCGCGATCGACCGCTCGACGCTGATGGGCGGCCTCTCGCGTGCGCTCGATCAGGCGCAGCCGGGCGTCACGACCCGTACCGCGCCCTCGTTCAGTCTCAGCCAGAGCACGTATGCGGCGGGCACGGTCGGCGCGACGAGCGTGCCGCAAGAGCAGCTCCAGATGGGCAGCGGCTTCCAGGTGAGTGACCCCGCGCTCGGGACGCCCTGGCGCGGCGTCCTCGATCGCACGCACTACGTCTGTGACGCCAGCCTCAACCCGGTGGCGCAGCCGCTCACGGCCAACGATCACTTCGCAAACGTGCTCAACGCGCGCGATCTCACCGCGTCGCCGCGTCGCCTCTACACAGTCGCGGTTCCGGTCGTGAACGAGAGCGGCATCATCACGGCCAACTCTGCCGCTCCGTTCTCCAACGTGGGGACGGTCCTCCGCGGCCAGGCGCTCTCGACCTTCGACACGACGAACGCCGCGATCACCCCGGTGCACTTCGGCCTGCTCGCGACGGACACGGCGACGCGCACGGCGATCTTCGACTACGTGCACGGTCGCGCGCCGGCGACGCGCGTCGCGGCCCGGCTCGGTGACATCTACCACTCCTCGCCGCAGATCGTGACGGCACCCCGCGTCGACATCGATGACCAGGCGTACGCGCTCTTCCGCCAGCGGCCGGAGGTCTCGACGCGCCCCTCGATCGTGTACGTCGGCTCGAACGATGGCGTGCTGCATGCGTTCGCCCTCGAGGACGATCCGACCGGCGGCACACGCTGGACCGGAGGTCAGGAGCTCTGGGGCTTCGTGCCGCCGACGCTCATGCCCAACAGCCTCAACTCGGGCCGCTCGTCGCACCAGTTCATGGTCGACGGCACGCCGGTGGTTCGCGACGTGGTCTTCCGCCGCGCGCCCGGTGACTCCGCGGCCTCGGACATGTACCACTCGGTGCTCATCGTGGGCCTCCGTGGCGGTGGCAACGCGTACGTCGCGCTCGACGTGACCGATCCGCTGAACCCCGCGTTCCTCTGGCAATGGACGCATGCGCAGATGGGCCAGACGTACGGTCGTCCTGGGCTCGGCCAGGCGATGGTGCAGTTCGGCGGCGTGGTCCAGGAGCGCGCCATCGCGGTGCTGCCCGGCGGCGCGGGCACGATCGACTCGGCGCGTGCGATCGCGAACGGCGCGGCGGGCTGCGCGGCGCTCCTGCCCAGCCGTCCGAATCCGGCGCCGGCCGGTGTGACCACCACGCGCGCGGGTCGTCGCTGCTGGAACGGTCTGACGGGTCGCAGCATGCACGTCGTCGACGTCGCGACCGGCGAGGTCCTCCGCTCGTTCGACGCGGTCGCGGACGGAATCACCTCGCCCATCACCGGTGGCGTGTCGCTCTTCAGCGGCGACCTCGGACAGTTCGCGACGCGCGCGTTCGTGACCGATGCGGACGGCGTTCTCTGGCGCCTCGACATGAGCACGCCGGATCCGAGGACGTGGACGTTCACGGCTCTGCACGACCTCTACTGGGCCGACGGCGCGACCTCGGGCCAGCCCGTCTACGACCCGCCGATCGTCTCGGTCAACAATGCAGGCGACCCGGTGGTCGTCATCGGCGGAGGCGATCAGGACAACCTCGAGGGCAGCGCGCCGACGCGCGTCGTCTCGGTCACCGAGAACGTCGATCACACCGTGAACCCCTCGCCGTCCACCGCGACGATCAACTGGGAGCTCCGCCTGCAGCCAGGTGAGCAGGTCACCGGGCCGATGGTGCTCTACTCGAACTACGTGTACTTCGGAACGTTCTGGAGCGCCCCGGATCCGACCAACGCTTGCAGCTGGGGTCAGAGCCGCATCTGGGGCGTCCACTACATCAACAGCGGTGGCACCGCGCCGGTCCCGTACACGACGGGCATCGTCGGTCGCTTCCCGCAGCCGGGCCTCGTCGGCGTCACCGGCCTCGTGGACACCTTCTATACGAACTGGTCGGGCATCGTGTTCGGCGTGGGCATCACGCAGCGGCCGAACTGCACGACGGGTGCGGACATCACCGATCAGTACCTCGGTCAGCGCTACCAGATCTCGAACCTGCGCCCGGGCACCTTCCAGCTCGTCGCACAGGTGTCGGGCACGGGGTCGACCACCACACCGGCCACGGCGTCGAGCATTCAGACGGTCACCGTCGCGAACCTGCCGCCGCCGCTCGCGCTCTCGCGTCCGCTCTCGTACCAGCCGGCCGCCGACTTCTGAGCGGGTCGGGTCGTGACATCGGTTAGAGTCCGGTCGTGACCCGCTCCTCGCTCGCCCTTCTCGTCGCGCTCTGCCTCGCCGCGTGCGGCAGCGGAGATCGCGATGCGGAAGGACGTCCGAGCGAGGTCCTTCCGGAGGTCGCGGTCGAGGCCGCGCCGGAGCGCGTGACGCCGTCGCTCTACGACGAGGAAGGCAACCTGCGCCCGTCGGACGTGCGCGTCGCGGGGCTCACGCTCCCGATGGGCCTGACACCGAACGTGACAGAAGAGCGTGTGCACACCTATCTCTCGGACGTGCCCATCGCGCGCCTGCTCCGCTACTTCGGTCCGCGGCTGACGACGGGTCAGGTCGAGGAGCGTCCGGGAGGCGGCGCGACCTACCGAGCGGCCGTGCCGCGCGAGGTGACGACGGGCGCGGTGCAGATGGACGTGACGATCATGCCGGTACCGGGGCCGCGCGCGCTCATCGAGATCAGCGAGATCCCCCCCGAGCCGACGAGCCCGCGGAGCGAAGCAGAGTCGATCCAGGCGCTCGGCGCCGCGATGCAGTCGGCCGAGTAGCAGCGGACCCGATCAGGGCACGAGCGAAGCGCGTCGCGGAAGCCGCGCTTCCAGCACGCGCGTTGCGATGGCGAGCGCGTGGCGTGAGCCCGGTCGGGCCTCGTCCCTGGGGACGTGAGTCGCATCGAGGCGCGCCGTGGCGCGAAGGATTCCGAGCTCACCCGGCTGCTCGAGCATGTCGAGATGGCCGCGCCAGAGCTCGATCGCCGCGCGCTCGACGGGATCGCGGCTCGGAAGCTCCAGCGCACGCTCGAAGAGGCGCGTGGCGCTCGCCTGCTCTCCGAGCGCCGCGCGTGCCCCGCCGGCGATCGCGAGTGCCAGCGCTGGTCGCTCGGCGTCCTCGATCGCCACCGAGGCGAGCACGCTCGCACGCACGTGGTCTCCTCGCTCGATCGCGAGCGCGGCTGCGGCGAGCCGAAGCGCGTCGGCCGTCGCGGACGACTCCGGATGCAGCGCTGCGGCCTGGGTGAAGAGCTCGGCCGCGCGCGCACACCCGCCGACGCGGTGCTCGATCTCGCCGAGCTCGAGCAGGATCGCGGCGGTCCGCTCGACGAGCCCGAACGCGCGCGAGAGCTCGAGCGCTTCTTCGAGACAGGCGCGTTCGCTCCCGGCATCGTCGGACTCGCGCGCGACGGCTGCGGCCAACACGACGGCGCGCAGGCGTGCGGCCGCGTCGTCGCGGGCGATGGCGAGCCCGCGGGCTTCGTCGGTCGCGCTCCGTGCGAGCGAGACGTGCCCGGCCTCGAGCGCGATGCGAGCCAGCACCTCGAGCGCGGCGCCCAGCTCGGCGCTGCGGCCCGCGGCGCGCGCTTCGTCGATCGCCCGTTCCGCCTCCAGCTGCGCAGCGCTGAGCTCGCCGCTGACGAGGAGCGCCCGCGCCATCAGCGTCCGGGCCCGCGCGATGCGCGCCGTGTCCCCGCGTCGGAGAGCCCATCCGAGCGCACGATCGGCCTCGTCGCGTGACTCGCCGGCACCGACGTCGAGGCGCAGCATCGCTCGCGCAACGATGGCATCGAGCACGATCTCGGCGTCGCTGTTGGCCTCGATCGCTCGCGCGAGCAGAGCATCGAGACGGTGGAGGAACAGGAGCGATCCCGACGAGGCGGGGCGACCCTCGACCTGCGCGACCAAGGCCTCGAGCGCGAAGCCATCGATCGACAGAGCCGCGTCCTCGATCGCGGCATCGGCGATCGCGAGCACGGCCGCCTCGTCGAGCGCGACTTCTCGATGCGCTTCGCGAGCAGGTGCGGCGCGGATGGCTTCGCGGCGCCCGTGCGCGTGCACCGCGTAGTGCTTCGCGGCGCGCTTGATCGCGGCAGCAGGCGCCGGAGGCGCGATGATCGCGCGTGCTCGGCCGCCCTCGTCGCGACGCTTCATGCGACGGCGAACGACGTCGCGCAGCGCCCATCGAGGCACGCCGAGCAGATCCGGGTGGGGCGCCGAGTACGTGAGGCCGAGCGCGTGCAGCTTTCCGAGCCAGGCGTCGGCGACCGTCGTCGCGAGGCCCGTGATCGCCGCGGCGGCCGCCAGGTCGAACGCGGGGACCACCGAGAGCGAGGCGAGTGCTTCGAACTCCGTGTCGTCGAGCGTACCGAGCGTCACGTCGATCGCGAGCCAGACCCCGCTCGCGCGCGAAGCCGTGTGCGACTCGCTGGTGATGAGGCTCT
>JAYVCF010000263.1:0-35027 GCA_043750095.1 Deltaproteobacteria bacterium
TACGCACCGCCCACCCCGACGAACCTGACGACGGCCGTGCCCGCGATCGTCACGTTCGTCGGGACCGTCACGCCGGTGCCCCACGTGTAGAGACCCGGCGCGAGGGTGAGCCCGCCGATGTTGCCGCCGCTCATGTCGAGGAAGTCGGTGCCCGTTCGCCCGGCACCGTCGGTGTACGCGGTCTCCATCGCGAGCACGGCCGTCGTCAGGTTCGTCGGGGTGGGCGGTGCGTAGTCCGCCGCGAAGATGTGCGAGGGCGCGACTACGGACGCGGACGTCGAGAACACGTTGGTGGAGTCGGCGATGAGCGAGAAGCCGGTGATGAAGCTCGCAGCGGCCGGGCTCAGGCCCAGGTGCCCGCCGGTGATCGAAGATCCGGTGACGTTGGTGATGCCGGTCTTCGCGAGAAGAACGTAGCTCCCCGCGGCTCCGAGATCCGTGCTGCTCCCGAGCGCAATGGCCGCCGGCCCGAGGCCCATCGGATTGTGCCCGGCGTCGTTGTGAAGGCCGGTGTCGGCGCGCGGGCCGGTGTCGGCGCGCGGGCCGGTGTCCGTGCCGACGCCGGAGCCCCCGCTGCACGCGGCGAACAAGATCGTGAAGGGGACCAGGGCTGCGAGGCGGACGTGTCGCTGGAACGAAGGAAAGGAATGCATGGGAACCTCGGGTGAGAGGAATGACGAGCCACCCCCATTGCGAGCCTCGTGCCCTGCGGGAAACCCTCATGGTTACGGGAGTGAGTCAGCGCGCCGCTGGCGCGCAACGTCTCACCTGCGACGTTCTCGGCTCGCAGTGCGACCATGTTGTCGCTTGAGGACGTTCACGCCGGCGACCGCGCGGGCGTGAGCGCGCCGCGGGCAAGCCTCTGTTACGGCGGTGCTCACGGCGCTCGCGATCGCCCCTCACGACCGCACTGCAGCGTGCTCTGAGCCTCAGCCGCCCGCGGCCGCGTGATCGACGACGACGAGGCCGTGCGCCGCGCCACGAAGAACCTGCGCCACCGGCAGCGCCGAGGCGTCGTTCGCGCGTAGCTCGCGGACCACGTCGGCCTTCGCGGCGCCCGTCGCCACGACGATCACCTCGCCCGCCGCACGCAGCGCCGGCAGCGTGAGCGTGAGGCGTCCGGGCGGCGGCTTCGGCGAGTCGTGGATGGCCGCGACCCAGCGATCGCGCTCGTCGAGCAGCGCATGCCCGGGAAACAACGAGGCGACGTGCCCGTCGGGACCGACGCCCAGCAGCACGAGATCGAGAGACCCGATCTCGCGCAGTGCTTGCTCGTAGCGCTGCGCGGCCTCGTCGAGATCAGCACGCTCCGCCTCCATGCGGTGGATGGTCGGTGCATGCCCGACGATGCGCTCGAGCCAGAGCTTCTCGGCCACGCCGTAGTTCGAGTCGGGATGCGTCGCCGGCACGGCGCGCTCGTCGCTCCAGAAGAAGTGCGTGCGCGACCACTCCACATGCGCCTCGGCGAAGCGCGGGAAGCACGTCGTCGCCACGGACCCACCGGGAAGCGCGATGGCGAATCGGCCTCGGAGGGCGATCGCGCGCGCGGCGATCCCTTCGATTCGAGGAACCAGCACGTCGGCCAGCTGATCTTCGACGACGATCTCGATGGGCATGCAACCGTTCTAGCGCGCTTCGCTTCTGGCCGGACGCTCCGCGTGCATCGCGCAGCGGCCAGAAGGCGGCCCTTCCGATCGGGACACCAGCCCGATACCCTGCCCGCTCCCAACCCACGGAGGGGCGATGCAGCTCGGAATGGTCGGACTCGGTCGAATGGGCGCCAACATGGTGCGCCGCCTCATGCGCGCAGGCCACGAGTGCTTCGTGCAAGACCTGTCGAAGGACGCGGTCGATGCGCTGGTGAAAGAAGGAGCCAAGGGCACGACGTCGCTCGAAGAGCTCCCGAAGATGATGAAGGGGCCGCGCCACATCTGCTTGATGCTGCCCGCGGCGATCGTCGACGGGATCATCGAGAAGCTCGCGCCGCACCTGTCGAAGGACGACGTCATCATCGACGGCGGCAACTCGCACTACCAAGACGACATCGCGCGCAGCAAGCGCCTGCTCGAAAAAGGAATCCACTACGTCGACATGGGCACCAGCGGCGGCGTCTGGGGCCTCGAGCGCGGCTACTGCCTGATGATCGGCGGCGAGAAGCCGATCGTTCAGCGCCTCGATCCGATCTTCAAGACGCTCGCGCCCGGCCGCGGCGACGCCATCCCGCGCACCCCCGGACGCGAAGCGCTCGGCGGCACGGCCGAAGAGGGCTACCTGCACTGCGGCCCCGCGGGCGGCGGCCACTTCGTGAAGATGATCCACAACGGGATCGAGTACGGGATGATGGCCGCGTACGGCGAGGGCCTGAACATCCTCGCGAACGCCGACATCGGAAAGCGTGCGCACACCAAGGACGCCGAGACCACGCCGCTCCGCAACCCGGAGCACTACCAGTACGACTTCGATCTCGCTGCGGTCACCGAGGTCTGGCGGCGCGGCAGCGTGGTCAGCTCCTGGCTCCTCGATCTCACGGCGCAGGCGCTGGTGACGGATCCGAAGCTCGACAAGTTCGGCGGCAAGGTCTCGGACTCGGGCGAAGGCCGCTGGACGGTCGCGGCCGCGAACGACCTCGGCGTGCCGGCGCACGTGCTCACCGCCTCGCTCTTCGAGCGCTTCGCGTCGCGTGACCTCGACCTCTTCCAGAACAAGGTGCTCTCGGCGATGCGCTTCGGCTTCGGCGGACACGTCGAGAAGAAGGAGAAATGAGCATGGGCGGCGAACCGAAGCAGCGCGCCGACGCGCTCGTGTTCTTCGGCGCGACGGGCGACCTCGCCTACAAGAAGATCTTTCCCGCGCTGCAGTCGATCGCGCGGCGCGGCAAGATGGACTTCCCGGTCATCGGCGTCGCGCGCGGCGGCTTCACGCGAGAGAAGCTGATCGAGCGAGCGAAGGCGAGCTGCACCGAGTACGGGGGCTTGAACGAGGCCGCCTTCGCGACGCTCGTCGAGCACATGCACTTCATCGACGGCGAGTACGCAGAGGAATCGACCTTCGCCAAGCTGCGCGGCGCGCTCGGCGACTGCAAGCGACCCGCGCACTACTTGGCGATCCCGCCCAGCATGTTCCCGGACGTCGTCACGCACCTCTTGAAGTCGGGCTGCGCGGAGAACGGACGCGTGATCGTGGAGAAGCCCTTCGGCCGCGACCTCGCGTCGGCGGCCGAGCTCAACCGCGTCATCCACGAGGCGTTCCCCGAAGACTCGATCTTCCGCATCGACCACTACCTCGGCAAAGAGGCGGTGCAGAACATCCTCTACTTCCGGTTCGCGAACGCGTTCCTCGAGCCGGTGTGGAACCGCCACTACGTGGAGAACGTCCAGATCACCATGGCCGAGAACTTCGGCGTGAAGGGTCGCGGCAAGTTCTACGAAGAGACCGGCATCATCCGCGACGTGATCCAGAACCACTTGCTCCAGGTGGTCAGCTACCTCGCGATGGAAGCGCCCTCGTCCACGTACCCCGAGGCCATCCGCGACGAGCAGGCGAAGGTGCTGCGCACGATTCGTCCGCTGAGCGTCGAGCACTTGGTGCGCGGACAGTTCCGCGGCTACCGCGACGAGCCCGACGTGAGCAAGAGCTCGTACATGGCGACCTATGCGGCGATGCGCTTGTACGTGGACTCGTGGCGCTGGGAGGGCGTGCCCTTCTACGTGCGCGCGGGCAAGTGCCTCGCGCAGACGACGACCGAGGTGGTGGTCGAGCTGAAGAACGCGCCGCAGGTCGTGTTCAAGGAAGCGACGCCCTCGATCGGCAACTACGTGCGCTTCCGGCTCAGCCCGCAGGTCGTGATCGCGATCGGCGCGCGCGCCAAGCGCCCCGGCGAAGGCATGGGCGGTCGGCCCGTCGAGCTCTCGGTGGTGGACGAGCGCAAAGAGGGCGAGCCCGGCGAGCGGCTCGGCGACTACGAGCGCCTGCTCGGCGACGCGATGAACGGCGACTCCACGCTCTTCGCGCGACAGGACGTGGTGGAGGCCGCCTGGGCGATCGTCGATCCGATCTTGCACGGCCCGAGCCCGATGTTCGAGTACGAGCAGGGCAGCTGGGGCCCGCCGCAAGCGGACAAGCTGGTCGCCGACATCGGCGGATGGAACGGACCGAAGTAGAGGTCGATCTCGACCGGAGTGCCCGGCTCGCCGGGCCGACAGAATTGTGTCGCGTCCGCGCTGCGGACGACTCTCGCCGAGATCACGGTACGCTCGACGGATGGGCGCGCGCAGAGGCTTGCCGCACGTTCGTCGCGCGGCCTCGCTCGTCGCGCTGGCGATCGTAGCCTTCGCACCGCTCGACTCCGTGCACGCGCAGCTCGCCGCGGGCGCAGCGAGCTCGGTTCCGCCGCCCGCCGGGACCGCGCCGCTTCGCTGGCCCGACGTCGCGTACGACCGCGATCACGACGTGTACCTGGCCGTGAGCGGTGCCGGTCTGATCGCGGGCTACTGGTTCTCGGGCGACGGCACGCCGATCGACGTGCCGTTCACCATCGGGGGAGGCTCTCTCTACGCGCAGGCACCGCGCGTTGCGTACGCGGGCGGGGCCGGGATGATGCTGGCCTGGCACGAGACGCTCCCCGGCAGCGCCGTGCGGATCCGAGGTCGCGTGATCCGGTTCGGCGGCGCTCCGAGCGCCGACTTCGACGTGTCGCCCGTGGGCACCAACTGGGAGATGGGCGCGGCGCTCGCGTGGTCGAGCGCGAGTGCGGAGATGCTCGTGGCCTGGCAGGCGCTGGGCGACACCCGGATCGGCGCGCAGCGCGTGAGCGCGACGGGAGCGCTCGTGGGCCCCGCGATCGTGATCGATCCACGTCCGTACTATTTCCGCGATCCGGCCGTCGCCTACCACGCCGCGACGGACACCTTCTTCGTCGCGTACGCCGGATGCGTGGGCGCGAACGACTGCTTCGTCGACGTGCAGCGGGTCCGCGCCGGGACGGGCGAGCTCGTCGGAGGCCCCATCGAGCTCGATGCCTCGATCGCGGCCGGCTACGTCCCCGAGCTCGCGTATGCCTCGATCACCGAAGACGTCCTGGTGGTCTGGCATCGTCGAGCGGCGGGCGCAGCATCGTTCGTCGGCCGGATCGTCCACGGAAACGGCACCGCGGCGGCCACCACGACGCTGGTGAGCGACACGCTCGGTTCGTACGACGCGAACGGCCTCGCCTACTCGGCGGCGTCGGGCACGTTCGTGTTCGTGACGCACGGGACGACGTCACAGGACGTGGCGATCGAGCTCTCGTCGTCGGGCGTGCCGCTGGGCGTTCCGATCCCGTTCGGCGCGGCGTCGGCGGGCGGCAACTTCAACCCGCGAGTCGCATCGCGTGGCGGCCACGCCGAGTGGCTCGCGGTGACGTCGTCCGACTTCACGATGCTCGGCGCTCAGCGCTTGCTGAGCTCGACAACAGACCCCTCGGTGCTCGTCGACGCCGGAGCGCGAGACGCGGGGAGCGTCGGTAGCGACGCGGGCCCACCCGTACTCGACGCCGGGGCGCACGATGCGGGCACCATCTCGCTCGATGCGATGGCGGGTCTCGATGGGGGTCGCCCACGCGTCTCGGCCTCCGGATGCGGGTGCCGCGTCGACGGTGCGGCGCCGCGCGCGTTTCCCGTCGGTCTCGGGATCGCCCTCGCTCTAGCTTGCCTTCGCGGTGGGCGACGGCCGAGACGGTGAACGCACGGGCGAGTCGCGGCAACGGTGTGAGACCCATGCGCGCTCGACAACTCGGCCCCGTGCTCTTCGTCGTCCTGATGCTCGGTTGCGGCACGCCAGCGATGGGAGCGATCGATGCGGGCCCGAGCCGCGGAGACGCGGGCCCCTTGGGCGGGAGCGACTCGGGAACACCGGGGGTCGATGCCGGTCCGGGTGCCGACTCCGGGAGCGGCGACACCGGCCCGCGCGCAGACGCAGGCGTGATGCCCGAGGTCTGCACGGGCGGGCTCGACGAGGACGGCGACACGGCCATCGACTGCGCCGACAACGACTGCTGGACGTTCGCCGACTGCGTGGCCGCCGACGTCGCGCACATGGTCCCGGGCCTCGTGCCGTGCGGCGATGCGATCGAGGTCGACAACGCCGCATCCTCCGCCGCATGCGCGATGATCGGCACGCCCGCGACCGCGACCTATCCCACCGACTGCGCCACCGGCTCGCTGACGGCCGCGGCGCACGTGTACTGCAACGCGAGCGGCGCGCCGGCCGCGCTCTGGCTCGAAGAGCGCCTCATCACTCCGGAGACCACGGAGATGCTCGGCCCGCGCCGCTTCCGACGGACCTCCTACGAGCGCGCGAGCGTGATCGACTGGGAGCGCCAGCAGAGCGGCTTCGGCGCGCGCGAGGGCGGCACGGGCTTCCCGGTCCACGAGACACAGGCCGGCGCGACCGGGGGCGGCACGCTCTTCACCGTCATCACCGTCCGCCCCGTGATGCACGGCGACGTCCTCTCCCGCCTGCTCGGCATGCAGTTCATCACGAGCATCATCGACTTCGACCTACCGATGTCGATGGACACGCGGAGCAACACGCACCTGGGCGGACTGATCATCACGGTCCCCACGCCCTGATCTCTCGCTCTCGCTCTCGCTCTCGTTCTCGCTCTCGCTCTCGCTCTCAGCTCCTCTTCGCCACGGACGTAGGGATGTTCGGGCTCAGAGGGTTGACCGCGACGGTTCGTGTCGCCGGGTGGACGACCAGGTCGAGGTCCTCCATCGGAATTGCGCCGAGCAGTGCTTCGTCCCCGAGGACCATCGCGCCCACGTAGCACCGACGATTCTGAAATCGCACCTCGATCGGGCCCACGTACGGAATGAGCTGTTTCGAGCCGTCCGCGAGCGTGACCTCCCGCCGCTCGAGCTCTTCGAGCTTCAGCTGGAGTGCCACGTGCTTCGGAACGCACAGGTGAAGGGCACCCGTGTCGGCGAGCGCCCTGACCGTGATCGGAGACAAGCTCGGATCGACCGGATTCCGAAGGGTCAGTTCGGCGTACACGAGGCCCATGACCCGAGTATCGCACGGCCGACCGTCTGAGCCCCTTCAGCTTCGCGGCCGCGGCGGCGACTCCCTTCGCTGCTCGTCGATCATCTCCCGCGTGATCGCCTCCACGGGCGCGAGGTCGTCGGTGAAGATCGGCGCCGTCTCGTCGATCGTGATCGTCTCGAAGTCGCCGCGCTCCTTGTGGATGAACTCGGCGGCCATGTGGGGCATGCCCTCGAACTCGAGGTCGCGGGCGAGGCGGGCTTCGATGTCGTCCGGGCTCGTCTCGCGCGGGAACGCGAACACCACGTGGTTCCGCAGGCCCGCATCGATCAGGTAGAGCGAGGGAAACGACTCGTGGATGGTGCGGGCGATGGCGGCCAGGAGATGCAGCGAGCTCGCGCCGTCGTACACGTTCATGACCATCACGCCGTCGTCGCGCACGATGGCGCGAATGCGCGCGAAGGTCTCCGTGGTGACCAGATAGAACGGCTGCACGTTGCCGCCCTGGTAGAGGTCCACGTGCACCACGTCGTACTGCGCGCGCGTGTCGCGTAGGTAGCGGCGCGCATCGGCGGTGTGCACGTGCATGCGGCCGTCGGTCGGCAGCTCGAAGAAGCGGCGCGCGGCGCTCACCACCTCGGGATCGATCTCCACGGCGTCGATCTCGGCGTTCGGTGCGGCCAGCCGCGTGGCCCAGACGCTCCCGCCCGCGCCCATGCCGAGCACCAGCGTTCGATCACCGTGCGCGAGCGCGGGACCGAACATGAAGAGATCGAAGTAGCGGTGGCCGAGCCCGCCGTCGATCGGGCGGATGGTCTGCGCGGTGCGCTCGTCGTTGAGCGCGAGGAAGCGAACGCCGTTGCGCTCGAAGACGCGCACGAGGTTGTACTCGGACTCGCGCACGTAGATGGTGTTCTCGCTCCAGCCGAAGGGCGGAAGGACGGGAAGGATTGCGAGTGGAACGAGGGCGAGCGCCGCGGTCCTGCGTCGGAGCAACACGAGCCCGACGAGGGCGACCGATGCGCTGAGCGCCGCGCAGGCCACGAGCGTGGCGCGGACCCCGAAGGTCGGGACCCAATAGAAGCTGGTGCCGAAGACGCCGACGATGCTGCCCACCGTGGAGATCGCCGAGACGTTGCCCGCGACTGATCCGACCGCCGACGCGCGCGCGAGCAGGCGCGTCACGAACGGACCGGTCATCGCGAGCAGCGTCATCGGCGTGGTGAAGATCACCAGCGTCGCCACGACCGGCCCGGCGCGCGGCGGAAGATCGGCGCACCACTCGAGAAACGGGATGACGACGGCGAGAATCCCCGCCTGGTAGATCGCGCTCACCGCGATGGCGACGAAGAGCGGCGCCGCGTCCGTGCTGCGATCGGCGAGCCGACCGCCGAGCGCGTAGCCGAGCGTGAGCGCGACGAGGACGACCCCGATCATCGCGCCCCAGACGTCCTCGGAGTAGCCGAAGTGCGGCGCATAGAGGCGAAACGCCGTGAGCTCGAGCGCCATCACGACGAGGCCCGAGAGGAAGGTCGCGACGAGCAGCCCGAGCGAGCGCGCGCGCGAGGTCGAGGCGCTGGGCTCGGGCATCGGCCGGTGTGATCGCACGGTTCAACCGCGAGGGGAAGAGCGAGAGCGAGAGCGAGAGCGAGAGCGAGAGCGAGAGCGAGGGCGAGTGCGAGTGCGAGTGCGAGTGCGCGCTACTCGCTCTCGCCCAACGGCGCGTCGTCCCCACTCGTCCACTCCGCCGTCACCACGTCCGGCCCCGAGTGCCTCGCAGGTCGCGCGGGACCGCCGCACGCCGTCGTCATCGCCACCGCGAACAACATCGCTGCCCACTTCATGGCGCCGTCACCTCGATGATCCGTTCCTCGCGCGTCGTGATCGTCCAAGGCTGCGTTCGATCGTACACGACCAGGCCGAGACCATGACTCCGTCCGCTCGCGCGCCAGCGAAGGGGCAGCGGGATGCGGTAGGTCCCGCGTCCACGCAGGGCGACCAGCGAGAGGCGAAGAACACCGGCGCCATCGGGGCCCTCGATCGATTGAACGGCCGCCGCGCGCGCGATCGCAGCCCGCGCCGACACGTCGAGGATCGCGCCCGCGGGAATCGCGATCTCTACGATGGGCGCCGTCAGCTCGTCGTCGCTCGTCGACTCGACCACCAGCTCGAGCGCCGCACGCTCACCGAGCACACCCACGTCTCCCTCGATGCGTGGATCCACGGCCACTCCGGTTCCGTCGCGATACGGCGCGACCGCGCGGACCTCACCGCGAGCCCAGACGCGACCCTCCGCCTGAACGCGCACCGTCGCTCCCGCGCGCACATCGTCGAGCACCGCCACGCCATCGGCCAACGAGACCTCGCGCGAGGCACCGTCGATCTCCACCGTTGCGGCGCTCGGCGCGTCCCCGCCCAGCGCGCCGAAGCTCGAGGCCGCGAGCGCCCAGAACTGCGTCTCGATGCCGAGGCGCGGCGCGAGGTAGAGCCGAGCGAGCACACGACTCGCGAGCGCATCCGCGAGCGCGTCCTCGTCGATCTGGCGAGCGGCGATCAGCAGCGCGAGCGTGCCAGCAAGACCATCGGCCGTGTCGGCCGGGAAGCCATCCTCCGGGCTGGCTGCCGCGCGGGCGCGCTCGAACAACGCGCGCGCCACGGCATCGTCACGATCGACGAGCAGCAACGCTGCCGCCATCTCGGCGAGCGTGGTCGGATGATCGCGCTCCGTCGCGAGCGCGCGCCACGCATCCTCGCGAAGGGTTGCGACGACGGAGGGAATCCCTGCGCTCGTGTCTCCCATCGCCGGTGCGACCGGCGCGAGCGCGGCGAGCATCGCGGCGCGGCTGGGCATGGTCGCTGGCAGCGAGGTGGTCAGGCTCTGCGTCGCGCTCCAGAACCTCGGATTGTTCTGCGGATCGCCCGCGCTCGCCCAGGCGATGAGCGCGCACGCGGTGTGCAAGCCCGAGGGTGGCGTCGAGACCGCGCCCTCGAGCGCCGCCATGTCTTCGTCACTCGGCATTCGACCCGCGAGCACGTCCGCCCAGGCGGCGAGCGCCGCGTCGTGTCCGGCGCCCTCGAGAAAGAGCGGATCCCGACGAAGCGCGCTCGGCGCGCCGATCACCCAGCGCGCGCGCCACGCGTCGGCGCCCGTGGGCACGCGCAGATCGAGCGAGAGCTCGCCATTCCCCATCGCGCCGGTGTGTGCGGCGCGTAGCGAGCCGACGGGAAGCACGCGAACGGGCGCCACGACGGCATAGTCGGGTGCACCCGCCGCGTGCAGCACGAGCGCGACGGAGGCGAGGCCCGTGTGGGTTGCCTCGATCACGAGGTCGTGCCCCTCGACGCGCGCACGCAGGGCGTCGCTCGATGCGCTCGCGTCGGCGCTCGGCTCGGGCAGCGCCTCCGAAGTCAGCTGCACGAAGTGAATGGGAATGCGAAGCGAGTCTCCCACACGCAACATGGCGGGCGTCTCGACGTGCGCGATGAAGGGCGCACCCGCGTCGAACGCGTGGGTCCGAACGGTGCTCGCACCCGTCTCGTCGAAGGCGAGCGCGAACGCCACGTACGATCGACGCTCGCGCGGCGGTGACCACGACACGTCCAGCGCGGTCGTGGAGAGCGAGCCGGCTCCGAAGAGTGCACGCGGCACGGGAGCAAGCGCCGCGAGCGGCTGGCGGGTCGTCGCGAGCAGAGGCGGCTCGGTTCCCCACGAGATGGCCGTCGAGGTCACGGTGACGTCGTAGTCGACCACGGGCGAGTACGAGAACGCCTCGGCGAGCGTCGCGACGGTCGCGCGCCCGAGCTCGACCGAGCCGAGTCGTGCGACGAGCTCGTCCTCTTGTACGGCCTCCGCGTAGACGCTTCCGCTCGCGAGGACGCGCGCGAAAGGATCGAAGACGTCGTCGGCGTTTCCGACGCGACCGTCGGGGCCGCCGCTCACGAGCTCGTAGCCCGGCACCGGCTGAAAGCGATCGAAGCGAGCGCGCCCATGAACCGGCGCGAGCACGAAGGGGTGGCCCCAGGCGTCGAAGAGATGGCTGCGCTCGGGAACCTCGTCGTCGAAGCCGATCCCGCTCTCGAGCAAGCTCACCGGATACTCGGCAGGATCGCCTCGGCGCGCCCAGGTGAGATCGAGCTGTCGATCACGCACCAGCTGACGCAGGAAGCGCAGCATTCGGAAGAGCCGCTCGCGCGTGATGCGGCGCGCGACGTGATCGTAGGTGAAGCTCGGATCGAGCGTCGTGAGCGCCGCGATGTCGAGCGGCTCACCGTCGAGCGCTGCGGCACGCTCGTCCGCGAGGCCCGCCTCGGTGAGCGCCGCTTCCAGCATCTCGCGATCGAAGCGCCACGCGCCGTGCTCCTGCACACCGACCTGATCGATCGCGGTCGGGACGCGCGCGTCCACGAGCTGCTCGACGGCGCGCATCATCGCGCCGAGACGTCCGCGGACGAAGCGAGCACGTGTGCGCCAGGGATCACGGAGCAGCCCTTGCGAGACGGCTTCATCGGGCAGCGAGAGCGGAGAGACGCTTCCTTCGCGCAGCACCGCAGGCGCGGCCGTGTCGCGCGGTACGATCGAGGCCGCGAGCGCCGCGACGAAGAGCTCCGTCCGACCACGCGCCACCGCGCCACCGAGCGGCGTCGTGAGCGTGGCGAGCCTCGCCTCGAGGTCTGCCGCGAAGGACGCGTCGACCGCGAGCAGCGCCGTGGATCGCGCTGTCGGGGAGGCGTCGACGTGCGCAGCCTCACCACCCGCGGTGAACGCGCCGATCGCCGGCGGCGTCGCTGCGAAGAGGACCGTGCCCCCGCCGACCGTCTCTTGGCCCTCGATCACGACGCGCGCGCGGATCCAGATCGGCACCGCGCCGATCTCGGGAAGCGCGAGCGTGGCCGTCGTATCGCGCCCGCCGATCACCGTGCGCGAGAGCGGCTCCCAGGCGGTTCCGCGACGCGCGAGCGCCACGAGCGCGATCGGATGCCCGTTCGCCTCGGGCCTACGCGTGAGCGTCACCTCGAGAGCAGCATCGTGACCGCGAGCGCGAAGCGCGAGGAGCGCGTCGGGCTCGATCGGTAGGCACGCCTCGCGAGGCGCGCCATCGACGCTCAGTGCCGCCAAGACCGCGGTCGGTCCGCCGCAGCCGCCCGCGTCGTCGTGGGCTCCGGCCAGTGTCACGTCCAGCGCCGCGACTCCGTCGACGTCGGTGGTCGCCGTGCGCGCGGCGCCGAGCGCACCCGCAGCGAGCGCGATGGGCACGCCTGCACGCGGTCGACCGTCAGGCTCCGTCGTGCGCACGAAGAGGCGCGAGGCCAGGCCCGGAACCAGCGCGCCCCCTTCGACGGACCAGGTCACGAACACCGAAGGCCGCGCTACGCGAACGCGCGCGGTGTCCGAGCCGGTGCCATGCGCGGCGTGCACGACGCGAAGCGCGCGCTCGCGATCCTCGAAGCCCTCGTCGGGCGCCGCGAAGCGATCGATCACCCAGACGAGGGTCGCGTGGCCCCTCGCATCGGTGCGCACGACCTCGTGGTCGTCGTCGGGCGGCGGTACGTCGCTCCACTCGACACGGGCGCCGAGAACGGGTGCACCGTCGTCCCCGCGCACGAGCACATCGACTTGAACGGTCTCGTCGGGGTGCACGACACGCCGCTCGGTCTCGGCTCGGACCCAGAGCGCGGGCACGGCGTCTTCTCGCGTCGAGACGCTCACGCTCGTGCTCGCGCCGTGCGTGGATCCCGTGATCACGAACGTCCCCACCTGCTCGGGCAGGAGAACCTCGGTCATGAAGAAGCCGGCCGCGTCGGTGACGAGCCGCGTCGGGGCCCGCACGAGCGTCCCGGCACGCAGGGCGATCTCGATCTCTTCGCTGGCGCGCGGTCGCCCGTCGCGCGTGTCGAGCACACGGCCGAAGGCGACCACGGATCCGCCGGGCGGCGCCCACGCGCGATCGACGAGCAGCTCGAGCTGCGTGCGCGCGTCGAGCTCGATCGGCGCATCGAACATGCGTCGAATGCCGCGCGGCGAGATCGCCTCGACGGAGAGCTGCGTGCCCGTCTCGAGATCGTCGGGCAGCGTGAGCTCGAGCAGCGCGTGGCCTGCGGCGTCACTGGTGGTGGTCATCAGCGCGGGGCCGTCGGCGAACGACGCGGTGACGGTGAGCGTGATCCCGCCGGCGACGCGCAGGTCGCGGCGACGGAGCACCTCGTAGGTCGTCACGAGCCAGCGCACGCGACCCCCCGGCGGCGCGTGCAGCGTGCCCTCGATGGACATCTCGAGACCGGTGACCTCGCCCGCTGCGACGAGCCGGCGGGCGCGTTCCTGCGCTCGACCCTCGGCCGCCACGAGCTGGCCCGCCGCGATCGACGCGATGACGAAGAGCGCGAGCGAGAGGCGCGCCTTCACGGTGCACCTCCCACGAGCGCGCCGATCGCGAGCGGGGAAGGAACGAGCACGCTGACCGCATCTTCTCGATCGGTCGCGTACGCCGCAGCGCCGATGCCCATGAGCGTCCCCGCGACCGACCAGCGGATGGGCAGCGGGACGCGGCACTCCGCACCGGGCGCGAGCGGCGCCAACACGACCCTGAGGAGCGACTCGGTGACCTGCGCGCTACGCACGCGACGGCGCGTGAGCGTGAGCGCTGCCTCCGTCAGCTCGGCGCCCGTCGGAAGCGCGATCTCCACGACCGGCGCTGCGATCCAGCGCGGCGAGCGGTTGGTGACCACGAGCTCGAGCTCCGCGACCTCGTCCTGTCCGTGGCTCTCGCCGACGAGCGTGAGCACGAAGGGACCGGGTCGCTCCGGAGGCGTCTCCCAAGGCACGCCGTACTGCGCGCGCGCGATCGCGTGGACGGCGACGTGATCGCCGACGTCGATGTGGATGCGATGTGTGCCCGGCGTCGCGAGCGCGAGCGCGTCGGCCGACTCGCGTCCGGCGATCAACGTGAGGTCGCGCGGCGTGCCGTCGATCGAGAAGTGCGCCGTGTCCACCGTCGCGTTCCCCGCGAGCTCCATGGCGATCGCGCGGGCCAAGGCGAGGTCTCCCTCACCGAGGGTGCGACCGCGTGAGCGCCATCGTGCGACCGTGGCGAGCAGCGCGAACGCGCGCGCACGATGACCGAGCGCGAGCTCCGCCATGGAGAACGCGAGCGTCGTGCGGGTCGCCTGATTTGCGACGGCGACCCAGAGGTCATCGCCGACGCTCACCAGATCGGGCTCGGCCCGGCGCAAGAGCTCGCTCGCGCGGGATGCCGAGCGCTCACCCCCTGCCGTCGCGAGCGCCGCCGCAGCCAGCACCGCTTCTTCGGTGTGACCGTCGAGGCCTACGGCCGCGTCGCCCACCTCGCGCGCGAGCCGATCGATCAGGCGACGGATGTCGTCCGAGAGGCCGGGCCGCGCGTCGAGCCGCGGGACCAAACGAGAGAGACCGAGCAAGGTGGACGCCGCGACCGCGAGCCTCGCGACGCCATCACCACTTCGCTGATCGAGCGCGCTGGTGAGCGTCTCGGCCGCAGAGCGGAGTGACTCGTCGGTGATCGCGGGCCGCCCGTAGGCTGCGCCGATCGCGAAGCCGAGCGCCTCCGGCGTGCCACTCTCGAGCGCTGCGACGACGAAAGGGATGCGATCGAACGTGTCCACGGCGCTGCGCGGGGCCATCACCCAGGCCTCGTAGGTCGGGTCGCTCGTCCCCTCGAAGAGCGCCGCGCCGACGATGAGCTCGAGGCTTCCGATGAGCGCGTCCGCCCGCGCCGGCACGTCGATCGAGAGATCGCCCTGCCCTTCCACCAGCGCCTCGCGCAGCACACGCACGGCGCGCGCGGGTGCGATCACCGAGAGCCGACGTCGCACCGCATCGAGCACGTCGCCGCTCGCGTCCATCGCCACGACGCGCAGACTTCCGACGCCGCGGACGCCGAGCTCGACCACGAAGGGCACTGCCGCGGAACCTCCCGGCGCTACGATCACTTCGATCGGCTCGGCATCGGCGATCCCGAGCGTCTCGTCTCCGAGCAGCGCGAGCCGGAGCGTGCGCGGCGTGGCTCCGCGATTGCCGACGCGCACGGGCAACGCGAGTCGATCGCCCACGCGTGCGACGTTCGGGATGGGCGCGTCCACGACGATCTCGCGATCGGACTGGATCTCGGTGCGCGCAGACCAGATCCATCCGTCGGCGCGCCAGACGATGACCTCGACGCGATACGTGGTGACGGCGTCGGCGAGCGGGATGTCGAGCCGCGTGCGGCCGGAGGCGTCGACCTCGAACGTCGGCGTGAAGAGCACGGTGGGCGGAAAGCGCTCGCGCACGAGGCGCGCGAAGTTGCCGCCGCCGCCCGCGTGGACCGTGGGCGCGGACGCGCCGTGAACACCCAGCGTGCCCGAGCCGCCCCCGTAGCCGTAGCCCGAGCCACCGCCCCCCGATCCGAAACCGGTCAAGCCCAACCCACCGTAACCGATCGATCCTTCGCTCACCGACGCATGCACCGCGTCGCCGATCTCGTCCTCGGTCATCTCCGCGCTGATGCGTCGGTACGCCGCGCGCAGCGCCGGGATCGTGCGCTCGACCGGCGAGAGGATCGCGAGCGCGCGCATGAGCGCGTCCTCACCCGACGCGACGGCGTAGGGCGTCCCCGCGGCCACGACGCGCGCGAAGGGATCGCGAACGTCGTCGGCGGTGCCGAGCCGGCCATCGGGGCCGGGCGACACGAGCTCGACGCCCGTCGCTTCCGTCGAGAGCACGAACGTCGGATGCGCGGCGGCCACGAGCGCGAAGCGACCACCCCATGGATCGTCGAGCGCCGAGTCGGCGATCACGCCGCGCTCCACCATGCGAGCGAGCCAGCGCTGCCAAGGCTCGCGATACGCCGTGCGTGCGGCGAGCGAGGCCTCGTCTCCCGGGTCGAGGTACATCGCGAGCGAGGCGAGCAGCGCCACGAGGCGAACTCGCGCGACCCGCCGCGCCACGTGCTCGTACGTGTTGCTCGGATCGATCGCCGTCAGCATCGCTGGCGTCGTTCCTCCATCACCGAGCGTCGGGTAGGCCTCGGCGTCGAGCGTGTCCGAGCGGAAGCGACGCTGGGATCCGGTCGCCTCCGTCAGATCGGGAAGGCCACCGGTATCGAGCGCCTCCGCGAGCGCGTTCTCGAGGGCGACCATCATCTGCCCAGCTCCGCGGCGCTCGAGCTCGCGCGCGAGCGGCCAGGGATCGCGCAGCACGTCACGCGCGGGTGCCGTCGCCGACGCGGCCGAGTCGTCGCGCGGAAGTCCGAGCTCGTCCACGAGCGGGGAAGCCACGGGCGGCGCGCCATCGACCACTGTCTCGGCCGCGAGCGACACGCGCACCAAGCGCTCGGAGGTCGCATCGCCGGGATGAAGGAGCGCGTCGTCGTACGCGCGCTCGAGGAAGTACGCGGCGAAGTCGACCTCGCCGCCGTGCGCTGCGAGATCACGCACCAGGAGCGCACCCCACGCGCGCGGGCCCTGCGGCGCCGTCACGAGATCGACGTGTGCCGTCTCGCCCACCTGCCAGCGCAGCCGCTCGGGCGTGAGCGTCACGAAGTCGGGGCCGGCAGGCACGACGAGAACGTTGGTCGCGCCGCCCGCGCCTTCGAGGCTCTCGTCCTCGTGGATGGCGCGAGCGCGGATCGCGAAGCGCCCGATGCGATCGACCGGCACATGCAGGCGCGCGATGTCCGTGTGCGGCGCGACGAACACCACGTCGAGCGGCTCGCGACGCTGCACGTCGAAGAGCTCGACCACCAAGGTGCGCAGCGTTGCGGAGGGACGACGTGCGAGCGCGACTTCCAGCGTGGCACCCGGCGCGACGACGGGATGCAGCGTGGTGGGAAGCACCTCCGGCCCGAGCTCGACAGGCACGGTGAGTCGCGCGAGGCGATCGAGCGGGCCACCGAGCACGTGCACGGTGAGCGACGCGCGCCGCTCGTCGTAGGGGCCCGCGCTCGCGCCGATGGGCAGCCGAACGCGCACTTCTGCCAGGCCGTTCACGTCGGTCTCTGCGCGGGCCGTTCCGCCGGGCACCGCCGCTCCCGAGACCTCGACGCGCGTGCCTGCCGCGGGCGGGTTGCCGAGGGAGTCGATCAGCGAGACGTAGAGAACGTCGTCGAGCTCCGGCGTGAGCGCCTGATGCGCCGCCACCACGTCGATGCGGAGCGAAAGCGGCACCGCGATGCGCATCAGCGCGCCGACGACGATCGATCCGTAGGCAGGATGCGAGACCGTGGCGGCGACCGCCGCAGAGCCGACGTCCTCTGACAAGTACGCGGGCGCATGAACGACGAGCGATGCCTCGCCGCTCGCGTCGGTGGTCACGGTCCCTGCGGGCTGGCCCGCGACGGTGATCTCGACGCGCGCGTCACGCACGGGTGCGGCGTCGGGCGTGGTGACCTGAACGCGGACGGTGGCCTCGCCGCCGGGGGGGATCTCACCGCCGAGGACGTCGGCGTGCGCGAAGATGCGCTCCCAGACGCGCTGTCCGACGCGAAAGTTGGCCTGCGAGTCCACGCCGTCGATGTGCGCGACGACGCCGACCCAGCCCTCGGTCGCGTGCTCGGCCAGCGTGAACGAGAAGGCGGCCACGCCCGCCTCGTTCGTCGGCACGGTCCGCTCCATGCGATCGAGCGCCGGGCCGCTCAGCTCGTAGTCGACACGCTGGGCGACGATCGGCGCGCCGGAGGCAGAGTCGCGAACGAGGGCCCAGACGTGAACCGGCTCGCCCGGCTCGTAGAGCAGGCGATCGGTCACGAGGCGCACGTCGAGCGCCGACGCGACGCTCACCTCGCTCTCGAACGAGCGGGCGGCGCCCTCGGGGCCGACCTCGATCTCGATCCGCGGCTGGTCGCTCGCTCGACCGATGGGAACGGCGACCTCGAAGCGGCCGTGTGCGTCGCTCGTCGTCACGCGCCACTCACCCGTCGACGTCTCCGTTCGGAAGCGCGCGCGCACCGGACCCGCGTAGGCGAGCAGCGTCGAGAGGCCGCGCACCCGATAGGCCACGCCGCGGTAGCGCGCATCGCGACCGGCGCGAACGACGCTCGGGCCGGAGAGCGCGAGCTCGTATCCCGTCTCCGGCTGGCTCTGGGCCGCGGCGAGCGTGGGCAGCGAGAGGACGAACGACGCAATGAGAACGATCAGGGCGCGCACGCTGATGGCCGACACCGAGGTGCGACCAAGGTTCCGGCGCTTCAGCGAGTCGCGACGCTCCACGGGGCGCATTGTTTCACCACCCAGGCGAGATCGGTGACCGAACGCTCGACCTCGACGCGGCGTGGAGGGACTACGTCGGTGACGACGATGGCAAGAGCGCAGCCGTCGTCGCGCGCGACGTCGATGGTGGCGTCGGGGAAGTCGGCTTCGATGGCCGCCACGAGCGCCGCGCGATAGCGATCGCTGCTCGCGTCGAGATCGACGGCTGCGTTCGCGCCTGCGAGCGCCCTCGCAGAGAAGCGGACGCTGATCCTCAGAAGTCGCCGAAGAGGTCGGCCATCTTCACGTCGAGCGCGACCGCGATCTTGTAGAGCGATCCGATCGACGCGCTCGACTCGGCGCGCTCGATCTGGCTGAGCAGCGAGACGCTGAGGCTGGTGCGACGCGAGAGCTGCTTCAGCGTGAGGTCGCGCTCTTTGCGGAGGCCGCGGATGGTCTCGCCGATGTGCTTGTGCAGGCTCTCTTCCGGCGACCGGATGAGCCCCTTCTTGCGCATCACGCGGTCGAGCACCGCGCGGAATTCTTCCGGATTGAAGGGCTTGCGGACGTAGTCGACGGCGTCGAGCTTCATGCCCTGAACGGCCGACTCGAACGACGGGTAGCCGGTGAAGATCACCACGGCCACGTCGCTGTCGATCTTGCGGATGCGCCGCAGGACCTCGAGGCCGTCCATCTTCGGCATCATCAGGTCGAGCACCACCAGGTGATACCCGCCGTTCTTGACGTCGGCCTCGACGGACGTCGGATCGCTCTGCGTCTTGACGGTGAAGCCATCCTTGCCGAGGAAGGTCTCCATGTAGTCGCCGATGGCCGGGTCGTCATCGACCACGAGGACCCTGACGGCGGCTGGAGTTGACGACATGCGCTCCATTCCTTCACTCGGCAAGAGAGCCAGCCGAGCTTCCGACAGCTCTCGAGAACGACATCGAGAGCGAGAGAAAAAAGTCGGGGCGAAAGGATTCGAACCTTCGACCCCACGGTCCCGAACCGTGTGCGCTACCAGGCTGCGCTACGCCCCGACAAGTCGAACCAAAACTCGGGAAAAGAGAAGTAAGAGTGGCAGTGGGTAGCGTCGCGATGCCGGTCTGTCAAGCGAGACTGTAATCCGCCCGGCGATCACATCAGCGTGTACGTCAGACCCACGAGCGTCTGCGTGTCGAGCTCTTGGCGGCCGGGGACCGGCTCGCCGTCGTAGATCATGTTGAACGTGATGTTCGCCGCGAGGCTCGAGTCGATCGCGAGCGTGACCGTGTTCGACCAGTTGATACGGACGTTGCCCCAGTGCGGATTGCCGCGGAGGTCGATGAGACCTTCCACGCCCGTCCGGTACGTCCAGCCCGCGTTCATGTGGTTGTCGTAGCCGAGGTAGAGTCGCGCCGAGGGCTGGAGCTCGTCGCCGGGCAGGAGATAGCTGCGCGCGTCGCTGCCGAGGCAGGTTGCCGGCGCCACGGTGACACCCGAGGGCGGCGCGGAGCAGAGCGGGTTCGGGTAGCGATCGTCGTACGTCACGTCGGCGCCGACCTCGACCCAGAGCCGGTGCTCGGCCTCGTGCTCGGTGAAGAGGTTGCGCATGTATCCGAGCTGGGCCTGGACACGGAAGTCGAGGCCAGCGAAGGGATCGTTGCGGCCCGCGAGGACCGCGAAGAGCGAGTCGTCTTCGTCGAGAAAGAAGTCGTAGCGAATGCGGCCGTTGAAGTTCTGCGCGCTCGCGTTCCATTCACCGAACTGTTGCGTCATCGCGTCACGCACCGAGGCGGACTGGTACGTGAAGGTCAGGTCGAGCGTGAACATGTGCACGTCGCGACGAACCATGAAGTGGGTGCTCGCGCCGAGCTGGAGGCTTCGCGCGTTTCCGTAGTTGAACGCGCCCTGGAGTGCGAGGTTCCAGACCGTGTCGTCGTCGTCCTCGGTCGGGGGAGCCGCATGGGACTCTGCGAACTGCGACGCCGACGCCGGCTGCGCCAGAGCGCTCGCAGGCGCGAGGCAAAATGCGACGCCTGCGAGGACGGCGCACCGGACGACCACGGAGAGAGACGAGCTTCGGGCCAAGGGAGCCTCCTTCAAAGTTGCGTCGTCGTATCCACGATCTGATGAACGTCAAGGGCTCGGTTGCTCCGCCGCGCCCTGCATGGTTTGTACGGGGCTCCGTGCGTTCTTCCGCGATCGTCCTCGGCCTCGCCGTCGGCTGCGCCCTCGCCCTGATGGCGCCGAGCCACGCACGCGCGGGAAACGACGACGGCGTTCTCATCGGCAACGAAGCGGCGATGACCGGCGGCGCCGTGTCCGCGGTGACGAGCGACGGAAGTGCCATGTGGTACGACCCGGCCGGCATCGCGGCGGTGACGCGCGGTCAGCTCGACCTGAGTGGAAGCGCCACGGTGCTGCGCATCGCCCAGACGCCGAGCTTGCTCTCGTCGGCGACGACGGGGCGGACGGCCGACGGCGGCTATCTCGAGGTCATCGGCATCCCGAGCGCCGTCACGCTCGTGCGCTTGCTGGAGCCACGGCTCGCGTTCGGCTTCGGCATCTTCACGCCGCAGCTCACCAACCACACCGATCGCGTCGGACTCACCGACGAGGTCGCGGGCCTCACCTCGCGCTGGCAGCTCGTGCAGCAAGAGAACACGCAGAGCACGTACGCGGGTCTCTCGCTCGGTTACCGCGTGAGCTCGAACGTTCGGATCGGCGCCACGCTCTTCGGCCTCTATCGACAGCAGACGCTCAGCACGCACTTCTTCGGCGGCGCGACCGACCCCTCGGGGAACGACGTGTTCGCCGTCGGTAGCTCGAGCCTCAGCTCGCTGCAGAGCGTGGGCGTCGAGCTCGCGGTCGGCGTGCAGTGGGACGTCGTGCCCGGCTTCACGGTGGCCGCCGCGTTGCGCACGCCGGACCTGCAGCTCGGATCGCTCTTTCGATCGACGTCGGCGATGATCATGAGCACCCACGGAGGCGAGCTCACGTTCGAGCCGACGGACATGTCTGGGCTCGCGACGAACGTCGGCATCATCACCCCGACGCGCCTCCGGCTCGGCATGGCGTGGCGCACCGCTGGGCGCATGTGGCTGGGCATCGACGCCGACATCGCGCACGAGCTGGTCCAGCCGGCGCTGAACATCGAGCGACGCTGGACCGTGAACGTCCACGTCGGGGGGCGGTACTGGGTGGACGAGAACCTCTCGATCGGTGCCGGCCTGTTCACCGACGTGAGCCCCACACGCCGCATCACCCAGTACGGCCAGACGCAGATCGACTTCGTGGGCGGAACCTTCGGCCTCGAGATCCACACGCCGCACGAGCTCGGCCCGCACGAGCACGCCGAGACGATCGTCTTCGCGCAGACGTTCGCGCTCCGTTACGCGGCGGGCACGGGACAGATCGGCGGGCTGCGCTTCTCGGACGCGTCGCCCACCATGCAGACGGCCGACGTGCAGATCACGTCGACGACCGTCCACGAGCTCAGCCTCCACATCGGGTCGGCCCTCTACTTCTGAGCGAGCTCCTTCGTGATCGCGCGCGCGACCCGGATCCCGTCGAGCGCGGCGCTGACGATGCCGCCCGCGTAGCCCGCTCCCTCGCCACACGGGTAGAGGCGCCTCAGGCCCGCACACTCGAGCGTCACCGGATCGCGTGGCGTACGCACGGGCGCGCTCGTGCGTGACTCGGTGGCGACGAGGATCGCATCGCTCGAGGCGTACCCGCGCAAGCGTCGGTCGAACACACGGAGCGCGCTCCGAATGCGCTCGGCGACGGGCACACCGGCGACGTCGAGCACGCTGCCGATCTCGGCCGACGTGACGCCGGGGATGTAGCTGGTGTCGGGCAGCGTCTGGCTCGTGCGGCGGAGGAGGAAGTCGCTCGCGCGGGTCGCAGGCGCTCGCATCGATCCGCCGCCTGCCTCGAACGAGGCCCGCTCGATCGCGCGCTGAAGCGCGACGCCACCGAGAGCCCCGTGGAAGCCCGCGCGCTCCCAGTCGTCGGGCTCGATCGCCACCACGAGGCCCGAGTTCGCGAAGGGCGAGTCGCGTCGGCTCAGGCTCATGCCGTTCACCACGAGAGCGTCGTTCTCGGTCGAGGCCGGCACGATCCAGCCGCCCGGACACATGCAGAACGAGAACACGCCACGCTCGCGCGCGTCGATCGTCGTGGGCTCCGCGAGGCGATACGCCGCGTTCGGTAGCAACGGGTGCTCCGCGTCGCGCCCGTACTGCGCCCGGTTCACGAGCAGCTGCGGGTGCTCGATGCGAACGCCGAGCGCGAACCCCTTCGGCTCGAGCGGAACACCGAGCGCGAGCAGCATGTCGAACACGTCGCGCGCCGAGTGCCCGGTCGCCAGGACCACGGCGCGTCCCTCGATCGTGCGACCGTCGGCCAGGTCGACGCCGCGCACCGAGCCGCCGACGATGCGCAGCTTGACCACGCGCGCGCCCATCTCGAATCGCACGCCGACCGACTCGAGCGCCTCGCGCATGGAGGTGACGACGCGCGGGAGCTTGTTCGATCCGATGTGCGGCCGCGCGTCGACGAGGATCTCCTCGGGCGCACCGCTCTCGGCGAGCGTCTCGAGCACGTCGCGGGGATCGCCGCGCTTGTCCGCGCGCGTGTAGAGCTTTCCGTCGCTGTACGTGCCGGCTCCGCCCTCCCCGAAGCAATAGTTGCTGTCGGGATCGACCTCGCCGCGCTTCTGGATGGCCGCGAGATCGTGGCGTCGCGGCTGCACCGTCTTTCCGCGCTCGATCACCATCGACGCGATGCCCGCGCGCGCGAGCTCGTGCGCGCAGAACAAGCCCGCGGGTCCATCGCCCACGATCAAGACCGGCTCGCCGCTCACCTCGCGAAGCGGCGGACGATCGGGGGTGCGCAGCGGCGTGTCACCGAGACCGACGACGAGATGGAACACCGCGCGCTGCCCGCGGGCGTCGATGGCGCGCCGCACGACGGTGAGCGGTGGCAGCGCGTCGGGCGCCATGCCGGCGATCCGCGCCACGCGCCGGCGGAGCGCGTCGGGGTCGCCGATCTCGTCGAGCGGCACGTCGAGCTCGATGCGATCGTGGCGCGAGGGGCGAGACACGGCGGCGGACTCTAGCGCCTCCGGCAAGGCTGGACGAAACCACTCGATCCGCGCTTAAGTCCCGTCATGCACGACACACGCTCCCGGGGACTCTTGGTCGCGACGGCGCTCGGCCTCACGTTGAGCGCATGCTGCTTCGGTGGGCGCGCGGGCGCGGGCGCAGACGCGGGTCCGGTCGCGTTCGACCCCGCACACTCGGGCGAAGGCGTCTTGCCGACACCGGCGCCGTCGTTCGCGGGCGTCGACGCTCCGTATCCGGTCCCGGGCGCGGCCCGCGGAACCCAGGGCGCGATCGTGCGCTCGGGCAGCGCGACGGCGCATGTCGTGAGCGGCAACCTACCGGGCGTCGCGCCGGGGACGATCTGCTCGTACACGGAATTCCGGATCGTGGGCAGCACCTTGGACTGTCGCTGGAACGTGACCTGCGGTGGCTACGTGCTCTACGGCCTCGGCACGGGTGGCTACCAGCGCTGCGAAGACCCCTCGTGGCCGGCGGGCACGCTGATGTTCGATCCGAACACCTCGCAGATCGACACCGACCCGAGCTTCATCTTCAACAGCGGCGGGCTCTCCGTGAGCGACGACGCGGCGGGTCGGCTGGGCGCGTTCACGGTCACGCTCACCGTTCCTTGAGGACGGGATCATCGCGACCCTCAGTGAATGCTCCGGTGCCGGCGTGCGTTGAAAGCGTGAGCGGCCTCCGCTAGGGACACACGCATGTTCTCCATCGCACGCACCTGGCTCGGCACACTCCTCGTGATCGCCACGACGGTGATCGCGGCAAGCGCCGAGGCCCAGACCGTCGACTGCACGCACGATGACGCCGGGACGCACGCCGAGTGTGTCGCCGCCTGGGTCCAGGACTTCTACGACCACACGACGTCGCTCGAGGCCGACTTCCAACAGTTCTTCTGGACGCGCGTCTACGACCGCACCGCGTCGTCGCGCGGACGCCTGCGGATCTCGCGCCCCGGACGGATCCGGTTCGACTACACCGAGCCGAGCGGCAAGGTCGTCGTGGGCACCGGCGCGCAGTTCACGTACTACGAACCGGGCGACGACGGCGCGCCGGGCCAGTACTACCGAGCGACGACCGACGTGGCGTCGCGCGCACTCGGGTTTCTGACGGGCACGTCACGCCTCGATCGCGACTTCACCTTCGCGTTCCACCCGAGCACCACGGGCCCGGCGAACACGGTGTGTCTCGAGCTGCACCCGCGGGTCGCCGACCCGGCCTTCACGCGCGTCCGCTTGTACGTCTCGACGCGGAGCGAGACGCGCGGCGTGGTGATGCAGGTCGCGCTCGAGGTCGGGGACGGAAACTGGAACACGTTCCGGTTCAGCGCGTTCCACTTCAATCGCGATCTCGGAGCGGACACGTTCGATTTCACGCTGCCGACAGGCGCGCGAGAAATCACCCCACCAGCGTCGCACTGACACCGCCGAACTGAGCGACCGGTCGAAGACGGCTACGGCTCCGAATCGAGCGCCGGTACGTCGCTCGGCGGCGGATCCGTCGTCCCGCGCGGCGCGGGGAGCGTGGACTCGTGCGTCACCGGCGTGTCGGTCTCGTGCGGGGGCGCTTCTTCGTGCGTCGTCGTGGTGGTCGGCGGCGGAGGCGCGCCACCGCCGTGCGCGCCCTGTGCCCGAAGCAGGTCCGCCTGACGGCGTGCGATGTTCGCCTCGGGGCCCGTCGGGAGGCGCGCGAGGTAGCTCTCGTACGCCTCGAGCGCGTGATCGGAGTCGTGCATCTGGCGGTAGGCCGAGCCCATGCCGATGTACGCGTGACCGTAGCCGGCGCTCGACGCCTGGCGGAAGTACGTGAGCGAGCCCGACGCGTTGCCGGCATCGAGCATCACGAAGCCCATGCCGGTCAGCGCTTCACTGCCGCCCGGACGCTGACGGAGAGCGGCCTCGTAGAGCGGTCGTGCGCGATCGGCGCGAGCGTTCTCGAGCTGCGCGTCGGCCTGATGGACGAGCGTCTCGTAGTCGCCGCGCGGTGCGCCCCCTCCGGTGGTCGTCGAAGGCGGTGGCGTGGCGTGCTCGTCGGCGTCGAGCTCGCCGCTCGGCGCGATCCCCGTCGCAGTCGAGGGAGGAGGCGGAACGACGACGGTGGACGGCGGAGGCGCGACCACGCCCGCGTCGAGCGCGACGATGCCGCCACCGGCCGCCTCGATCCGATCACGGAGCGCCATCGCATCCGGGTGCGTCGCGTCGTGATCGAGCACGGCTTGGACCTGCGCGCGTGCCGCCGACGTGTTTCCCGCGGCGAGCTGCGCGCGCGCGAGCAGGAGCCTCGCTCGAAGCGAGCCGGGATCTTCGGCGACGGCGCGCTCGGCCGATGCGAGGGCCGCGGCGAGCCCACCGCCACGCTGTGCCTCGAGCAGCGCACGAACCCGCAGCGCTTCGGCCGAGGGACTCGTCGCGAGCGTGAGCGCGCGATCGAGGCGCGACTGCGCGTTGGCGTCGCCCGCGAGACGAAGCGCGTCGGCCAGCGCGACCTCCGCGTCGGCTCCGTCTTGTTGACGGATCGCGCTCTCCGCGTGCTCGCGCGCGTCCTCGGCATCGCCCGCCGCCTGACGACGCAGCGCCGCGGCTTCGCCTGCAGCCGCCGGCTCCAGCGCCGCGCGCACATCGAGCTCTTCGGCCGAGAAGATCCGGTTCTGGGCGAGCAGCGCGTGCGCGCGAGAGAGCCCGGTGAGCACGCGCGCGCTGTGCTCGTCGAGCGCGAGCGCCTTGGTGTAGAAGCTCGCGGCGTCCTCGTACGCGTCGTCGCGATCGCGCGCGAGGGCCGCGTCGCCGTCGGCGAGGAACTGCGCGCCGGGCGCCGCGGCAGGCGTGCCCGCGATGATTCGCTGGATCGTCGGCCAGCCGAAGTAGCCACCGATGCCGATGGCGGCGAGCAGCACGACGCCGAGGAACACGCCGGTGTAGCTGCGCTGGGGCGGCGGCGGAATGTCGTCGTCGTCGTCGTCGTCGACACGCAGACGCTCGCGCGCTTGCGGCCTCGGGAGCCGATCGGTCGAGTCGTTGCGCTGCGATCGCGCTGCGGACTCGGGGCGCGCCACGCGCTGCGAGGAATCGGCGCGGCGTGCGGGCTCGTTCGCGTCGCCGCGCTGCTGCGGAGGTTCGTACGCGGCCTCGCGCGTCGCCGGCGGGCGCACGGACGCGGCTCGACGCGGCGGCTCGTGTTGCGTCGGCGGAGGCGGCGCCATGTTGCGCAGCGTCTCGGCCGGAGCCGTCGGCGAGAGCGAACGCGCCGAGGGAATCTCCACCGTGCGCCCGACGGGATCCACCGGCTCACGTCCGGCCGTCGCGCCCATGCCGAGCATCGTGCCCTTGCCGCGCGCGGGCGGCGCCATCGGCGGACGCGGAGACGTGGGCCCAGTCGGGGGGCGGACCGATGCAGGCGGCGGCGGCGGCCGGACCGACTTCGGTCGCGCGGCCGCGAAGAACGTCGCGAGCTCGGCGATGTCCCCGAGGCGCTTCTGACCTTCACCCGCGCGCGAGATGCGGTCGTCGGCGGTCACCTCACCGGCCGTGATCAGCCGCTGCAGCTCCTTGAGCGACGCGATCTGCTGCGTCCCCCCGCCCGTCGTCTCGAGCGTCCAGCTGCGCGACTCCGGCGGCGCTGCGCTCGGTTCGGTCCCGGGCCGGAACACCTTGAACAGGTGTCCGCAGTTGGTGCACTTGACGGTGGTCCCGCGGTCCGAGACGAGCGTCTCGTCGAACTCGTACTCGGTACCGCAACGCTCGCAGGTGACGTCCATGGCGCAGGAAGGACGCGAGCCTAGCAGGGCGCGCCAGAACTTGCCGCGTTTACGGTAGCCGGCTCAGCCCGCCCGGAAGGCCTTGCCAAGATCCTTGGTCAGGTTCTTCTGGTGCGCCTCGATCGTGCCGCCGCCGATCTCGAGGAGCTTCGCGTCGCGCCACAGGCGCTCGACCGGGAACTCGCGGCAGTAGCCGGCGCCGCCCATCACCTGCATCGCGTGGTCGGCGACCATCTTGCCCACGGGTGCCGCGAACAACTTGGCCGCGTCGCTGCCGATGCGCGCGCGCCGATCGGCCGAGACGTCGCGCGCGACGTTGTAGGTGAGCGCCTTGGCCGCTTCGGTCGCGGCGTAGCTGTCGGCGATGTAGCGCTGGATCTGTCCGTAGTCGGCGAGGGGCTTTCCGAACGTCTTTCGATCGTGCGCGTAGCTCAGCATGATCTCGATGCAGCGATCGGCGATGCCGCAGCTCATCGCGGCGAGCGTGAGGCGCTCGATCTCGAGGTTGCGCATCATGTGCGTGACGCCGCCCCCGATGTCGCCGAGCAGGTTCGCCTCGGGGACGCGACACTCGTCGAAGATCAGCTCGCTCATCGTGGACGCGCGCATGCCGAGCTTGTCGATGTGCTCGCTGGTCGAGAAGCCCTTGCAGTCGCGATCGACGACGAACGAGGTGAGCCGCCCGTCGACCTTGGCGTACACGAGGAAGACGAAGCCCTCGACGCCGTTGGTGATGTACGTCTTGGTGCCGTTGAGCACCCAGTGATCACAGTTCTTGCGCGCGGTGGTCTGCATCCCGAGCACGTCGGTGCCCGCGCCCGGCTCGGTCATGCCCATGCCGCCGATCCACTCGCCGCTCATGGCCTTGGCGAGATACTTCTTTCTCTGTGCGTCGTTCGCCGAGTGGAAGAAGTTGTTCACGAAGAGCATCGAGTGCGCGAGGTACGCGAGCGTGAAGCCGGGATCCGACTTGCTGAGCTCGTGATGGACCAGGACCGCGGCGACGGTGTCGAGACCTGCGCCGCCGTAGGCTTCGGGGATCGTGATCCCGAGCACGCCGAGGTCGCCGAGCTTCTTGAAGAGCGGCTTGTTCAGCGTGCCGAGTCGATCGTGCTCGGCCGCCTGCGGCTCGACTTCGTTCTTGGTGAAGTCAGCCATCGTCTTTCGGAGCAGGCGATGCTCCTCGGTCGGATTGAACAGAGCATCGGAGGGCGCGTTGGACGACGACATCAGCGTTTCTTTCCGCAATGCAGCATGTCAGACCGCAGCGCGATGTGCGCTTGCGCAGGCTTTCGAGTAGATCGCGCCGGCTTGCGCGCACGTTTCGCCATCCCGTTCGCCCTCGTCCTCGCGGTCGTGATGCCATGCGCGGCGCAGGATGTCGCGGTGTCCGAGACGCCAGCGAGCGCGACCACGCCTGCCGCCCTCTACTTCGTCGCTGCGCTCGGCGGCGACGCACCCGACACGCTCGCGGCCGAGGCCTGCGACGCCGTACGCGCGACGCTCGCGGCCGAGGGCTTCGGCGTCGTAGATCCCGCCGACGTGGCCGCCACCATCTCTCCGGATCGTCTCCGAGGAGCGCACCGGCTCGACGATCTCCGCCCCATCGCCGCCGAGCTCGGCGCGACGGCCATCGCGACGGTCGCGGTGTGGACCAACGACGGCGTCGCGAGCAGCGTGATCGTCTCCATCGCGCCCGGCGAGCGAAGCTTCAGCGCGACCGAGGCCGTCACATCCTCGCTGAGCGAGAGCGCCCGCGGCGCGCTCGCCGCCGCGCTCACGCGACAACGAGACGCGCTGGTCGTCGGCGGCGGCACCACGAGCGCGCACCACCACCACGACCCCGCGCCTCCACCACCGGCGCAGACGGGCGTCATCCAGAACGGACAGCTCTTCGGCATCGTCGGCCCGGGCTTTCTCGCCGCGCTCGGCGCCGCGGGCATCGCGGGCGGCATCTATGCATCGCTCGACGAGACCTGCGATCAGCGCAGCGCGATCACGGGCGTGTGCTTGCGCGGCGAGCGTCCGAACTACGCCGTCGGCGTCCTCTTCATCACGGCCGGCGCGCTCGCGTTCGCGGGCGCCATCCTCTGGTGGATCCTCGGCTCCGAAGGCGAAGAGGTGAGCTCTGGCCCGCGCATCGACATCGTGATGCTCCCGGACGGCGGCGGCTACGTCGGCACGCGAGGGACGTTCTGATGCGCGCGCGCGCCATGGTTGGGCTGTCGATCGCGCTCGCGCTCTTCGCGGCAGGATGCCTGCGCACGAAGTTCGATCTCTGCGCGCAGGACCCGCCCGACCCGCAGTGCGCCTATCTCGATGCGGGCGCGGACGCACCCGTGAGCGACGCGGGCGCCGACGCCAGCCTCGACGGGACCTCCACCGACTGAGCGAGCGTCCAAGATCCGGTCGGCGGGCGGGACCGCGACCCGATTCCGCCCGGCCCCGCGCGCAATGAGCCCGAACGAGTGCGACCTCGGGATCGCAGACGGGAGCGACGACGCTGGCGCCCCGCTTGCGTTGCAGAGCGTCGAGGTCGCCATGTCCACTCGTCGCGCTGCCCCGCTCGCCCTCGCCGCCCTCTTCGTCGTCGCGTGCGCGCCCGACGGCGCCATCGAGGGTGCACCCAACGAGATCGTCATCTGCGGCCACGGTCCGACCGTCGAAGGGATGGACGTCTCGCAGTGGCAAGGAAACATCGACTGGAGCGCGGTCGGTCGCTCGGGGATTCGCTTCGCCATCGTGCGCATCGGCGATGGCTACGGACACGACACGCACTTCGCCGCGAACTGGGAGGGCGCGCGCGCCAACGGCCTCATTCGCGGCGCGTACCAATTCTTCGAGCCGGGCGACGATCCCATCGCACAAGCCGACATCGTCGTCGCGGCCGTCGGACGCCTCGGCGCGGGCGATCTTCCCGTCACGTGCGACGTGGAGGCGCCCTCTCCCGGCGTGTCCCCCGCGCAGTACGCGGCGAGCCTCCATCGCTGGGCCGATCGCGTGACTGCAGGTACCGGCCGCCCGCCGATCATCTACACCGGTCGCTACTACTGGGACCCCTACGTCGCGAGCAGCGACTTCGTCGGGCTGCCGCTCTGGCATGCGCAGTACACGAGCGCCGCGTGTCCCAACATCGACGACCGCTGGAGCGACTGGGCGTTCTGGCAGTACACGTCGACCAGCTCGGTCGCCGGCATCAGCGGCAACGTCGATCGCAATCGCTTCAACGGCACCTACGCCGAGCTGCAGGCGCTCGCCGGCGCCGCGCTCTGCACACCGCACTGCGAGGGCAGCGTGATCGTCGACGCGAGCTGCGGACGCGGGGACTGCGCCGCGTTCGGATCGCGCTGCGTGGACGACGCACTCGGCACGCGATGCGCCTTCTACGCATGTCCCGACAGGGGTGCGAGCACGGTCTGCATCGACGATCACACAATCGGCAACTGTCAGGACGGCGCGATCACCACGGGCGACTGCGCCGCGTTCGGTGCGCGATGCACGGCCGAGGGCGGCCCGGCGCGCTGCGCGTTCTACGCATGCCCCAACGTGGGCGACACGACCGTGTGCCTCGACGATCACACGCTCGGGACCTGCCACGACGGCGCGATCGCCACGGGCGACTGCGCGGCGTACGGCGCGTACTGCTCGAGCGCCGGAGCGGGCGGCGCGATGGTCGCGGGTCACTGCGCGAGCGTGTTCTGCGTCGCATCGGCCACGGCCACGCCGGTCGCACGCGACACGTGCCTACCGAACGGTCAACTCGTGCACTGCACCGACACGGGCGGCCTCGAGAACACACGCGACTGCGCGACCGGCTCGACGTGCACGGACGTCGGCGGCGTCGGTCGCTGCGTCGATCCGCACATGCCGCCCCCCGCCGTGGACGCGGGTATGAGCGGCACGATGGGCGGCGGCGGACACACGGACGCGGGCACCGCCACGCACGTCGGCGGCGACGGCGGAGTGGTGATGGGTGACGCCTCGTCGATGCACACGCCGATGCGAGCCGGGAGAGAGGTGAGCGGCGGATGCAGCGTCGCGATGACGAGTTCGCGATCTACGTCGGGATGGGTCGTCGCGCTCGGGGTGCTCGCGCTCGCCGCTCGCCGTCGCCGAGGGCTCTCGCTCTCGACCTCCACGCGTGCTCCGGCGCGGTTCTTGGCGACGCCGTAGATGGCGTGCCTCCCTCACCGCCGCGCCCGACAGAGCCATCCCCCCCCCGATGCGATCGAGAAGCCGGGGCTCTCGCTCTCGCTCTGTCGTCGTCAAGTGACGGTCGCATCGGGGCGATCGCGGTCGACGACTCGGCGCACGGCGTGCCACGCAGGCCGGCCTTCACGACGCGCTGCACCGGTGCTACACCTGTCGCCATGCCCACGACCAAGCATCGGATCACCATCACGGTCGGCGACGACGTTCACTCGGCGCTGGACGGTCTGTCGCGTCGCCGCAAGCGCGCACTCTCCAGCGTCGGTCTCGAGCTGATCGAGCGCGCGCTGGAACTCGAAGAAGACGCACACTTCGCACGGGTCGCGGACGATCGGCTGGCGCGCAGTGAAAAACGGGTGCCACACGACCGCGCCTGGAAGTGACCTACCGGATCGACTACCTCGAGAGCGTTGTCCGCCAAGACATCCCTGCGCTGCCGAAGGCAATCCGGGACCGAGTGCGCCGCGAGATCGTGGCCAAGCTCACGACTCGGCCGATCGAGTTCGGCAAGCCTCTGCGCTACAGCCTGAAGGGCTGTCGTCGCATCCGGGTGGGCGAATACCGCGTGGTCTATCTGATCGAGGGAGACTCGGTAACGGTCGTGAAGATCGGGCACCGCAAGGAGGTCTACGAGAAGTAGGCACACACGCGGCTCTTCCTCCGACGGCGAATCGCGGTTTTTAGATGGTGTGTTCTAGATGGTGTGTACGACGCTCCGACCGCTTCTGGTCCGCGGCCGGGTGTTGTTCGACACGTAGAACACCGAGACTCTCATGCTCGGCATTCGTCTCGACCCAGGTCTCGGCCGGACCACGGCCTGCATCGTTGCGACGCGTACACCGTCGGGGATCGGACGGTCGTTCCTGCCTGTGGCCGGGCACGACGTGGTGCCTCAGCGCTGGGGCGCGATCAGCGGTCCAACGCCGACGTGCGTCGCGGCTCGCCCATCGATCGCGTAGTCCCCGACGAGGATGGTCGTCGTGTCGAACGCCGTGAACGAGAGCCTGCCGTACACGCCCGATGAATACCGGCCGACGAAGGCGGCGGGGATCGTCACCGACCGGTCCGCGCCAGGAACCGTGCAGACCGTGTCCGGGGCGAGGCCGGCACTCAGCACGACTTGCACGCTCTCGGCCGTGGTCGGGCCCCACGTGATCACGAGCTCGGTTCTGAAGAAGATCGTCGTCGGCAGCGTCACGGCGGGCAACGCCGGCGCGACCACGTCGACGCTGAACGCAGGGACGAGCGCGCCGGTCGCCGAGAGCGTCACCCGCTCGCCGCCCGAGAGCAGGGTGCGGTCCACCCAGCCCGCGTACGCGCCACCGGCGAGCGTCGCGCTCGTGAGCGGCGCGCCGTCCACGGCCGCCGCGAGGAGGCCCGCGTCGGTGCTCGAGAGCGGAGAGGCGCAAGACACGACCCGGCAGGGGACGGCCTCGAGAAGGATCGTACACGATGCGTTGAAGAGGCCGCGGCGCACGTCGGTGATCGGCGCCTCGAAGAAGCCCCCGACGAGGGCGACACGGCCCGCGCCTTGATCGTCGAGCGAGACCACGGCGCCATGGCTCGCGCTGCCCGCGTCATCAGCCGTGATCGCGTCTGCGGTGGTCGCATCCGGCGCACGCGCATCTACTGCTTGCACGCGGGCATCGACGCCGGCGGAGTCGATGCCCGCCGCGTCCGCGATCGGGCCCGCGGCGTCCTCGACCGCTGCGTGGTCGTCGGCGACGAGCGTCGTCGACTCGGCGCACCCGAGCAGGGCCACCCCCGCCGACGCCAGGAGCGCCTGTACCGATCTCACCGAACGAGCCTACCCCGTCCGCGGGACCTGGAGCTCGGGCACTCCCACCGCCACCCGACCAGGGGCGCGGCCCCCTGACCTTTGCCCGAGCAGAGCCGTTCCCCCGATGCGATCGAGGAGCTCGGCCGACTCGGCCTCGCTCTCGCTCGCTCCTCCCCGCGTGGTAAGCCCCGCGCATGCGGATCGAACGATTCCTCGACGAGCTCGCCTGCTCGGCGATCGAGCGCGCCATCGGAACGCGTTCGCCCGCCGTCCTGCGCCCGACGACCGATCCGAAGCACGGCGACTACCAGATCAACGGCCTCATGCCGCTCGCCAAGCAGCAGAAGAAGAACCCGCGCGAGCTCGCGGAGCCGGTCGCCGCGGTCCTTCGCGACCACGAGGCCATCGCCAAGGCCGAGGTCGCCGGTCCTGGCTTCATCAACGTCACGCTCGCGCCGGCCTGGATCGGCAACGCGCTCAAGTCGGCCCTCGCCGACGCGCACGAGGGGGTGCCGCCTGCCGACGAGAAGCACCGCATCGTCGTCGACTTCTCGAGCCCCAACATCGCCAAGCAGATGCACGTCGGCCACCTGCGCTCGACGATCCTCGGTCACGCGCTCTGTGAGCTGCTCGCGTTCATCGGTCACGACGTGATCCGCGACAACCACATCGGCGACTGGGGCGCGCAGTACGGACTCTTGATCGCCGGCCTCCGCAAGTTCCGACCGGACGAAGAAGGCGGCGCGCTCGCGCTCGACGATCTCGAGAGCCTCTACAAGCGAGCCAGCGAGCTCGCCAAGACGGACACCGTCTTCGCCGACGCGGCGCGCGCCGAGCTCGCCAAGCTGCAGCGGGGCGATCCCGAGAACCGTGCGCTCTGGGAGCGCTTCGTCGCCATCACCCGCGTCGAGCTCGATCGCATGTACGAGCGGCTGGGCGTGCGCTTCGATCACTGGCTCGGCGAGAGCGCGTACGACGCGATGCTGGCCGACGTGGCGAAGGACCTCGAGGCCCGCGGGCTCGCGCGGCGTGACGAGGGCGCGCTCTGCATCTTCTTCGGCGACGACGAGTGGTCGGACGCGCCCGAGAGGCTGAGGAAGCAGAAGGAGCCCTTCATCATCCAGAAGAAGGACGGCGCTTACCTCTACGCGACGAGCGACATCGCCTGCATCGCGTATCGGCGCGACCACTTCCACGCCGATCGCGCGGTGTACGTGGTGGACGTGCGTCAGGGCCTGCACTTCGACGAGCTCTTCGCGGTCGCGCGCAAGCTCGGCCACACGATGGGCCTCGCGCACGTGGGGTTCGGAACGATCCTGGGGACCGACAGTAAGCCGCTGAAGACGCGCGATCCGAGCGGCAAGACGATCCCGCTCTCCTCGTTGCTCGACGAGGCCGAGCGCCGCGCGCTCGAGCTCATGGCCCAGAAGTCCCTCGATCTGTCCGAGCAAGAGCGGACCACGCTCGCGCGCGCGATCGGCGTCGGGGCGGTGAAGTACGCCGACCTTCGACAGAACCGGATGAGCGACTACCAGTTCGACTGGAGCAAGATGGTCGCGCTCGAGGGCAACTGCGGCCCCTACATCCAGTACGCCGCTGCCCGCGCGGGATCGATCTTCAAGAAGGGCGAGATCGACGAGCGCTCGCTCGCGCCCTCGTCGATCGTTCTCGAGGTGCCGCAGGAGGTCTCGCTCGCGCGCACGCTCTTGAAGTTTCCCGACGTGGTCCACGCCGCAGCGGAGACGTACCAGCCTCACCTGCTCACCGATCACCTGTACGCGGTCGCGGGCGCGCTCAGCACATTCTACGAGGCGTGCCCCGTCTTGAAGTCCGAGGGAGCGACGCGGGAGAGTCGTCTCGCGCTCGTCGCGCTGGCCGGGCGACAGATGCGACGCGGGCTCAGGTCGCTGGGCATCGACGTGATCGAGCGCATGTGATGAAGACAGAATTGCCGCTGAGGAAG
>JAYVCF010000264.1:0-5963 GCA_043750095.1 Deltaproteobacteria bacterium
CGACACGCCCTCGACCGCGCGCGCGAGCATGTAGCGACGACCGCGCGAGCGCATCGCGTGGCGCACGACGTTGGATGCGATGCCGAGGAGCCACGTGGACACCGCCGAGCCGCCACGGAAGCGCGAGGAGGCGCCGTACGCGGAGAGAAACGTGTCGTGGACCAGGTCGTCCACGTCGTTCGTCGCCGCATTGCTCAGCCGTGAGACGAAACGTGCGACCGCTTCGTGGTGACGATCGTAGAGCGCTCCGAGCGCCGCGGGATCCCCGACCCCGCACGCCGCGACGAGAGCCTCGTCCCCGAGCGTCACGGGTCCCGTCGTGCCGCTGCGGTGGAGCCTGACGACGCGCGCGGTGCTCATCGAATGTCTGCCCGCACGCCCAGCATCACCGAGGCGAGCACGACTGGATCGGGGTCGACGCTCAGGCCCTGCGCGGTCCAGGCGAGCTGCCGCGCGAGCGGCGACCAAGTCAGAGCGAAGCGCAGCTCGAGCGCGAGCCACTCGATCAGTGCAACCGCACCCGCGAACGATCCGCTGACGAGCGCACGAACGCCGTCGATGACCACCGAGCGTGTCGCATCGATCACGATCACGTCGAGCCATCCGAGCCCGAGCGCGACCGCGGGCGTGAGAGTGAGACCCGCTCCGACGCTGAACGGGAGCGAGACATCCACATCGACGCCGAGAGACGTGCGCTGGCCGCCCTCGGCCGGTGTGCCGTCGCTGAGGCCGCTGTCGGCGAGATACCGAAGGCTGCCGCCGAGGCATGTCGGGCCGGCGTGCGCGCAGGCGCCGAGCTGAGCCCCGAACCAGCTCGATCCTTCATTGCCGAACGCGGCGATCGCCGCCGCGCTGACGGTGGCCACCGGCGCCGTGGGCTCCGCGAGCTGCGTGGCCTCGGGCAGCGCCGCGCTCGCCGGCGGGGTGGGGCTCTGTGCCACAGCGGCCGCATCCGGACGCTCGTCCGCCACGACGGTGCTCGCATCCGTGCGCGGAGGCTCGAGCAGATCGAGCTGTGTCGCTTGTGTCCACGACTCGACCAGGAGCGCGGCGGTCGTCATGCGATCCACGTCACGCACTGCGCTCGACCCATCGGGACCGCGAAGCATCACGCGGATCCGGTCGCCCGAGGGCGTGACCTCGACGTTGAGCGCCCGAGGATCGGCGCAGCTCGGATCCTCGAGCACGTGGCCACCCCGCGCGCGAAGTGCATCGCGCAGCGACGAGACCAGCTCGGGCGTGCCGCCGATCCGCGCACCTTCGCCACACTGCGCGGCAGCAGGCGCGGCGAAGCACGCGATCGCCATCACCGCCGCGATGCGGGGGAGCACCAAAGGAGACCTCGTTCGAGCCGACGTTCGAGTCGACGATAGCGTGTGCGGCGGGGGGCACGCATCTGAGTGCCCGGCAACGGCACGAAGCTTCGCGGCTTTCGTCTATTCTTTCCGAAGGTCCAGCGCGCGTCTGGGCACTCACTGGGGTCCCGCACATCGGCGTGGCACATGTGTGGCTAAGAGGCTTGTCATGATCACCCTGCGCTCCGTCTCGTCGTGGGTTTCGTCGTGGGTCTCGTCGTGGTTCTCGTTTCTCCTCGTCGTCGCACTGCCCGCGTGCACCGAACATCCGCGTCGAATCGAGATCCCGGACGCAGCCATCGACGGATCCGCGAACGACGGGGCCGTGACGACCCACCCTGACGTAGGGCCGAGTCCCGACTCGGGCGGCTCGCTCAGCGACGTCCGCATCTTCGCGCACTCGTCGAGCGACCTCTTCAGCTTCTCTCCGTTCACGAACACCGTGACGACCATCGGGCCGTTCCACGCCGCGCACGGCACGGCGCCCAACATGCTCGACCTCGCGGTCGACTCGGGAGACCACATCTTCACGTCGAGCGCGACCACGCTCTGGGCGGTCGATCCCGTCACGGCCGAGATCACGAGCGTCGGCGTGTTCGACGTCACGGGCGAGCAGTTCTACGCCCTCACGTTCCTCGCGCGGGGCGAGCTCCACGCGAACGAGACGCTCGTCGGCGCCACCAACATGGGCGCGTACTACGAGATCGATCCCACGAACGCGCACACGACCTACCTCGGGCAGTACCCCAACGGCTGGCTCTCGAGCGGCGATCTCGTCTCGGTCCACGGGGTCGGCACGTACGCGACGATTCGCCGCATGGGCGACATGCACGACACGCTCGCGCAGATCACGTTCGCCAGCGACGGCACGAGCGTCATCACGGTGATCGGGCCGATCGTGCAGGGCGCGACCCAGTACTCACAGATCTTCGGTCTCGGGTACTGGGGCCGATCGGTGTACGGGTTCTCGAACACGGGCGAGCTGATCGAGATCGATCGCACGACCGGCGCGGGACATCTCGCGACCACGATGACCGGTACGATGCAGTTCTGGGGTGCGGGCGTGACGACGGTCGCGCCGGTGTTGATCTGAGCGCTCCGAGAAAGAGACGAGAGCCCATGTTCCTTCGCACGCTGCTCGCGTGGCATGCGCTGCTTGCGCTCGCTGCGACCCTCGCCGCCGGCTGTGTCTCGTCGCGCCCCATCCCGGTCGATGACGCGCTGGTCGAAGCACTGCGACGACCGCAGGTCACGGACGGGCATTTTCGGCCTGCCACAGCGCCCGTTCGTGATGCGCTCCCGACCGTGACGATCGATCTCTCCAATGGGCTCACGCCCGACGAGGCGGCGCTCGTCGCCGTGGCGGTGAACCCCGAGCTCGCCGCGATCCGCGACAACCGCGGCATCCAGCACTCGCAGGTCACGCAGGCGGGCATCCTGCCGAACCCGACGCTCTCGGGAGGCGCAGACGTCCCGACCTACGGGCAGACTGCCGGCTCCGGGATCGCATACGGCTTTGGCCTATCGTGGAACCTGACGCCGCTGCTCTCCGTCGGCACGGCGATCGAGGCCGAGCAGCTCGGGCTCGAGGCCGTGGAGCTCGATGTCGCGTGGCAAGAGTGGCAGGTCGCGCAGGCCGCGCGCCTCGCCGCCGGACGGCTCCTCTTCCTTCGGCGCAGGCTCGACATCGCCGAGCAGACGGAGAGCGCGTTCAACGAGCAGGTGACGATCCTCCAGACGGCGCTCGGGCAGGGCAACGCGACGGTGCTGGATCTCGGAGCCGCCCAAGCGGCCGCGCAGCAGGCCACGCTCGATCGACTGCAAGTGCTCCAGCTCTTTCGACTCGCGCAGCTGGATCTCCTGACCGCCATCGGTGTTCCGCCGACGAGCGAGCTCACCGTCGACTTCACGGCGCCGCCCCCGAGCTGGGATCACCGACCGACGCTCGAGGCTGTCATCGCTGCGCTGCCGGATCGTCGCCTCGACCTTCAAGCGCTCCGGCGCGGCTACCGCAGCCAAGACGCGCGCGTTCGCACGCAGACGATTCGCGCGTTCCCGCCCGTGGTCGTCGCAGTCGCCAGCGGCGTCGACGGCAGTGGCCTCGGTACGCTGGGGTTCAACGTCGCGATCGATCTGCCTTTCTTCGACCGGAACCAGGGCAACATCGAGCTGGCGAGCACCACGCAAGAGCAGCTCTACGACGCCTACCTGGCGCGCGTGCAGAGCGCACGCTTCGAGGTCGCGAACGCGCTCGTGAACCTCACCTCCGTCGGCGAGCAGGTCGCGCTGCTCGAGGGGTACGTGCCGAACCTCTCCAACTTGCTCCAGCTCGCGAGCCAGGAGGTCGGCCGTGGCAACGTCAGCTTGATCGACATGTACGATCTGCGCGTTCGCCTGCTGACGGTGCAGCTCGCGCTCGCGCAGCTCCAGCAGAACCAGTTCGAGCTCGGCGTCACGCTCGACATCGCAGCCGGTGTGCTTCTGGCCGATGCGCCTGCGGCGAGCACGACCGTGGCGAGCGCGACGACTGCCGCCACCGTCACCGACACGACGACTCCGGTCCCCGCAGCCACCGTCCCCGAAGGGAGCCCCCCGTGATCCGATCGAACCGAACCGCCATGGCGCTCGCGTTGTGCAGCGCCTGCTCTGGAGCGGCCGCGCCCGCGGAGACCGCAGCACCCGATCCGACGGCGTCGGTTCGCGTGGCGCCGCTCGAGCGACGTGTGCTCACCGAGACCATCCATCTCTACGGCCTCGTCATCAGCGGTCCGGCCGGCAGCCAGACGCTCTCGGTGCCTTACGAGTCGCAGATCACGCACATCCTCGTGCGCGAAGGGCAAGAGGTCGCCGCGGGCGATCCCATTCTGCAGGTCTCGCCGAGTCCGGATGCGCGTCTCGCCGTGAATCAAGCCTCCGCGAGCGCGTCCTCGGCGCACGCCACGTTGCTCTCCGTGCAACAGCGCTTCTCCAGCCACCTCGCGACGCAGCAAGAGATGCAGCAGGCCGAGCAGGCCGCGCGCTCGTTCGATCTCCAGCTCCAGAGCCTCTCGGTTCGGGGCTCCGCGGGCGCGCGCACGATGTCCGCCACCGGGCCCGCCGTGGTCGCGGCGATCCACGTGACGCCGGGTGCGATCGTGGGCGCGGGCTCGCCGCTCGTCGATCTCGACCTGCGTGATCACCACGAGGCGCGCTTCGGCATCGAGGTCGAAGACGTCCGCCGCGTGGCTGTTGCGTCCACGATGGAGGTCAGCGATCTCGAGATCCCACCGGCGGTCACCGTCACGGGCACCGTTCGAACCGTGTCCGACACGGTCGATGCACAGACGGGCTTGGTCGATCTCTTCGCGGCGCTGCCGCCCGACGCGCTGCTCCTGCTCGGTCAGCACGTCACGGGCTCGTTGACGCTCGCCGGTGCGCCGACGCTCGTCACGGCGCGGAGCGCGGTGCTCCCGGTCGACGATCACCTCGTCGTGTTCTCGGTCCTCGATGGCCACGCTCACGCGCACGTGGTGCGCATCGGGCTCGAGACGGACACCGAAGTGGAGGTCGTCAGTGACGACACGCTCGCCGCCGACGATCTGATCGTCATCCGCGGCGCGCAGGTGCTCGAGGACGGGATGCCCGTCACGATCGAGGCCGCGCCCGCCGGGGTCGATGCCGGCACGCCCGCCGCGGAGACGCCGTGACCGCTGCCTGGCTCGAACGGCATCGTCGCTCGCTCGTCTTCTTGTTCGTCGCGCTCGTCTTCGCGGGAGCAGCGGCGGCGACGCGAATGCCGGTCGCGCTCTTTCCGCACGTCGACTTCCCGCGCATCGTGGTGGGCATCGACGCGGGCGACCGTCCGGCGGACCGAATGGCCATCGAGGTCACGCGTCCGGTCGAAGAAGCGCTGCGTGGTGTGCCGGGCGTACGCCGCGTTCGCTCGAGCACCTCGCGTGGAAGCGCGGACATCTCGGTGAGCTTCGACTGGGGCCAGGACATGGGCGCGGCGCTGCTCATGACCGACTCGGCCCTCAATGGCCTGCTTCCGACGCTGCCAACGGGAACGGCGTTCGACGCGCGGCGCATGGATCCCACCGTCTTTCCGGTGCTCGCGTACAGCCTCACTTCGCCGACGCTCTCGCTCGTCGAGCTTCGCAACATCGCCGACACCGACCTTCGACCGCTCATCGCGACGGTCAACGGGGTCGGTCACGCGAGCGTGCAGGGCGGCCGTACGCAGGAGCTTCGGGTGACGGTCGATCCGGGGCGGCTGCTCGCCTACGGCCTCGCGATCGACGACGTCGTCACGGCGCTCTCCGCGAGCAACACCGTCGTCGCGGTCGGTCGCCTCGAGGATCTGCACGTCCTCTATCTGGTCGTCTCGCAATCGGTCGCCACGGATCTCGATGCGCTCGGCCAGGTCGTCGTTCGCACGGACGGCGAGGGCGTCGTGCAGATCGAAGACGTGGCGACGCTGAGCGACGAGGTCGAGCCGGAGTGGACGCGCGTCAGCGCCAACGGCCGCGACGCGGTGCTGCTGAACGTCTATCAGCAACCGACGGGAAACACCGTGCAGGTCGCGACCGCGGTTCGCGCGCTCATCGCCGAGCGCTCGGCCGTGTTGCC
>JAYVCF010000265.1:0-8814 GCA_043750095.1 Deltaproteobacteria bacterium
GCAGTTGTCGTCGATCCCGTTGCAGATCTCGAAGCGGATCGAGTTGGAGATGATCTGCGAGAAGGCGAGCGCGAGCGAGGTCTCGTCCGTCGCGTAGAAGCCGCGGTTGGGCCCAGGGGCGTCCACGCCGCCTGCCGTGGCGATCGCCTCGATCTGCGGGTCGGGCGCGGCCACGCCGAACGCGATGGGGTACGTGCGCACGTCGTACGTCAGCGCGCCGACCACGGTCGTCCGGAGCTCGGTCGTCGCCATCGTGACCTGCGCGTTGGCGGCGCAGCTCTCTCCGCCGTCGGTGAGCAGGATCACGTTCACCGAGCGGCATGTCCCGACGGGATCGCCGACGAGAGGCGAGGCGTACCGCGGATCACCGCCGGTGTAGTAACGCCGCGCGCCGCGCAGCGAGCCCGCGATGGGCGTCCACGTCCGTGCCGAGAGCTCGGGGTTGATCGCGCCCGCGCCGGCCAGGATCCACGGATAGAGCGGCACCTGGCAGCCGGTCAGCGCGGGCGCGATGAAGCCGCACGTGAAGTCGGTGTAGCGCTCGAGCCATGGCTGGTTGTTGCCCGCGATCGGAACGAGGACCTGGCCTTGTGCCGCCGTCGATCCCGCAGCGGGACAGCCCGCGCCGGTGCCGGGGTTGCAGGCCGAGCAGTCGAGGTGCGCGCTCGCGCAGCCACACGTCGAGCCGCACATGGCGGCGCACGCGCCCGAGGGCGTGTCGAGGTACTGCTCGAGCCCGAAGCTCACCTCGCCGTAGGCGTCGACGACGTGCGTGAACACGCAGCGAGCGTCGTTCTCGCGCGTTTGCGGGACGCCGCACGAGTTGTTGCCCGCACCCGTTGAAGCCGTCATCGACCCCGAGTTGTCGATGATGGTCATGAAGTAAGGTGCGATCGTCGTCTGCGCGCGTGCGGGTAGCCCCGCGAGCGCGACAGTCGAGACGACGCCAGCGACGAGAAGCCCGCGCCAAAGATTCGGGGTCATATCCGCCGCCTCCAACAAGAACAGAAAATACCACGACGCGTCGATCCGAGTCGCGCCCATCTGAGACCGCTGCCGGTTTCGTCCGCGCGCTGCGCGAGCGAAGCCTGCGTTCTTTCCCTCGTGATAGCGTCCCGCCCGCGGGGCAGGCAGCAAAGACCGCTCATCCACGGAGGGTACGATGGCGTTGACGCAGAACAGTGCAGTGATCGACTTCGGTCAGCAGGCGGACAAGATCACGGTCAAGCTCCAGATCGCGAACTGCCCGGTGAGCGCGAGCACCGGCGACTTCACGGTCCAAGTGATCATCACGGACACGCGGCCGAACGGGCAGATTCACGACACGGGACCGGTGGCGCCGACGACGGTTCGCTGAGGGCGCCCGTCCCGCCCGCTCCCGCTTTCGTGCGATGATTCCGTCGTGCGGAGGGGGAGCGGCGACGCGCGCATGGGCTGGTGGGCGTTCCCCATCGCGCTCCCGATCACACTCGTGCTCGCGGCCTGCCAGGCTCCGCCGTCGATCGGCGCGCACTGCGAGCGTGCGTCGGAGTGTCCCGCGCCGCTCGTGTGTGCCGTGGGCCACTGTCGCGCCGAGTGCGTGACGAGTCGCGACTGTCCGATCGGAGCGCGCTGTCTCGCGGATCCGAATACGCGAGTCGGCGCGTGCTCGCTCGTCGACGTCGATGGCTGCGGCGGGGGTGGCGCCTGCTCGGCCGGCTTCGTCTGCCTCGACGCCCAGTGCGTGAACGCGTGCGGCGCGATCGTGCGCTGTCCAGATGGCGTCTGCCGAGACGACGCTTGCATTCCCGTGCGTGATCCCGTCGATGCGTCGATCGACGTCGGCGTGAGCGATGCGGATCGCACGGATGCGTTCTCCGCGGACGCGGCCGGCGGCGCCAACGATGCCGGCGTCGACGATGCTAGCGCCGACGATGCCAGCGCCGACGATGCCAGCGTCGGCATCGACGCGAGCTCGGGCCTCGACGCGTGGGCGGCCGTGGATGCCGCCTCGAGCGACGCTGGCGCCGACGCGCCGGCCATGTCGTGCGACGGCGGGTTCCACGTCTGCGGCGGCAGCTGCGTGCCCGACGACGCGAGCGCGTGCGGCCCCGCATGCGCGATCTGCACGGCGACGGGCGGCGTCCCGCGCTGTGTCTTTTCGTCCTGCTCGGTCGACTGCGGGGCGCTCGGTGCGATGGACGATGCGGCGTGGCTGCGATCGGGGCCGACGACCTGCCTCTGGAATGCGCCCGCGCTCGCGAGCCTCACCTCGAGCGTCGGAGCGCTCGCGCCCACGCTGGTGGCGGGCACGTTCGCGTACACGCTCGGCGTGCCGCTCGCGGCCGCATCGATCGTTCTCACACCGATTCACACCGCACCGCTCGCAGCGGAGGCGTCGATCACGATCGATGGCATCGCGGTCGCGTCCGGCGCGGCCTGGATGTCGGCGACTCTCCCGCTCGGCGCGAGCACGCATCGGGTCGTCGTGACGGCCGAGGGCGGGGCGAGCGTCACGTACACCATCACGATCGTCAGGGGCTTCGCCGCGGGGCATTACCTCAAAGCCGGGCGGCCCGGCATGATCGATCAGTTCGGGAATGCGGTCGCGATCGATGGCGACACCATCGTGGTGGGCGCGCCCTACGAGGACAGCAACGCGACCACCGTCGACGGCGACCCAACGAACGACGCGGCGACGGACGCGGGAGCCGCGTACGTCTTCGTGCGCAGCGGCGGCACCTGGGTGCAGCAGGCCTACCTGAAGGCGTCGAACGCCGAAGCGGGAGACTTCTTCGGATCCGCGGTGGCCGTCTCGGGCGACACCATCGTGGTCGGCGCGCCGTCCGAGGACAGCCCCGCGACTGGCGTCAACGGCACCACCGGGAACGGCGCGAGCGCGAGCGGCGCGGCCTACGTGTTCGTGCGCAACACGTCGGGCGTTTGGTCGCAGCAGGCTTACCTGAAGGCGTCGAACACGGACGCGGGTGACTCGTTCGGTCGCTCCGTCGCCATCTCGATCGACACCATCGTGGTCGGCGCGGATGCCGAGGCGAGCGCGGCCACGGGCGTCGGCGGCAGCCAGCTGAGCAACATGCGCGCGAACGCGGGCGCGGCCTACGTGTTCCTGCGGAGCGCCGGCGCGTGGTCGCAGCAGGCTTACTTGAAGGCGTCGAACACCGACGCGGGCGACTCGTTCGGCTGGAGCGTGTCGGTCTCGGGGGACACCGCGGTCGTCGGCGCCGACAACGAGGCGAGCGCGGCGCGAACGATCGACGGCAACGCGGCGAGCAACACGGCGGCGAGCGCCGGCGCGGCCTACGTGTTCGTGCGGAACGTGTCGGGCGTGTGGTCGCAACAGGCCTACCTGAAGGCCTCCAACACCGACGCCTCCGACTTCTTCGGCTCCTCGGTCTCGGTGTCTGGCAACACGATCGTCGTCGGCGCGCCCGGTGAGGACGGTGGCGGGACCGGCGTCACCACCGCGGATCTCGCGAACGCCGTGTCGGGCTGCGGCGCGGCCTACGTGTTCACGCGCGTGGGCTCGGCCTGGTCGCAGGTTGCGTATCTCAAGCCCACGGTGGCGCGAAGCACGATCGCCTTCGGGGTGTCGGCTTCGATCTCGGGCGACCTCGTGGTGATCGGCGCAACCCGCGAGGACAGCGGATCGACCGGCGTGCTCGGCAGCCCGGCGGACATCGGTGCTCCGGACGCCGGCGCGGCGTACGCGTTCGCGCGCGACGCCGGAGGCACATGGAGCGCCGTGGCATACCTGAAGGCGTCCAACACCGGCACGCTCGACAACCTCGGCTACGCGGTCTCCATCTCGGGCACCTCGATCGTGGCGTGCTCCCCTTACGAAGACGGCAGCTCACCCGGCGTGGACGGCCCGAGCAACGAGGCGGCCAACGGCGCGGGCGCTTGCTACACCTTCGAAGGCTGACGCGGCGTCCATTTGTCGGGTCGAGGCTCGCCCCTCGGGTATGCTGATCGACATGGGGCGTCCGTCGGGCGAACATGACCCGTTCGAGGCGGCGTCGGGCGCCGATCGCGAGCGACGGGTCGCCGCCGCGTTGCCGGATTGCGTCGCGCTCCTCGACCGCGAGCGGCGCTGCCTCTGGGTCAACCGCGCTCCGCCTGGGCTCGCGATCGAGCTGGGCGCGCGCCTCGACGACGTTCTGCCGCCGCTCGCGCGCGCGGAGGCGATCGCTGCGATCGATCGGGCGTTCACCACGGGCGAGGCGACCGAGCTCGAGCTCGAGCTGGAGTTCGAGCGCGAGACTCGGCGCCATCGAACCCGCATCTGTCCCTGCTCGCGGGCCGGCGAAGCTCCGACCGCGTTGCTGGTCATGGCGGACGTCACCGCCGAGCGCCGAGCCGAGGAGGCGATCCGCGCGGGCGAGGCGCGCTTTCGATCGTTCCTCGATCGGATCCCCGACTACGTGCTCGAGCTCGATGACCAGCGGCGCATCCTCTACACGAACCGCTATCACCCGAACGGCACCGGGCCGGACCAAGTCTTGGGAGTGCCGATCGAGGAGCTCGCTGTCCCCGAGAAACGTGCCGAGGTCCGCGAGTTACTCGAGCATCTCTTCGCCACGGGCCAGGACGTCGCCTGGCTGTCGGGCAGCACCGTCGATCCGGGTCAATACCGTGTGCGCGCGCGCCTCCTGCCAGGCCCTCCCGCGCGCGCGCTCGTCGTCGCGACCGACGGAGCGGAGCAACGCGCGATCGCCGAGCGGCTCGACGTGAGCGAGCAGCGGCTCGAGCGAGCGATCGCGGGCGGCAACTTGGCGGTGTGGGAGCGCGACCTCGACGCCGGCGTGACGACCGCAAACGGGCCGCTCGCCGAGGACCTGGGAATCGGCCTGACCGACGCGAGCTGGCTCGAGCGGGTTCATCCCGACGACCATGCCCGCGCCGTCGAGGCGCTCGCGCAGGCGCTCCGCGGCGAGGACACCGTCTTCGAGGTCGAGCTTCGCGCGCGCAGTCGCTCGACCGGCCAGTGGCGCTCGGTGCTCAGCCGTGCCCGCCGCATGCAGCGCACCCACGGCGGCCCCGTCTTGGTCGGAACGACCACCGACATCACCGCGCTCCGCGAGGCCGAGGCCGCTCGCCGCGAGCTCGACCGAAAGCTCGAGACCGCACAACGGCTCGAGAGCGTGGGGTTGCTCGCCGGGGGCGTGGCGCACGACTTCAACAACCTGATGGCGGTGATCCTGCTCACCGCCGACGCCGCGCAGCGCTCTCCGGACCCGGCGGGCATCTCGTGCGCGCTCGCCGACATCACGGCAGCCGCGAGCCGCGCCGCCGAGCTGACCAAACAGTTGCTCGCGTTCAGTCGCCGCCTCGACGTCGCGAAAGAGAGCGTCGATGTCGTGGGGCTCGTCGACGACACGCTCGCGCTCGCACGGCGAACGCTGTCGTCGCGTGTCGAGGTCCGCGTGGTCAGGCCCGACGCGCCCGCGTTCGTCCTCGGCGATCGCGGACAGCTCGAGCAGGTCCTGATGAATCTCTGCTTGAACGCCCGCGACGCGATGCCCCGCGGCGGCGTCTTGTCGCTGCGCACCGAGATCGACACCGACGTCGTTCGCATCACCGTCGCCGACACCGGGACCGGCATCGAGGCCAATCACCTCGACCACATCTTCGAGCCCTTCTTCACCACCAAGCCACGTGCACAAGGCAGCGGCCTCGGCCTGGCGGTCGCGCACGGGATCGTGCAGCAGCACGAGGGCGAGATCCGCGTGCACAGCGACCTCGGCGTCGGGACCGAGATGGTCGTGGTCCTCCCGCGTGTCATGACGAGCCCGAGCCCGGCGGCACCCGAGGTCGAGGCGACGACCGGACACGGGACCATCCTGCTCGCGGAGGACGAGCCGAGCCTGCGGCGGGTCGCCGAACGCCTCCTGACCCAGGCCGGATACCGTGTCGTCGCGGTCGAGGATGGGCTCGACGCCGTCGTCGCGTTCGAGCGCGCCCCGCACGAGTTCGACCTGGTCCTGTTGGACGTGATGATGCCGCGCCTCGACGGCGTGCGTGCGTCGGAGCGCATCCGCGGGCTGCGCGCCGATGTGCCGATCTTGTTCTCGACCGGCTACAGCGCCGGCTCGGTCGACGGGCCCATGGCCGCCGGCATGCGCGTGCTGCCGAAGCCTTACCGCGCCGCTCAGCTGCTCGAGGCGGTTCGCGCCGCGATGGGGCAACGCGCGGCCCGCGTCGAGTAACGCGACCTGGTCGAGCGTCACGGCGTGCCGACGGATCGACGACGCGGAGCTTCTCGAGCTTCTGCCGGCGTGAACGCGCCAGAGACGGGAGAAGAACGTAGAACGTAGCGTGCGGGGAGCTCGGGCCGCCGGCGGAGCTGCCTATTTCTGCCTCGCGATCGATGGCATCCTCGCCGCATGCCAATGGGAAGCAAGCGTGCGTCTGCGTGGGGCGCGTCGTGGATGGTCGCGGCGATGACCCTCGCGTGCGGGTCGGGCGAGGCTCCCGCCGCGCCGCAGCCGAGTGCGCCGCCCGCGAGCGTCACGCCGGCGCCAAGCGCGCTCCCGAGCGCCGCGCCCCCGAGCACCACGCCGCCGAGCGCGGGCGTCGCCGCGCCGCGCGCGCCGCTCACGCCCGAAGAGCGGGCCGCCGTGGCGCGTGCCCTCTCGGACGCCCGCCGGCTCGCGCACGACCAGAGCTGGGACGACGCGGCCACGCGCTTCGAGGTCGCGCTCGCGCTCGTTCCCGGCGATGTCGACGTGCGATGCGAGACTGGCTACGCGCAGTTCCGCGCGAGCCACCTCGACGCGGCCGCCGCGCACATGAGCGCGGTCCTCACGACGCTGCCGAGCGATCCGCCGCAGCGTCGCCGCGTGCGCACGGCGCAGTGCCTCTACAACATCGGCCTGGTCGCCGAGGCCCGTGGTGATCCCGCCGCCGCGCGCGATGCGTACACGCGCTCGCTCGCGCTGCGGCCCGACGCGACGGTCTCGAGCCACCTGGACGCGCTGCCCTCCGCCGACACCGCGGCTCCCCCTGCGCCGACCCACCAGTGGATCGCGCTGCCTGACGGAGCGGACGACGCAGCGGTCGCGGCCGCGCTGCGCGCACACTATTGCGCGGGCTGGGACGTGTTCGGCACGCCCTGCCCGGCCGACCTCCATGCGACCGACGTCGCGAGCGCGGTATCGGCGTCGCCCTCCGCGTCTGCCCGGATCGAGCGCGCCGACGACGGGTACACGGACTATCTCGTGGTGCGAGCCGGTGCGGCCACCTGGTTCGCTCTGCTCTCCGACTGGTACGACAGCTACGGCTGTGCCAACGGCTTCGCGGACTACGGCCACATGGCGCTCCGAGATGTGATCCCGGGCGGCCCGCCGGAGCTCACGTTCGAGTTCGACGGCGGCTGCTCGCGCGACGTCCTCCAAGAGTCGTGGCACGTCCAACAGATCTGCCGCTTCGACGGGGGGCCCCGCTGCGTGCGACTCGATACCGACTTCAGCGGCACGTACAGCGCGGAGTGGACGGGCGAGAGCGAAGACTCGTCGGTCTCGCACCACGCCGACGTCTCGATCACGGGCTCCGAGATCACGATCACCAACGGCGCCGGAGATCTCGCGTTCGACGAGCTCGCGAGCATCAGCGGCACGCGTCCGGTGGCGACGCTCTTGGATTCCCCCAACTGGCCACTTCCAGACCCTGCGCCGTGAGATCGGATGGCGGCTCGAGGCGGCCACTCCCGAGGCCTCTGGCGGGCGGGATCGGCTTCGTAGGAGTGTACGTGCCGCAGATCGGTGTCGAGAGCTCGTCAGGTCGAGCGCCACTATCGTTCCCGGGCGTGCCCAGAATGGGCGGCGGATCTACGCTCTGCTACTTGCCGTCGGTGGACCCCCTCAGACCCCAGCCCGACCGTCAGCCGTCGTCGTACGAAGTGCTATCGACCGGCACGAGCAAAGACCCGTCGGCGCGATTCGGGCGCGACGACACGCGAGATCCGTCCGGCATCTGTCCCTGACGCCGCAACACGGCGCGCGTCCCCGCCCCGACAGGCGTCACGCGAAGAGCGGAGCGATCTGCAACAACATCCAGCCCGCGCTGACCAAGTACGCGCCGAGCGCCCATGCGAGCACGGGCGACAGAGCGCTCGGTGGAGACTTGCGCTTGCGCGACCGCAGCGCCGATTGCGCCCCGACCGCCAACACGGTCAACGGCATTCCAAACACGATCCACCCGAGCATCAGCTCGTGCGAGTGCTCGTGCCAGTCGATGCCGATCGAGCCGCGGCGCCGCAGGTGATCGAGCAGGCCGATCGGATCGGCGCGGGAGAGATCGTCTGCGAGCGCCACGTAACACCCGGAGCTGGACACGAGCCAATGACCGCCGCCGTCACGCGGCAAGAACGTCCCGGTCTGAAGCTCGCCGCACGAGAAGACCGTGGTCTTGGCGACGACGTGCTCGCGCGGATGCTCGACGTCGGTGACGTCGATCACGCGCAAGTCATCGTCGCTCTCGCTCGCCGTCAGAGCAATCGCGCGCGCACCGAGCCACTGCGTCGTCATGAAGGTCGGCCCGAGGCTCGCCCCGAGACGACGCCGCGATAGATGGCCAGAGTCGCTGTCGAAGTAGCGCCAGGCGCTGGTGATCTCGAGTCCGCCGGGCGAGCCCTGCCCCGGCTCTCCGAGGCTGCCATCGGATCCGAGCACCGACGAGCCGAGGGACGGGTCGTGGAGGATGCCGGTCATTGCGTTGTCGACCTGCTCCGACATCATCGCGGCGTTCGCCACGCGCCACGCGCTCGGCTGCCGCGTGCCGTCGCGCGCAAGTTCGACGAGCCCGCGCTCGGTCTCG
>JAYVCF010000266.1:0-6093 GCA_043750095.1 Deltaproteobacteria bacterium
CGCGGGTGCAGGGGCAGGCCGCGCACGTCCTGGTTCCATGGGTTGTCCGTGGGGAACATGCGACAGCCGGCGACGAGCACGGGGGACGCGGGGCCGCCATCGACGGGAGGCGCTGCGTCACGTGGCGCGAAGGCGTCGGTGGCCGCGAACGCGTCGGTGGCCGCGAACGCGTCGGTCGCCGAGAACGCGTCGGTCGCCGAGAACGCGTCGGTGGCCACGAACGCATCGGTCGCCGAGAACGCATCCCGGCCCGCGGCGTCGGAGCTCGCCGCATCGTGCGCTGACATCGACGCATCCGTTCCGCGCGCGTCCGGTTGATTCGTCCCGACCGATCCCGTGCACCCGGGGCCGCCGAGCGCGAGCAGGATCGCTCCGATCCACAGCGTGCGTTTCATCGCGCCATGGTACGCGCGACGCGACGCGCGACCAACACCGAGCGTCAGAACGCGCGGTCGACGAGCGCGCGCGGCAAGAGCTCCGAGGGCTCGCCCACGCTCGTGATCCAGAGCTGGTGCGCCGCGCGTGTCGCCGCGATGTGAAGCAAGTGACGGCTCTCGTCGTTGACTGGATAGCTCTGGCGCGTGACCTCGAGCAGCACGACGTAGTCGAACTCGAGCCCCTTGACCTGCCGCACGTCGGTGACGTCGATGCCCGGCTTGAACGGAAAGTCCTGCTCCGCGATGCGACGCAGGTGCGGGACCTCCGAGGTGACGAGCCCCTTCCAGTAGAGGTCCGCCTGCTCCGGGTAGCGCGAGATGACCGCGATCGACGCGCGCGGCTCCGACTGCATCAGCTCGCGCAGCGCCTCACCGAGGAAGCCCACCGCCTCGCCCGAGTGCTGGAAGCGGAAGAGCTCGACGGGCGCGCCGCCGCGGATGGCGTTGCCGCTGTCCTTGTTCGCCAGCGGACCGAGCACGTCGTTCGCGAGCTCGATGATCTCGTGTGTCGATCGGTACTGGACCTTGAGCGGCTCGAGGTTGATGGGCGGGAACGCGTCGTCGGGCCCACCCGGCCGGCGCGGACGGATCGCCTCGAGCAGCTGCGGCCAGCCCTCGAAGCCGTTGTCCATGTGCAGGCGCTGCGCGGTGTCGCCCGCGAGCGTCACGCTGCGCGCCTTGCTCGACGTGCCCATGACCACCGCGAGCTCGACGGGCGAGAGATCCTGCGCCTCGTCGACGAGGATGTGCTCGTAGCGAAGCCGCTCGACGGGCCTGCTCTTCTGCGCCTTGCCCTGGATCAGCGGGCCGCGAAGGCGCTGCGTGATGCGGAGCAAGAGCGCGTCGTCCTCGCGATCGAGGCGCGGCGGCTCGACCTCGGCGGCGCCATCGATACCGATGTTGCGATCGTCGTCGTCCTCGCCCGTGTCGTCGTCGTCGTCGCTCGCGCGGCGGCGTGCGATCAGCTTCGCGCGCGGCGCCTCGTCCTCGATGGGGAGCGCACGATCGTCGTCGCTGCGCTCGCGATCCTCCGGCGCGACCGGTGGCGGACGCTGCGAGTTGCGATCTCGATCGTCACCGTCGTCGCGGCGCGACTCGAGCTCGGCCATGACCGAAGCACAGCGCTCGACGCACCACGCGAGCGCGGTGCGCATGTCTTCTTCGTCGAGCGCATCGGGATCGTACTTCGCGAACGCGGCGCGCAGCGTCGCTTCGTCGGTGAGGATCTCCGACCACGCGGAGGACACATCGAGCAGCTCGCGTCGCGCCTGCGACACCGCGCGCTCGATCGCGTGGCGCATGGCCACCGATCTCGGCGCCGGACGCGAGGCGGGAACACTCTGTCCGCGATCGAGCGCCGCGAGCTCCGAGTCGGTGGCCTCGACCGTCGGCGAGGACCAAGCGCGCAGCCGATGCAGCCGCACGGCGAGCGGCGCACGCTCGTGATCCTTCCAGAACGCGAGGGCTTCGTCGCGCGCGTCCGTCTTGTCGAGCGAGGTCGCGAGCAAGGCGCTCACGCGCTCGGTCACGCGGCCGACGTAGGCGTCGATCACGCGGAGCATGACGGGGTGCTTCTTCAGTCGCGTGACCGGGCCCGGCGTCTCGCCGTGGTACTCGCTGGGCAGGCCGCGCAGGTGCTGCATGCGGAGCTTGGCCGCCCAGCGCTCGAACGTGACGACGCCGACGCCATGCACGCCGAGCGCAGGCAACACGCGCGAGATGTAGCGAACGAGCGCGTCGTTGAAGACCATCACCAGCATCTTGTCGGAGCGGAAGCGCTTCGGATCCTGGAACGCGAGATAGGCCAGGCGATGCAGGCCGATGGTGGTCTTGCCGCTGCCGGCGCCGCCCTGGATGACGACGAGCCCCGCGTCCGTGTGCGTGATCAGCTCGAACTGACGCGCGTCGATGAGCGCGGTGATCTCGGGGAGGAACTTCTCGTCGCGCCCGTCGTCGATGCGCACGCCGAGGCGTCCTGGGCGATGACCCTCGACGGGCTTGTGGTGGCCCTCGGGACGCATCGCGGCGCCCTGCCCTCCGTGCAATCGAGCGCTCTCGCCCGCGCGACGCCACGAGCCCTCGTTCGTGCGAACGAAGATGCCCTGCGGCGAGCCGATCCGCCGAAGCTGTCCGCTGCCGATGGCGACGCTGCGCCGCGTGACGATCTCGCCGAGCACCTCGCGCCCGCCGAACGTCTCCTCGTACTCGTCGCCTTCTTCGTAGCGGTAATAGAGGCGCGACACCGGCGCATCGCGCCAGTCCACGATGCGCACGTTGGTGCGTGGCTCGAGGTACGTGGCCTTGCCGATCAACACCTCGCGGCGCCGGTCGTTTTCCTCGAGCACCATGCGCCCGAAGTAGGGCGACATCGGATCGACGGCGCCCTCGATGACCTTGCCCCGACGCGCCGCGACCTCGGTGAGGCGCTCCATCTCTTCGATGAGCGGCGGCACGTCCTCGAGGCGCGCCTCTTGGATCTGATCGCGCAGCGAGAGCATCTCGGTCTCGAAGTCGAGGCCATCGTCGTCGTTGCGCGGGACGAGCTTGCGGGCCGCGAGGTGCTTCTGGATGCGCCCGAGCGAGCGCTCTTCTTCGGCGACGATACGCGCCTGCGCGTCGTCGGGGCTCGCGTCCTCGAGTCCGACGCTGCCGCGCTCGATCCCGCCGCCGGGGGTCACGTCGATCGTCACGGCCGACCTCCACCCGCGACGCGCTTGATCGAGTACACGCCCTTGGCTTCCGCGATGGGCGCCGCGTCACCCTCGTGGGTGACCACGATGTTCACGACCCCGACGCGATTGCCCTCGCGGAGCACGGTCCCGGTCGCGATCAGCGTCTCCGCGCGGCCTGGGCGCAGGTAGTCCACCCGCAGGTCGATGGTCGAGACGCGATCGAGCGGGCCGACCTGGGTCCAGACGGCCGCGCCGCCGCAGGTATCGGCGAGCGCCGACACCACACCGCCATGGAGCGCGGGCCGCTCGCGGTCGCCGATCAGCTCGGCGCGAAACGGGATTTCGAGCACCGCCAGCCCGCGCGCGAGGTGACGAACCTTGAGGCCGAGCACGCGATTGAACGGGATCTCGTCGTCGATGAGCGCGCGAACGAACGCGAGCTGTGCTCGCTCGTCGACGTCACCGGCGCCCGCCACCTGCCGCTGGGGTTCTGCCGCCATGAAAAGCGGTTGCTACTAGCACGCACGCACGAGCGAGCAACGACGGCGGGCCCCTAAAAGAAGCACCAACCTTCGCCGCGATAGGTCGGCGTGTGGCCTGCGATCCGACCCTTGGCGAAGAGGACGTGCTCGCGAAATCGCTCGGCAATCTCACCGGATTTCGCCGGGCGGAACAGGACCGGCTCGCCGATGGCGGGCACGTGGGACGCGCGCGACACGTCGAGCGGGGTCTGCACCTCTCCTGCCGACTCGCGTGCGACGTAGGCCAGCCCTTCGGGCAGGACGGGGCGCGGCAGGCGGTCGACTCCGGGCGCGCCCGACGCGACGTACCCGCCGCCGCGGCAGGTGATGTGCGCGGCGTCCGGGATACGGCACGTCTCGAGCGCGATGAAGAGCGCGGGCTCGTAGCGATCGGAGGTGAAGTGATCGAAGAGGTGCGCGCAGAGCAGCCCCGAGCCGATGGTGCCCTCGGTGACGGACGGATCGGCGAGCGTGGCGGTCACGCTGCCGCTGCCCCCACCGTTCACGATGCGCGGCAGGAGCGAAGCACGCGTGAGCGCATCGACGGTCTGAGAGCGCAGCTCGATCACGCGCGGCCAGGCGGCACGCTTGAACGCACGCATGGCGAGCGACTCGTCGGACACGCCCGCGATGTGCGCCTCGTAGCCCATCAGCGCCGCGAGCTCGAGCGAGGGGCGCGTCGCGATCGAGCGCGCGAGATCGAGCACGCTCTTGGCGCTCCGAAGCGGGCTACGCCGCGGACCGAGGTGAACGTCGCCGCGCACGCGCGGCCGGAACGACACGTCGAGCTCGATGGCGATCTTGAGCCGCGCGCCGCGCGCGCTCGCGATGCTCTGGATCACCTCCACGTGCGCGAGGTCGTCGACGATGAGCGTGATGGCATGCGGCGCGCGCGCGGCCACCGAGTCGATCGCGCGGCGGTCGACGCTCGGATACGCGACGAGGATGTCGTCGTATCCCCGGCCCGCGAGGAGCACGGCCTCCTCGATCGAGAACGCGAGGAGGCCACGCAGGTGCGGCGCGCCGATCTCGAGCGCGCGCTCGAGGAGCGAGACGCTGCGGACGGACTTGGTCGCGACGCGCAGCGGCTTCTTCGCGGCGGCCGCCTTGGCCACGACGGCGCGCACGTTGCGATCGAACGCGTCGCGATCGACGAGGAGCGCCGGCAGCGACTCGTCCTTCAGCATGGCGCGGGCTGCGTCCCAAGAGAGCATGGTGGCGGAGCATAGCGCTCTCGCTCTCGCTCTCGCTCTCGCTCTCGCTCTCGCTCTCGCTCTCGCTCTCGCTCTCGCTCTCGCTCTCGCTCTCGCTCGTGGCACCATCGCGCCCTCGTGATCCGCGTCTCCGATCTCCACCTCTCCTTCGGCGACAAGCGCGTCCTCGAGGGCGTCTCGCTCAGCGTTCCCGCGGGCTGCATCTACGGGCTCATCGGCCCCGGCGCCGCGGGCAAGAGCGTGCTGCTCAAGTCGATCGCTGGGCTCCTCTCGCCCTCGGCCGGATCGATCCAGCTCCTCGGCCACGACTTGCTCGCGCTCGACGAGCGCGCACGCATGGACGTGCGACGCGACGTCGGGATGCTCTTTCAGAACTACGCGCTCTTCGACTACCTGACGGTGGGCGAGAACATCGCGTTCCCGCTGCGCCGCCTCTTCGATCTCCCGGAGGCCGAGATCACCGAGCGCGTCGCCGAGCGCCTCCAGCGGATGTCGCTCCCCGGCTTCGAGTCGCGCCTCCCTGGCGGCCTCTCGGGCGGCCAGAAGAAGCGCGTCGGCGTCGCGCGCGCCACCGTGAGCAAGCCCAAGCTGATCCTCTACGACGAGCCGACCGCGGGCCTGGATCCCGTCACGAGCCAGCGCATCTACGATCTCATCCGCGAGGAGCAGCAGAAGCTCGGCACCACGTGCGTGGTGATCTCCAGCGACGTCGCGGGGCTCTTCACCATCTGCGATCGCGTGGCGATGCTCCATCAAGGCCGCATCGTGTTCGAAGGAACGCGCGACGAGGCGCTCGCGAGCGCGGTCCCCGTCGTGAAGCAGTTCGTGCACGGGCTGGTCGACGGACCGCTCTGAATCTACTCTCGCTCTCGCTCTCGCCCTCAGAGCAGCGGCGCCATCAGCCTCCCCACGCCCTCCATCAACCTCACCCCGATGCCGCGCTTGCCCCACTCGCTCGCGCTGATCTCCTTCGCGTGCGCCGCGTCCTCTTCGAAGAGCGCCTCGAACTGCTTCACGATGGGCGGGTCGTAGAGCACGGCGATCAGCTCGAAGTTCAGGCGGAAGCTGCGGACGTCGATGTTCGCGCTGCCCACGGTCGCGAATTGGCCGTCCACGACGAGCGTCTTGGTGTGGAGCATGCCGCCCTCGTATTCGAGGACGCGGACGCCCGCGGCGAGCAGGTCCTCGTAGAAGCTGCGGCCGGCGTACTGCGTGATGCCCCAGTTCGAGTGCGCGTTGGTGAGGATGC
>JAYVCF010000267.1:0-10124 GCA_043750095.1 Deltaproteobacteria bacterium
AGCAATCCGAGCGCGCTCGAGGGTGCCGGCGGGCGCGTGACGCGCGACGACTCGAGCGAGGCCAGGCGCTCGGCGAGCGGCGGGTGCGTGTCGCTCTCGTGCGGATCGTGATCCGTCGATCGCGTGATCGCTTCCTGCACGTCGTTGCGCAGCACGGGCTGCGCGAGAAAGCGCCGGAACCCATCGAGCAGCGGTGGACGATGGCCACCGTGGAGGAGCGGGATCACCTCGCCGTGAAAGTACGCGCCCCAGCGTGGTGCGAGCCGCTCGACGCCGATCAGCGCACGCGCCGCCGCATCGTTGCCGACCACGCGCCCCGCGATCGCGTCGGCGGCGAGCTCTTGATCGCGCGAGGCCTGCCGCGTGAGCCGCAAGAACATGCGCGCATAGAGGGCGAACGGAAGATGGAGAATGAAGCTCGCGCCCTCGAGGCGCGCGAGCGCGACCGCGACGGCCATGCGCGTGCGATGCACCCAGGGACCGAGGTGCAGGTCGCCTGCATGGTGATGCCCGAGCTCGTGCGCGATGACGGCGCGCACTTCGTCCTCCTCGAGCGCGGACAGCAAGGGCAGGCCGATGCCGATCATGCTGCGTCCGCCCATGCCCATGAACCCGCCGCGTCGCGCCGCGAACGCGTTCACGCTCGCGAGCACGTAGAGCTCGTCCGGCGGCGGCTCACCGACCGCGCGCGCCGTCTCGTCGATCAGCGCGCGCAGCTTCTGGTGCGCTTCGGTCGGGGCGGGCGGCTCGATGGGCGCCTTGCCAGTTCCGAGGCGAGGCAAGAGCGCGATGGCGATCCAGATCGCGAACACGCCGCACACGATGCCGGAGAAGCCGACGCCGTTCTCGTACTGCACCTGGGCCCAGGGCACCCAGAGCAGGCCGAGCACGATCGCCGTGCCCATCGCGTAGAAGCCCACGAAGAGCGCCATCGCCGAGAACGCGCGCGCGGCGAGCGAGCTCTTGGGGCGTCCCTTCACGTGGACGAGGGCTCCGGCGCAGGCCAGCCCGTGAGCGCGCGGCTCGCCCAGGAGCCGAGCAGATCGTCTTCGGGCACGCGGGCCAGGTAGCGCGCGCGCTCTTCGTCGCTGCTCGCCGCGCGTGCGCGAACGACCCAGGCGCTCGCGCGTACCTCGGGATAGAGCTCGGTGAGCTCGACGCTCTCGGTGCCCGTCGCGACGAACTCACGCAAGACCTGCGTTCGGCTGGGACCGAGCGGCGATGCATGAGCGAGAACGCTCGCGACGGCCGAGCTCGGATCACGTCGACAGGCCTCGCCGTACAACAACACGAAGAGTGCCTCCGGCATCTGCCGAATCGACGGCGTCGGCAGGTTCGCGGCGAGCACGAGCGCGCGCTCGGGGTTCTCGTCGCCGAGCAGGTAGAGCTCGGTGAGATCCCGATCCACGCCCTCGAGCGTGGCGATCTGCGCGCGATCGAGCGGCAGGCCCGCAGCGAGCGTCGCCCGCATGCGCCCACCCGGGTCGTCGGTGAAGTCGGCGCGAGAGAGCACGAGCGCCGGGTTGGGGGCACCGCCCGCGAGCGCTGCCGCGCTGTACGCGAACGCGAAGGGCTCGGCCATCTGCGGGATGCGCATCGTGACCTCGTCGACGAGCTGCGCCGCGTCGGCAGCACGACCGAGCCGCACGAGGCATGCGGCGCGCGGCAGCGTCATCTGCTCGGCGCCGACACCGAGGGCACCCGGCCGCGACCAGACGTCGATCGCGTCGGCGCATCGATGGGCGTCGTAGAGCGCGTAGCCGTAGGCACGCTGGAGGAATCCGTGCTGCGGAAAGCGGTCCGAGAGCGTGCGATAGGTGTCGAGCGCGTCGGGCCGCGCGGTGACGCGCACGGCGAGGTAGGCCGCGTCGGCCGAGCTCGGATCCGCGCTCGCGCGTGCGTCGTAGTCGGCGACGATCTCGGCCCGACGACCGAGCGCGACCATCGTGTCCTGATAGAAGCGATGGACGTTGATGTCGGTCGGCGCGGCCTCGCGCGCGGCGCTCGCGATCGGGAGCACGTCCTCGAACTGGCCTCCGACGCGCATCGCGTACTCGGAGAGCTCGAGCGCGCTCGCGGAGTCGGTCGGTGGCAGCGCGGACGCCACGTGGAGAATCAGCGACACCGCCTCGGCCTCGTGCTGCCGGCTCGCGAGCAGCGCCGCGCAGAGTCGAAACCCACCCGAGACGATCCCGGCATGCGAGCGCGTCTCGGTGCCGTATTGCGACTCCATCTGGATCGAGGCGGGCGGCTCGACGAAGGGATAGTCCACCGAGCCCCAGTGCACGTCGGTGTGTCCGCACGCGAGTTCCGGATCGGGCCCCGTGGGCGCCTGATAGAGCGACGAACCGTACACGACCTGCTCGAGATAGAGAGGTGCGGCACCGAGCACGTTCCACGCGAGCACGTCCTCGCCTGCGCGCGCGACGAGCGTCCCCGTCTCGATCGTGCGGCCATCGAGCGTCTGGATGACGACCGACTGCGTGCCGGTCCCGAGCACGATCGAGGCTTGCGAGTCGGCGCCGACCTGGATCGACTGCCCGTTGATCGTCGCCACGATCGGAACCGGCAGTCCATCGACCACGTAGAGCGTGGCGTGCTGCGAGGCCCAGACCGTCGTGCCGATCCCGAAGAGCGCCGCGCCCGATGCGCCGAGCAGCCAGAACATGCCGAGCAAGTACGAGAACGAGCCGAGCGGTGCCTTTCCGTAGAATCGATAGCTGCGTCCGCCCGCGTCCGCGACGAGATAGGCACCGAGCGGGATGAGCGGCACGAAGAAGAAGACGAAGAAGAGCGTGGTGACGTACGCGCCGTCCGCGGCCTGCTCATCGCGTCCGTAGATCGTCGTGCCGATGCCGTTGATGGTCGACATGACGGGCGCGCGGCCCTTGAGCGGCTCGAGGAAGAGGCGTCGATTGCCGAGCAGCGCCGACGCTTCCTGCCGGGACTTGTCGTCGCGCAGCCGGCCGAGCCAGCGTGCCCAGAAGAGCGCGCGATACACGCCGCGCGGTGAGCCGCGCTCGATCGCCTTCCGAATGCCGGGATCGGTGGCGAAGGGCTCGAGCTCGGGGACGCGAGCGAGGAGGCCGGACGGGTCCAAGGGGCGCGACATGGTCGCGATTCTACGCCGGGACACGAGAAGGCTCCCCTCGGACCCGATCTCTCGCCTCGCACTTCTCTTGACCCTCCCCGACCCCGATCCGACGATCGCCCTCATGGAATCGGCCCCCGCGAACGGCACGATCGTCGAGGGCCGCTATCGGCTCGCGCGCGTGATCGCGGCGGGCGCGATGGGCACGGTGCACGAGGCCGATGATCTTCGGACGGGCGAGCGCGTCGCGCTGAAGATGCTCAAGGCCCAGCTCCACGGCGACGCCGCGATCCGTCGGCGCTTTCGGCGCGAGGCGTCGATCCTGCAGGCGCTCTCGCATCCGGGGATCGTGCGCATCCTCGACGTCGGACAGGACGAGGGCGACCGCTCGTTCACGGTCATGGAGCTCTTGCGCGGCGAGACGCTGGAGGCGCGCATCGCGCGCGGGCCCATGGCGATCATCGAGCTGCGTCCGATCGCGCTCGCGATCGCCGAGACGCTCGCGGCCGTTCACGGACACGGCGTGGTGCACGGCGACGTGAAGCCCGCGAACGTGTTCTTGCCTCAGGGCGGCGCGTTCCCGATCAAGCTCGTGGACTTCGGGCTCTCGAAGATCGAGGGGCTCGAGCGGCTCACGCGAACGGGCGAGCTGACGGGCACGCCCGCGTACATGGCGCCCGAGCTCTTGACCGGACAGGGCAGCGTCGATGGGCGCGTGGATCTCTACGCGCTCGGCGTGGTCCTCTACGAAGCGCTGAGCGGCAAGCTCCCGTTCGCGACCGCGCGCAAGCATCCGGGCGCGGTGATGATGGACATCGTGACGGGCAAGGCGGCGCCGCTCGGGAGCCTGCGACCCGATCTCTCGGCGAGCGCCGCGGCCGTGGTGGGACGCGCGATGGCGCCGAAGTCGAGCGAGCGCCCGGGCGACGCCGGCGCGCTCTGGGCGGAGCTGGAGCGCGACCTGCGCTGATCGTCAGGGGGCCTCGAACAACACCTCGCGCGCCCTGGCGCGCTCGCCCTCGATCACCACCTCGACGAGGTGCCGCATCTCTTTCCCTTCCTGCTTGAACACACGCGGCACGCGCGCCGCGTTCAGGTAGAGCGTGCCCTCGCGCTCCTCGATCCACTTGCGCATCCCACGTCCCTTGAGCGCGTGGTGCATGTGGCCGGCGATCACCGCGAGCACGCGCTTGCCCTTGGTGCGCGCATACAGGATGGCCGCCTCGAGATCGGGATCGCCGAAGTCCCCCTCGGCGCGCCTGAAGTCGCAGCCCCAGATCGCATCACGCTCGTCGCCGAGCCCCGTCGGGCCGTTGTGCGCGAGGAACACGATGCGCTCGTCTCGGGTGTCGTCGATCAGCGAGCGCAAGCGATCGGCGGACGCCTCGATCGATGCCACGCGAAACGCGTCGGTGAGATAGGGCCGAAACGCGAGATGGGGTCCGCCGAAGCTGTGCGGGCGCGCCGCGATCATCGTGAGGCCCGGCATCGCATGCATCGAGTAACCCACGAGCTCGGCCGGCTGGAGCAGCGCGCGAAGCTCCTCGACACGATCGCGCTGACCGCTGCCGAGCATCTGGATGGCCGTCTCGTTCTGCATCAGCTCTGCGAGGAGCTGCGGCGCGCCGACCGTGTCGTGGTTGCCCGGGATCACGTACGTGCGCGTCCGGAGCGAGCGCACGTAGCGCGCCACCCGCAGGGCACCGCGACGCGCATAGCCCGAGAGATCGCCGACGAAGAGCACCGCGTCGTAGGCCTGCGCGTCGAGGTACGCGACGTCGGCCGGCCCGAACGCGAGGTGCACGTCGCCGATCACGGCGAGGCGCAGCGTTCGTGGTTCGGCGTCGGGAAGGATCGGCACGGGCCGCGATGTTCCGGCTTTCCGAGGGAGAGATGCAACGCTATCGTCGGCCCGCTCGCGAGACAGTAAGGAGACGATATGCGGATCTCGGGAACGATGCCTGCGCTCATCACGCCCTTCCGAAACGGCGCGATCGACGAAGAGGCCCTGCGCGCGCTGGTGGATCGCGTGATCGCCGGCGGCTGCGAGGGCGTGGTCCCCTGCGGCACGACGGGCGAGAGCGTGACGCTCGACGAGCACGAGCACGAGCGCGTGGTCCGCATCGTGGTCGAGCAGACGAACAAGCGCGTCCCCGTGTTCGCGGGCGCCGGCACGGTGTCGACCAAGCACACGATCGAGCTCTCGCTGCTCTGCAAGAAGGCAGGCGCGGACGGGCTCTTGCTCGTCTGTCCTTACTACAACCGGCCGACACAGGCGGGGCTCGAGGCGCACTTCCGCGCCGTGCTCGAGCGCGTAGCGATGCCGAGCATCGTCTACAACATCCCCGGGCGCACCGGCGTCGACATGGCGGTCGAGACGTTCGAGCGCCTCAGTGACGTGCGGGACATCGTCGCGATCAAGGAGGCGACCGGCAACGTCCTGCGCAGCGAGCAGATCCTCAGCAAGCTCGGCGATCGCTACGCGATCATGTCCGGCGACGACGCGCTGACGCTGCCCGTGCTCTCGGTCGGCGGCGCGGGCGTCATCTCGGTGACGGCAAACCTGCTCCCCAAAGAGACGAGCGACGTCGTGCGCCTCTGGAACGCCGGCAAGATCGCCGAGGCGCGGAAGCTCCACCTTCACTTGCTTCCCGTGCACGAAGCGATGTTCGTGGAAGCGAACCCGGGCCCGGTGAAGGCTGCGATCGCCGCGCGCGGCCACATCGCGAAGGAAATTCGCCTGCCGCTCGTCTGGCCGACGGACGCGAGCGTGTCGAAGGTCGAGGCCGCGCTGACGGCGGCAGGCTTCGCGTGAGCGAGGGCGCGCTGAAGATCGCCATGCACGGCGCGGACGGCCGCATGGGCCGAGCGATCATCCGCGCGATCGCCGAGTCGACGGACCTGGTGCTGGTCGCAGCCATCGACCACGGACGCGAAGCGCTCGGCGCGGATGCGGGCGAGCGCGCCGGCGTGGGCAAGCTCGGTGTGTCGATCACGAAGGACACGAGCGCGATCGTCGCGGCCGACGCGGTCATCGAGTTCAGTCATCGCAACGCGACGCGCGGCATCGCCGAGGCCTGCGCGCGGATCGGAAAGCCGCTGGTCGTCGGCACGACCGGCCTCGGCGCCGACGCGATCGCCGCGCTCGATGCGCTCGCTGCCACGCAGCGCGTGGTCCTCGCTCCGAACACGAGCGTGGGCGTCACGGTCCTCTTTCATCTCGCGAGAGAAGCCGCGCGCCTGCTCGGCGACGAGTTCGACGCGGAGATCATCGAGGTCCACCACGACAAGAAGGTCGACGCCCCGAGCGGCACCGCGCTGCGGCTCGCGGAGGCGGTCGCCGAGGGAAAGTCACTCGACGCGAGCGCCTACGTGCACGGCCGCAGCGGCATGGTCGGCGCGCGACCGAAGAAGGAGATCGGCATCCACGCCGTGCGCGCAGGCGACGTGATCGGCGAGCACACGCTCTTGCTCGCCGGCCCCGCCGAGCGCATCGAGCTGGTGCATCGCGCCCACGATCGCACGCTCTTCGCTCGTGGGGCGCTGCGCGCCGCGCGCTGGGTCGCCGCCCTGGGCCCGCCCGGCCGCTACGACATGCGCGCCGTGCTCGGCTTGAAGTGAGCGACGGCCTCCCGCCGAGCCATCGCTACTACCGCGCGATGCAGGCGCGCTGGCGCGGACGCCTGACCTTGGCGATCACCGACCGCGCTGCGCTCGCGCGCGCGGCGATGGGTACCTTCGATCGCCTGGCGTGGAGACTGACCGCACTCGCCGGGCGTCCTTGGTTCGAGACGAGCGTCGACTACGAGAGCGGCGCGGCGCGGAACGAGGTCGTCCACACGACGCGCGTGCGCTCGCTCGGGGTCACGCTCGTGCGCGGCGTCGAGATCCTCACGCTCGACCCCGACGGCCGGCGCTTCACGCTGCGCGGTGAGCACCGCTTCCTCTGGGCACCCTTCGGCGTCCGCCGCGTCGAGGGTGTCGGCGAGGTCAGAGAGGCCGCAGACGGCGCGTCGTATTCCTTCTCGTACCTGGGCGCGGCGATCACGCAGACCACGTGCATCGACGGCGCGGCGCTCGTGGTGACGCGGACCAGCGCGTTCGGCCGCAGCGAGGTCCGACTCGAGCGGCTTTGATCGTCAGCCGCGGCCGGAGCGCGGCGCGCCACAGGTCGAGCACTGGAGCGCGTCGGCGTACATCGCGCTGCCGCAGTAGCTGCACGCGGCGAGCGACACGTCGATCCCCGAGAGCACGGTGCCGAGGATGCGCACCTGCGCGAGCGTGGCCCAGCCGCTCGTGCCGTCTTCGTAGTTCAGGTACACGGCGGCACCGATGCGCTTCTGGATGACGGCGCCGTAGTAGCCGCCCTTGCCGCGCCAGTTGACGGAGACCTGCGCCTTCACGCCGATGACGCCGCGCCGCAGCGTGCGGAGCGGCACGTCGGACTCGGCACCGTCGAAGTACGCGATGTGCGCATTCGCGCCGTCGAGTCCGACGATGGTCGCGGGATAGAAGTACCCGTCGTCCATCCAGGGCGCGAGCACCTCGTCGCCGACCGTGAGTGCCACCGATCAGCCGTTCGGTGCGCCGTCGCTCGCGTCGACGGATGCGCCGGTGTCGCGCGCTCCCGTGTCGGGAGTCGGGCCCGTGTCGGGAGTCGGGCCCGTGTCGGGAGTGGGACCGGTGTCGCCGTGCGGCCCCGTGTCCATGGGCGGTCCGCTGTCGGCGCGGGGACCCGTGTCGTGCTCGCCACCCGTGCCTCGCTCGAGACAAACGCCGCCACCACCACCCGGTGTGTTCGTGCAGTAGCTGCCGATGGGGCAGTCGGTGTCGATCACGCACTGCGGCGTAGAGCTGCACGCAGAAACGGTGACGAGCGCGAGCGCGACGAGCGAGAACGAAGCGAGCCGGACCATGCGCCGAGCGTACCGCATCTCAGGGCGCGAGCGTGTGGCGGTACACGAACACGCCGCTCAGGATCTTCGGCGCGAAGAAGGTGCTCTTCTCGGGCATCACGACGTTCGGGTCGTCGAGGCCTGCGTCGGCGACCTTCATGAGCTCGTCGATCGACACCGGGTGCAGCGCGATGACGAGCTCGTAGTCGCCGCGATCGACGGCCGCGCGCGCCTGATCGAGCTGCGACTCCGGGTAATAGTCGAAGTGCTTGTCGTCCTGGATCATCGCGTGCGTCAGCCCGAGGTGCGGATAGAGCTCGCGCTCGAGGATCGAGCAGTCGAGCCGACCGACGACGTCCTGCGGGATCATGATCGCGTCGAGGAAGTACGAGCCGCCGCGCGTGTAGATCGCGAACCGATGCTTCGGCGGCGTGGCGAGCCCATCGGCCGGCATCAGCTTGAGCGTGGGCTTGACGCTCTCGAACGGCGTCGTCCCGGTGACCACGCGGTCGTACGCCTGGATGCGCGCGCGCTCGGTCACGTACATCAGCGCGTGCGTCTGTCCGTTCTTCAGCGCGGCGTGATACCGGTGATGACCGTCGGCGATGTAGAACGGCGGCGGCTCGAGCAACGCGGAGAGCGCACGACCGCGCTCCGACGACGCGACGACGCGAAACACGCGCGAGTGAATTCCGTGCAGGTCGTTGAGCCCGCCGAGATCGGTGTCGAAGTCGTAGAGCGGCGTGTCCGTCTTGGTGATCTCGTCGAGGAAGGGATCGAGCGGCGCGCGCACGAGCGCGAAGACCGGACCGAACGTGTGCGCGGTCGCGTTCGCCAGCGCGATGCGGCCTTTGACCTTCTCGTCGAAGGTCTTCTCGTGCCGGATCACGCGACGCTTCTCGTAGGGGCTCACCTCGCACGCGACGAGCACGCCGAGTCGTCGCTCCGGGCCGAGGTCACTCGTCCACGCCTGCTCGTAGACGTAGAACGCAGGCTCGTCGTCGCGCACGAGTCCGTCCTTCTGGAGGCGCGCGAAGGCGGCCACCGGATCGGGGCCGACCGTGACGTGCGAGATCGAGAGCGGCTCGGCTTCCAGGCGCTGCGCGAGCGCGCTCTTGGGCTTGATGACGTCGTAGGGCGGCGCGGTGACGCGGTGCACGACGGCGGGAGAGGGACGAAAGCCGACCAGGCCAGCGATCTGGGTCATGCGGCGTTGTACGCTGGTTGGTTGCGGTACGCTCGCGAGAGCGAGGTGTCCGATGGGCGACAATGACGAGGGCGGCGAGCGCGGGAACAAGAACGGAGACGGCGGCGGAGGCGCGCGCCCGAGCGGCCCCGCAGGCGCCGAGTTTCTGCATCTCGAGGTGTCGCGCTGGCTCGAGAGCGGCGGGCGATCCGAAGCGGACGGTGTGATCAAAGAGCTGCTGCGCGAGGGAATCCGCGCGCGCTTGGAGACGCGCCTCGGTGACCGGCTCCGCGCGGTGGGCGCGGCCATCGCCGACGAGATCGCCGACGACATGGAGGCGAACCTGGCGATCGAAGACAAGCTCGACGCGCGGCGGGACGCGCGGAAGGCAGCGGTCGAGAAGGCTCAGAAGCTCCTCAGGACGGCCGCCGCGAAGACCGCGAAGAAGAAGTAGCGCTCACGACCCCGAGTGGGTGCGGAGAAAATCGAGCATGAACGGCTCGTGATCGATGCCGCTCTCGTCGGCCACGCCGTCGGGCCAGCGCACGTGATCGAGGAGCGCCGCCGACATCGGGCACATGGGTCCGATGGTACAGAGCGGCGTCTCGTTGCCGAACGCGTTCACGATGCGCCACGTGACGTTGGGATCGCCGAGCTCGGCGCGCGCACGCTCGGTCCAAGTACGCACGACGGCGCCGGGCTGCATCACGCGCGCGGTTCGCGCCAGTGCCGACGCCTGCGGCTCGTCACACGCGATGATGTCGCAGGCGCGCGAGACGATCGCGATGGGCACGGTCGTGTGCGGCGCGGGCAAGACGTCGCAACGTCCTTGGTCGCTCGCGCGCGGTGATCGAAAGGGATCGCCCGCGCTATAGATCGCGGCCGCCGCCACGCGATGCCCGCCGGGCGTCGCCGTGTCGTGCCGCGCGATCGCGTAGAGCTGCGCGAAAAA
>JAYVCF010000268.1:0-5507 GCA_043750095.1 Deltaproteobacteria bacterium
GCGTCGTCCTTGCGCTTGCGTCGATACGCCAACACCAAGAGCACGAGCACGACGAGCCACGCGAAGCTCGAGCCCAGCAAGAGAGGCAGCGCCGCATACCGGCGCCCGAGCTCGCCACGCCAGTCGGCCTCGAGCCCGCCGAGGTCGTTGCTGAAGGTGACCGAGACGGCCGACTCGAACGCCTGGCCCTCGTGCATGCGCTCCAGGAGCCGACGCACGGCGCGCGTGCCGGTGTCGCCGTGCGTGAAGAGCCAACCGACGAAGTCCGCGCTCTCCGCGTACGCGAGGTCGACGGCGTGCGGGCGATCGGGAAAGCGTCCGTCGAGATCGTCCAGCGGAATGAGCCTCCCGCGTACGGTCGCCTCCCAGAGCGTGCGAACGCGATCGAAGCTGCGCTCGCGCGCCTCGTGGATCGCCAGGCCCTCGTCGAACCAGAGCGGCACGTGCGCGTCTCCGAGCGCGCGATGCAGCGTGAGGTGGCTCCACTCGTGGACCAGCACCTGATCGACGGGCGGCCGCTCCCAGGTGCTCGGCGCGCTGAGCGTGAGCAGCACCAGCGAGAGGCCGGGGTACGTCACGCCCACGGCGTACGCCGGCGGAGGCGCCTCGGGCGGTGCGAGCGCCGTCATCTCGTCGGGATCGCGGCCCACTCGGATCAGCACCGGGCCAGGCGGGGCGCCGAGCTCCGTCGTGATGCGCGCGCGGTCCGCGGCGGTTTGATCGCGCACGACGCTCACGAGATCCCGCGCTGCGCTCGGGAACTGCCACGTGATGTCGCCATCGTGCAGCTCTTCGAAGCCTTCGGGCGTCGCGGGCAGGGCGACCGCGTCGAGGATGTCGGCCGGCTGGCGCTGGGCGCTCGCGCGGGGCGCCGCGAAGAGCACCGCGAGCGAGAGCAAGAGCGCGAGGAAGCGTGACGGCAACTACGACCCTCCGCCGGCCTCGAATCGTAGCACCGGCGACGGCGTGGAGTTGTTCTGGGTCGCGATCACGACGAAGACGACTGCCCCTATGAGCAGGGCGCCTGCGGCGAAGTAGGGCCAGTACTGCTCGAAGAAGTCGGGCTGGTGCGGCGTCGACTCCGGATCGGGCGCGATCGCCTCGGGCGGAACCGCGGTGGCGGGATCGACGACGGGCGTGGGCGCCGTGGCCGCTGGGACCGTCTCGTCGGGATCGAGCGGGCGCGCGGCGCGCTGAGCTCGGCGCGTCACGAAGTGCGTCGCGTGCGCAGCGTCCACGGGCTCGAGCGGCAGCTCACCGCCGTAGAAGGAGCGACGCAGCACATCGAACGCCGTCGCCTCCGGCGCCCCATGCGACGAGCGAACGACGACCACGAGATCCGCGCCCGCGACCTCGCCGAGCACGGTCAGCGCCGTCACGTCGCGCGCCTCGCCGAGACCGAGGTGCCGTCGCTCCGCGCGCACGTCGTCGAGCCCGTCGCCCGTTCCTTCACCTCGCATCGCGGCGCGCATCGCGCTGTCGCTCGGCATCGTCACGTCCGTGGTCCCGGCGAGGATCGACTCGAGCGCCTGCGCGGCGGCGAGCATCGAGGGATCCGGATCGCCGGCGATGACGATCGCGATCTTCGGTGTCCGGGCGCGCGGCGTCTCGCTCTCGCTCCCGCTCCCGCTCTCGCTCCCGCTCTCGCTCCCGCTCCCGCTCTCGCTCCCGCTCCCGCTCTCGCTCTCGCTCTCGCTCTCGCTCTCGCTCCCATCCGTTGCCTGCGCATACGCGGTCGCGGCCAGCAACCACGCCGCGAGGCACACCAACGACCGCGCTCCGCTCCGCATCTCGCGCGAATATGGCGCGTCTCGCTCAGCCGTCGAGCAGCGGCAGCCCCGCGAGCCGCGCGATCTCCCCGCGCGCCCTGGCCATGAGGCTCTCGAGATCCATCGACGCCACGTCGGCCGCCGAGATCGGCTCGCCCACGCGCAGGTCCACGCGCAGCGGCAGCGGCGCGGCCCAGGACGTCGGCCACGCCTCGAGGCTCCCGTGGATCCCGATCGGCACCATGCACGCGCCGGCGCTCTTCGCGAGATGGAATGCGCCCTTCTTGAAGGGCCGGATCGCGGGCTGCTTCGCGCGCGTTCCTTCGGGAAAGATGGCCAGCGGCTGCCCCGCCCGCAGCTCGCGCGCCGCGCGATCGAGCGACTCCATGGCCCGCTCGTGCTTTCCGCGGTCCACGAAGACGTGTCCGCCCACCTTCATCGCGCGACCGAAGAGCGGCAGCCTCTCGAGCTCGCGCTTGGCGAGGAACACGGGCGTCTGCGGCATCGTCGCGAGCAGCGCGATCACATCGAGATAGCTCTGATGGTTCGCCACCACGATGCACACGCGATCGGTCGGGATGCGGCCCAGCCCCTCGGTGTGCACGTCCACTCCCCATCCGCGAATCAGTACGCGCGCCCAGCGTCGCGTGTGCCGCGCCATGGTCGCCGCGCTCGGCCGCAGGGCCTGAACGGCGAGCACCTCCGCGCTCACGACCGCAGTCCAGCCGTAGGAGAAGGCCGTCCGAGCCACCCGCGCGAGCACCACGGCGTCAGCGTACAACGTGCGGGGCGCGATCGGCGGTGCTAGACGGCCCGACGCTTCGAGAGCTGTTAGCTCAGTTGGTAGAGCAGCGGGCTTTTAACCCGTAGGTCGCGGGTTCGAGCCCCGCACGGCTCAGTGTCTTCGATTTCAGCCTGAGTCACCGTCCTTCGACGCGATCGCTTCCACTGCGATCGATGCGGCCCCGGCGTGGCGCGTATACTCCTCGCGGTGAGCTCCGATCCGCACGGACACCGGAGTGCGTTCGTCGGACGCGCGCGCGAGCTCGGACATCTCGCGGAAGCGCGGGGGCGATCGCGGCTCGTGACGCTGGTCGGCCCGCCCGGTGCGGGCAAGACGCGCATGGCGAGCGAGTGTTGCGCGCGCGAGCCGGGATCGCTGTTCTGTGATCTCACCGCCGCAGGGACGCTCGACGCGTTGCTCGCCGCGATGGCGGGATTCGTGGGTGCTCAGCTGCCAGAGGACCGCGTCGCCGCCAGCCGCGCGATCGGTCACGCGCTCGCGCGCCGCGCGCCAGCCCTCGTCGTGCTCGACAACTTCGAGCAGCTCGTCGACCACGCCGCACTGACCGTCGCTCTCTGGCTGGAGCTCGCGCCGGGCACGCACTTCATCGTCACCTCCCGCGAGGCACTGCGCATCGATGGCGAGACGCTGGTCGAGATCGGCGGACTCGACGAGGGCGACTCCATCCGCCTCTACGCCGAGCGCGCGCTCGCCGCGTCGGCCGCGCCGCCAGACCCCGACGCAGTACGCGCGCTCGTTCGAAGGCTCGACGGACTTCCGCTCGCCATCGAGCTCGCGGCGGCACGAGCGCGTGTGGCGCCGGCGGCGGTGATGCTCGAGCGCATCGCCAAGCGACCTCTGGACGACCTGCGGACGACGCGCCGCGACGCGCCCCAGCATCACGCCTCGCTGCGCGCCGCGATCGCGGTGTCGTGGGCGCTGCTCTCGCCGGAGGAGCGCACCGTCCTCGGTCAGTGCACCGTGTTTCGCGGCGGCTTCGACCTCTCTGCCGCCGACGCGATCGTTGCCACCTCGGATTCGGGCGCGAGCGCGGCGGCCGTCGTGGCTTCGCTCGTCGATCGGTCGCTCGTCCGCACCGCCGACGCGAGGCTCGACTCGTACGAGAGCGTTCGCGCGTTCGCGCGCGAGCGGATGGAGCCCGATGCAGAGCTGTCGCGGCGTCACGCCACCTACTACGTCGAGCGCGCCGAGACGTACGCGCTCGGGATCCGCACGTTCGATGGGACCGCGGGCCTCGCGTGGGTCGAGCGCGAGCGCGAAAACCTCACGGCCGCCCTCGAGTGGGCGCGCGCGTCGGATCCGGCAATCGCCATTCGCACCGCCCTCGCGCTCTATCCGCTGCTCGAGATGCGCGGACCGCGGGATCTGTTCCGAGGGGTCGTCGCGGCGGCAGTCGGAGGCGCGGCGCGCATTCCCGCTGGCGCGCTCGCCGCGAGCGCATACCTCGCACGGGCTCGAATGCGCTCGCTCGTCGGAGAGCTCGACGAGGCGCGCGCCGATCTCGATCAGGCGGTCTTGCTGGCCCCGGGAGATGCGCAGGTCGAGGCCTACGCACTCGCACTCGGAGGCGCGGTGCGATGGACGAAAGGAGATCTCGCGGGCGCGCTCCCGATGTTTTCGTCCGCAATCGAGCGAGCGGCGAGCGTCGATGCGCGGATGGAAGCGTGGGTGCTCTACCTATCGACCGTGCCGCTCGGCACCTCGGGCGCAGTCGATCCGGCGCGTGAGCGGCTCGAGCGTGCGTTGCGCCTCCTGCCCGACGACGACGCCACGTGCGATCTGCTGCGCGGCGCGCTTCGCGGGCTCCGCGGCTGGCTCGCGCAGCTGGACGCGTGTCACGCCGATGCCATCGTCGACTTCGAGGTCGGACTGACGGCCGCGCGCCGCGTGGGCGATCGTCGTCGCGAAGGAACATTCCAATTCCATCTCGGCCAGGCGCACGTCGAGCTCGGCGATCGCGCGCGAGGACGCGCTGCACTGACGGAGGCGCTCACGATCTGCGAGGAGTGCGGCTACCCTCACTTCCTCTGCGCGACCCACCTCGAGCTCGGCGCCATCGCGTGGGAAGAAGGGCGCAGGCCCGACGCCGAGACGCACATGCGCGCAGCCCTGGAGATCGCGCGCGGCATTCGCGCCGCTCGCCTCGTGGCGCTCGCCGAGGCCTATCTCGCCGCGCTCTCGGCGCACATGGGCCGGATGCCCGAGGCGCGCGAGCACATCGGCTCGGCGCGCGAGAAGCTCGACGGGACGACCGACCCACACGTGCTCGAGGCAGTCGATCTGCTGGAGGGGCTGATGGAGGTGGCCCTCGCGCGCGAGGCGTCGACGCGTGGTGACGATGCCACCGCGCAGCGCTCGCTCGCGGACGCGAGAGCGCGCGCGAGCCGCGTTGCGCTGGCCGTCGACGAGGCGGGCACGCCGGCCCGACTGCTTCGTCGCGAGCTTCTGAGCACCGTCACGCCGGAGCGTGCTCTTCGGCTCGGCTCGGAGGCGCGCTGGATCGAGGTGGCGGGCACGCGCGTGGACTTCGCACGCCGCGGACCTCCGCGACGCATTCTCCTGGCGCTGGCCGAGCGTGCGGCGCGCGGTGAGTACACGGCCGTCGCGCGCGACGCGCTGATCGAGATTGGCTGGCCGGGCGAGCGCATCCTCCCGCACGCCGCCGTCATGCGCCTCCACCAGACGATCCGGTCGCTGCGTGAGGTTGGCCTCGAGGGCATCCTGATGACCAACGAAGAGGGCTATCACCTCGACCCCGCGGTCGAGATCGTGTTCTCGCGCTGATCGCTCCCGTCGATGTCGCCGAAACGGTACTGCGCTGGCGGTTCCATCGGCCCTGAGGTCCGCTGAGGTTCGGGGTGCGAGGATGGGTCCATTGCTCAGCGAGCCTCAGGGTCGCTGGGCACGCGGTGTTGCGTACGGTGGCTCGAGGT
>JAYVCF010000269.1:0-10078 GCA_043750095.1 Deltaproteobacteria bacterium
TGCTGCGCTTCGCGGACGTGACCGCGCCGACGCTCGCGCTGGGCCTCGGCCTCACGCGCATCGGCTGCTACCTCTACGGCTGCGACTTCGGTGCGCGCCTCGGCGACGACGCCCCGAGCTGGCTGGTCCCCCTCGGTACGTTCCCGCACTGGGCGAACGACGAGGGCTCGCCGGCGTGGAGCCATCACGTCGCGGACTACGATCTCCCGTTCGACGCGGCGAATTCGTTTCCGGTGCACCCGACGCAGATCTACGAGTCGCTCGCAGGGTTCACGCTCTGCGCGATCACGATCGTGATGTGGCGTCGCCGCGAGTTCTACGGGCAGGTGCTGCTCGCGCTCGCGATGTCGTACGGCCTCTGGCGCTTCGCGATCGAGTATGTGCGCGACGACCCGGAGCGTGGGTTCTTCGCGGGCTTCTCCACGTCGCAGCTGATCTCGCTCGCCATCGTCCCGATCGCCGGGTTCTTCTACTTCAAGCAGCGCGCGGAGCAGCGCGCGAGCGGCAAGCCCGTGTACAAGCTCGACTTCGCGAGCGCGCCGGCTGCGCCCGCGCTCGCGGTGGCGGGCGCTGCGGCTGCAGCCGTGGATGACGATGACGACGACGACGACGACGAGCCGGCACCGAAGCCCAAGGCGAGCGCGCCGAGCAGCGATGGGCCGACGAAGCGGCCGCCCGGCAAGAGCGGGCTGAAGAAGGCGAAGAGCAAGAAGCGCTGAGGCGTTTTCGTTTTCGTTTTCGTGACGCCTCTCCGCTTTCGCGGATTCGGGTCTTGGATGAGGGGCTGGAATACGAGCGGGTGCGCGAGCGCGAGCACGAGCACGAGGACGATGAAACGGGTCGATGCGGGACCTCTGCCGGACTTTGCCGACGCCTCGGGCCGGACGGAAGGCGGCTACCTCCACTGTTCACTCGGTGCCCACCGGCTCACTTGCATCTGGCCCCGCACATGCGCCCGCTGACCCACCGTGCCGCACGCGGCGAGCGAGGCGCGCTCTCGAGCGAAAATGTAGTACATTAAGTTCGTGCGCTTCGAGTGGGACCCGGCCAAGGCGCGCGCCAATGCGCGCAAGCATCGCGTGTCGTTCGCCGAGGCCGTGACCGCATTCGACGACGCGCTCGCCGCCTACTATCCCGACACCGCCCATCCGGATCGCTTCGTCCTGCTCGGCGTCTCGACGAGAACCCGAATTCTCTACGTCGTGTACGCCGAGGTCGCGCTCGACCACATCCGCGTCATCTCTGCACGGAAGGCCACCGCCCATGAAAAAGCGCGCTACGAGAACGATTGACCCGCTGGCGGGCCCGGTCGACTTCGATCGTTTCGGTCCCGTGCGCCGGAATGCGTTCGCGGGCGCGGGCGAGCGCGGCGGGCCCTCGCTGCTCGCGCTGTGGGAGATGCCCGAGCTCGGCAACGGCGCCGTGCTCTTGCGCCGAGGTCGACCCGTCAAGGGCGTGTCGGGCAAGACCGAGCTGCGCTCGATGCGGCTTCCGGCGGCCACGTGGAAGCGCGTGGAAGAGGCTGCGCGCAAGAAGCATCTCAACCTGCATCAAGCGATGCGCGAGGCCGTTCTCGGTTGGGTTCGCAGGGCCGGGTGAGTCGTCGAGGCGCTGATGCCTGCTCTCCCGCACCGCCACGCCGCCCCGACCAGCACTCGGCCTGCTCTTCTGCACGGCCACGCCGCCCCAACGGAGCACTCGGCCTGCTCACCTCGGCGCCCACCCGCCCCGACCGAGCACTCGGCCTGCTCTCCTGCACGGCCAGGCAGCCTCGAAGAGCACTCGGCTGCTTTTCTGCGCGGCCACGCCGCGCTGACCGAGCACTCGGCCTGCTCTCCGCACGGCCACGCCGCGCCGACCGAGCACTCGGGCTGCTCTCCTCGGCGGCCACGCCGCGCCGAGCGAGCACTCGGAGTGCCCGCTTCGGCAGCGCGGCCGTCGATCTTGGCACTCGGACCCCCCCGGGGACGCAACGGCCGCGCGCTCGCTCCGATACCGGGGGCAGTGGGCGGATTTCCCGCCCCTGGAGGACCCTGCCATGACCCCGATCACCCCGACCCACCCGAAGTTCGAACACACCAACCCCGCCTCACCCGAGGACATCGCGTGCATCGAGGCGCTCGCGGCGGTCCGCGAGGAGCTGCTCGCGATGCCGGCGACGGCGGTGATGCAGCCGGACGGCGACGAGCGAACCCTCGGGGCGCGCGTGCTGGAGCGCGTCGCAGCGGCGCGTCGGGGCGACGCAGTAGAAGAAGAGGTACGGCTCGCGCGGCTCGAGCTGCTCGCTCGGGCACTGATCCGCGCCCAGTCCGAGCTCATGTGGGCGCCGCCGTCGACGTTCGTCGAGCACTACGACGCGCTCGTCGCCAGAGCCGACCATGCGTTCCGCGACGTCGAGACCGTCGCGCGGCTGCTCGTGCGGCGCGAGGTGGTCCGGCGGCGTGAGCTGCCGCGCCGGGTTCGTTGCCGGCGAGACACGAGCCACGACGAGCGCTGCCGCTACATCTGCGAGCTCGTCGAGGTGCTCTCCGAGCACGAGCAGGAGTGCGAGAGCCACGACGTACCGCTGCAGCTGCTCTGGCGCGCGCACGGTCTGGCGTGCCAGCTCGACGGTGCGAGGCCGAGAGTGGCGGGTGCAGTGTCGCCCCGCGCGCTGCGGGACCGCGCGTACACCGCGCTGCTCACGGAATGGCGCGACGTGGAGCTCGCGGAGCGCTCGGGCGTGTTCGTCATCGACGTGGTCGACGGCGCCCTCGCGGGCGTTCGCAGCGCGTGACTCGGACGAAGGAGACGACCATGCCCTCCCTCGACGCCATGTCCATCGACGGCGCTCCCATCCACGACGCAGCGCCCCAGCCGCTCGACCTGGTGCGCGACGAGCTGATGGCGCTCGACCCTCGCACGCTGCTCTCGCTCAACGTCGACATGACGTCCGCCGCGCTCGTGGTGATCGGCGCCGCGCCCGAGATCCGCAAGCACGAGGACGAGCTGGTGCGGCTCGTCGGTGAGGAGATGGCGCGGCCCGTCGAGCGCCTCGAGCTCCTCGCGCGCGCTGCGCTGCAAGCGCACGCGTGGCATCGCGCGATCGAGAGCGGCGCCGATCTCGCTCCGCTCCTCGCGCGGGTGACCCAGTGCCGCGAGCTGCTCCGTGCCGAGGTGCGCTCGCTCGTGGCGCGCGAGCTCCTGCCATCCGGCGTGGCCTCCGAGCTGACGAACGGGCAAGGCTACAAGAACGCTTCTTTCGACGTGCTGCAGCTCGTCGCCGCGCTGCGCGAGAGCTGGGGTGCCGTGCACGGCAGGACCGGGCTTCGCGCGCAGGATCTCGCCGAGGCCGAGGCCGCGGCGAACCAGCTCGTGACGACCGTGGGCCTGCGCGATCAGGGCGCGCGCTCGCCGTCGGCCGACCTGCGGCAGCGCGCGTACACGCTACTCGCCGAGACCTACGACGACGCGCGGCGACTGATCTCGTTCCTTCGCTGGAAGCAGGGCGACGCGGACCGCATCGCGCCATCGTTCTTCCAGGGTCGCAGCCGTCGTCGCGGTCGGCCGGCGCAATCGCCGACGGAGACGGCGGCGGCAGCGCCCGCGGAGTCGGCGCCCACGGCCGCACCCGGCATGCCGGGCGGATCGCCGTTCGCGGTGGGCGATGCAGCAGGTGAGCACGGCGCCGGATGATCACGAGCCGATGCAGATGCACGAGCGGCTCGCTTCAGGCGACGGACGTACCGTTCGGCCCCCCTGGGCTCTCCGGGTCGAGCGGCGCCCCCGAGATGAAACCTCGGCTCGGCGGCGTGGTCGAAGCGTCATGGGATCACGCGGAGCGAATGCAGCAGCGAGCCCGTTCGCGCGACCGCTCGCCATCCGTGGGCCCGGCGTCCATGGAATCGGCGTCACGAGCGCCGCCGTCGGAGACGCATCCGGATGCCATCCACCGCTGCTGATCCCGGTAACAGACGATGCTGAACGGCGCGCACGAACAGGCGAGCCCGTTCACGCAGCTCCCGTACAGTTCGCACGGGCACCCGGCAATCGGGCCCGCATCCGCGCGCTCGAAGCAGAATCAGTCGCCGGCGTCCGTCTGGATGATCGGAGCCGGGGCGCAGGCAAGGCAGCCGCTGACGAGGCTCGCCGCGACCGCGAGGACCAACGCCGCTCCGAGGCGTTGCGAAGCCACAGCCGATGATAGCTTCGCTCTCCGCAAGTCGCCGTGAGCGTACGAAGATCGCGCCTACCCATAAGACGCTCGGGACCGCGCTGCGCGGCTCAGGCGGCGCAGCCGCGAAAGCGCGTCGGCCCCGAGTACGAGGTACGCTGATCGAGTGATCCTCCGCCGTGCTGGCCTCCTCGCGTTCGCCTTCGCCACGCTCACAACGAGCGGGTGCGCACGCAGCAGCGAGCGGACCGACGCCTCGGCGAGTGGTGCGAGCGACGACGTCGTCTCCGTTCCCCTGGACGCGCCGAGGACGGACGCCGGGCTCGCCGGACACATGCCTCCCACGCTCGATGTCGATGGCGATGGATGGGGGGACCTGATCGTGGGCGCGCCGTTCGCAGGCAGGAACGGTCGCGTCTACGTGTATCGGGGGAGCCCCGGCGGCATCGCGACGGTGCCGTCCACGACGATCGACGGACCCGACTCCGGCCTCTTCGGCGACACCGTCGCTGTCGCTGGCGACGTGAACGGGGATGGGTACGACGACGTGATCGTCGGCGCGCAGGCCGTGGACAACGCGAGTGGGCGCGCGTACCTCTTCTTCGGCGGCGCGAACGGTCTCGCCACGACGCCGTCGATCACGTTGATCGATCCTACGCTCGCGAGCGGAATGCTCGATCAGTTCGGCTGGCGAGTGGTCGGTGCGGGCGACGTCGATGCGGACGGCTACGACGATCTCCTCGTGACGGCGGTCGGCGGCGACGGCACGGCCTACGTCTATCGCGGCGGGCCTGGCGGACCGAGCGCCGAGCCGTCCACCACGCTGCCCGGCCGCGACGGCCACGACTCGTACTTCGGCGTCGCCGCAGCGGCGGCCGGCGACGTGAACCGCGACGGCTACGCGGACATCATCGTCGGCGCGCACGGAGCGAGCGGGGGACGCGGTCGCGCGTACGTGTACCGCGGAAGCGCGGCAGGCATCGACACGACGCCGCGTCTGCTCGATGGGCCAGGCGGTCACTACGGCGCAGAAGTCGCGGCGGCGGGCGACGTCAACCACGACGGATACGCCGACGTCGTCGTCGGCGCGGAGAGCGCTCAGCGCGCGTACGTCCATCTCGGCGGACCCGACGGAGTGGAGACGAGCCCCGCCACCACGCTCGCGGCGCCCACCGGAGGCGGTGTGTTCGGTCGCGCGCTGGCAAGCGGCGACGTGAACGGCGACGGCTACGACGACGTGCTGGTCGGGGATGATCAGGTCAATCGCGCGACCGGCTCCGTGTACCTCTATCTCGGTGGGCCGACTGGGCTCGACCCCATGCCCGTGTCGTCGCTGCGCGGACCGGACGGTGATGGCGGATGGTTCGGGAACCAGGTGGCGAGCCTCGGCGACGTGGACCGCGACGGCTTTGCAGACATCGCGGTCGGTGGCTGGTACGCCGCCGAGCAACACGGGCGCGCGAACGTTCATCACGGCGGACCGGACGGGCTCGTCACCGTCCCCGCGGCGTCGCTGAGCGATCCCGCCGACTACCCCGTGCATTTCGGAGCCGGGGTCGCGTCCAGGGACAGGGCGCCAGCGAGCGGACCGCCGCCATCAACGACGAGGACGGCAACGTAACCTCGGCCGTGACGGCCCCCGGCGATCCCGGAGTGCTACGCCGGAGCACGCAGCGCATCGTTCCCGCGAACCGCGCGGCGTGAGCACGGCGGCGGATGATCACGAGCCGACGAAAATGCAGGAGCAGCTCGTTCAGGCGACGGACGCAGCGTGCGGACCGCCTACGCTCTCATCGACACAGCAGGACGGCGGCCTGGCCCTCGGTTCCCGCGGCGCCGACCACCGTCCAACCGGCAGGCACGTTGATGGTGTGCGAGAGATCCGGCGAGGCAACGACGCCCGAGTTGTCGACGTCGACCGACTCCTGACGCCCGAAAAAGCACCGCGTGAACGCAGGCTGCGCGACCTGCGCCGACGCCGCGGGCGCGCCGAAGCACCCCGCACCGACGACGACCCCACTGAGCGCGACTGCCCCGACGACCACGGCGAGCTTCCACTGTTCCATCGCAACCTCCGGCTGCAGTCTATCGAACGGGCGGCGCGGAGTGTGCGGGCCGGGCGGTGCCAGACGCGCGTCTGTCCGTCACTCCCCCATCTCGGTTGGGCGCCACCGGTGACGGGCATATGCTTGCTGCGCGATGCATCGCGGGGCGCAGCAGGCGGGGGTGCTTCTCGGCCTGGCGATCGCGGGCGCGCTCGGCTGGTACCACGCGGGTCCATATCGCTGGCTCGCGGACGTGCAGCTGCGCGCGATCCACCGGTACTACGTGTTCCCGACCTGGCTCGTCCTCGGCATGCTGATCGGGCTGCCGCTCGGCGCGCTCGCCTCGACGGTCGCGACGAGCTTGAGCGTTCGCGACCACTCCTCGCCCGCGCTCGATCGCTTCGTCGCCCGATACAAGTGGCTCGTGTGGACGCGCGGCGGGCAGCTCGTCGTCTTCGGCTTCTGCCTCGCCGTCCTCGGCGGCTTCGGCGCGTTGCGCGCACTGAGCGCGGGGGAGCTCACTGCACTCTCCGTCCTCGCGCTCGAGCGCGGCGAGCTGCCCGAGAGCGGATGGGTGAGGCTCGTCGACGGCGTGGTCGACGATGAGCGCACGATCGAGGTCGATCACTTCACGTATGTCCCCGTGTTCGGCGAGCGCGAGAACGCGATGGTGTTCCTCCAGATCGGCCCCGCTTCGCACGGCGTCACCGATCGCGGGCTCTTGGTGGAGAACGGCCTTCCGAACCTCGCGCGCGTCGCGTTCGACGACGCGCAGTTGCTCGCGCCGCACCACTACGTGATCGAGGCGGGCAAGGACCCGGCGGGCGAAGCGCGGAGTCTCGGGTACCTCGTGCTCCTCGGCCTCGCACTGTTCGGGATCGGCTTCACGATCCGCGTGGTGACGAGCGCGCGGGGCTCGTGATCGCGATCGCGCGCGAACGGGGTGTGCGCCATTTCGCAGAAGACGCGACCGCGAGGTGCACATCCGCAACGCCGACAGCGTGTGCGACCGCGTGGAGCTACTGGGGCGCGGCCCGAGAACCGCTCAGGTTCCGCCATCTGTGACGCTCGACCCGGCGTCGATACCGACGTCGGCCGACATCTCCCTCGGCCACGCCGTCTCCCAGAAACCGATGGGCATGTCACCAGCTGACGGGCGGAGGAGAACTCGACGGTGCGCGTCGCACGACACCAGCTGCTGCCAGAAGAGCGGCCAGCCGTCGCGGTCGATGTGCTGGAAGAACGTCGTGAACGTGTCGCCCTGGTTCTCCGCGATCCACACGCCGCCCTGCGCATCGGCTTCCATCTGCATCCAGTTGAGACCCGTGTGCGGGTCCGGCGCGAACGATGTCACGGGGTCCTGCCGCGGATCGCCGATGCTGCTCGGCCACGTCCGAACGTGGTGCGAGTCGAAGTGCGTCAGCATGGGAATGAGCGGGCGGGCGAGAAGGAAGAAACCGCCGGCGTCGTCCGGGGCGACGTCGGCGAACGTGATCGGATCGACGACACCCGGCACGTTGAGCCCCTCGGTTGAGATGAAGTCCGCTGTGTCGAGTGGGCTCGCATGACCGTCACGATCGATGTGAACGACCGTGAGCTGCGTCCGCGCGCTGAATGCTCCGAGCGCAGCGAAAACACCGCCAGCGGTGTCGCGAGCGATAGGAGAGTCGAGGCTGTCGCTGAACGCGCCCATGCCCGGCGGACTGGTCCAACGCCACGCCACTGAACCGTCGGGAGCAACACGAGCAAAATGGCTCGCGAGCTGGTCGCTTGCTGGATGGTGAGCGCCCAAGTGAAAGAGGAGCGCACCGTCGGCGTCCGGCTCAGCCCAGATGCCCCAGCCGTCCGGCGCGTCCCCGCCACCGGTCGCCGGCTGGCGGAGCACGAGCGGCGGATCCACGAGAACCTGGGACAGTGCCATCAGTCTGCCATCGACCGCGTAGCGCGACGCGCGCAGTCCCACCTGCGTGTCGCTCGCGGTCCCGGCACGCTCGGTCACGATCCAGAGGCTTCCGTCGAACGCGATCGAGGTCGCCGCGTGAAGCGGAAGGCCCGGCACGTCTCCCGCTGCGCCGCTACCGAGCGGTGCCGAGATCGAAATGCCCGCAGGTCCGAGCGGCTCCGACCCGTCGCGCGCGATCACATGGAGGGCGTGCTCGCCCGTGCAGCCCGTGCGGATGACCCAAACGTGCGCATCGTCCGGCGTCACGAACGCAGACGCGTTCGGCGAGACGGTCCCGCACGCGCCCATCGCGGCGAAATGCGCAGACGCGTCGAACGCGGCGAGGATCACCGTCCCATCACGCATGTCGATCCAGTCGAGGAGCAGCCGCGCCGCCGTATCCGACAGCTCGCGGTCGAAGTACACGCGCACCGCCGTCGATGAGCCAGGTTGCTGCCATGCGGTAGGGCCGGGATTCGCGTGGTGCGTCGCGATCAGCCCACGCGAGTCGAGCTCCACGAGATATCCGGTAGTGCCGCCGCCGACTGCGGCAGGGGGGTAGCCTGTTCCGTCGATGACGACCGCCCCGCTCGGTCGGGCGACCAGCCGGGCGCTCAGCATCTGGCGGCGAGAGCATCGGTTCAGATCGCAGTCGATCAAATTGGCCGCGGGAGCAGGCGCCCACACGACGGGACTGAGATCGACACCCGTATCGCTCCGTCCAACGCAGGCGCCGGCATCTTGCGATTCGGGGGGGCCGACGCACGACACACAGGCCGCCGCGAGCAGAACGCGCAGCGCGAGCGTGCCGCAGCGGGTACCCGGGTGCGAAAGCGTTCGGCGGGTCACAGACACATTGGCTAGTCGTTCCCACGTCGCGACGGGCGTCGCGGGCGCCCGAGTCGGTTGGGCACGGCTCCGAGCTTGCTCGGGCGAAGCCTGGCGGGTCAACCGAGGCCCGGGCGGCGCGCAACGACGACGCCGATAGTCCGATGACGAAGCAAACGCCGCGAAGTCTCGAACGCCTCGCGCGGTACGCAACGACGACCAGCGCGGGCCGATAACGAAGCCAGATGCCGCGAGGTCCCGAAAGAAAAGTTCGCCGCGGCACGCAACGACGACGACCAGAGGCCGATAACGAAGCCAGCCCCGCGAGGTCCCGAAGAAAAAACGACGCGCGGCACGCAACGACGAGAACGACCGACCGACAACGAAGCTCGTCGCGGGAACACAGAGCCCCGCCGACGAGCCAACCGAACGCGAAGATCCGGCGAAGCACGCGCGACGCCTGCAGGTGCCTTTTTGTCTCTCACTTCCCCAACAGGAGATCCCGTCATGACCACCCCGATCGATTCCACGTCCCCCACCACTGGCGGCGAGCTGCTCGCTCGCTTCCGCTCCGAGATCGATGCGCTGCCCGACGACGCCGTCCTCGTCCCGCGCGTCGACGTCGCCGCCGCCGCGTCCACGGCGATCGGCTCGATGCCCGAGGTCGAGGCGTTCCGCGCGGCGCTCCTCGCGATCTTCGGCGCGCGCGCGACCGACGCGCTCGATCGGCTCGTCCCGATCGCGCGAGCGCTCCTCGCTGCGCACGCCAGCTTCGTCGCTGCGGCCGAGCGCGACCTCGAGCCGCAGGCGCGCGACCTCCGCGTGGTGCGCGACCGACTCTCCGACGCCGCGTCGGCGCTGATCGAGCGCGGGCTCGTCGATCGCAAGTCGCTCAGCAAGCTCACCGGCGGCAGCAGCTACCAGGCGCTGTTCTCCGACACGCAGGCGCTCGTCTCCTGGTTCGAGGTGCATGCGCACGCGATCGCGTCGCGCTCGAAGGTGAGCATCGAGGAGCTCCGGCGCGCGTATCAGCTCGCCGAGGCGTTCGCGACCGACTTCGCGCGGCGCGAGCAGGCCAGCGCCGGCACCTCCGAGGCAGCGCGCGACCGC
>JAYVCF010000270.1:0-4657 GCA_043750095.1 Deltaproteobacteria bacterium
GCGCGCAGGTGATAGCCGTCGGTCCCCGCGAACGCGCCGTCGTACTCGTAGTCCGGATGCACGGTGGTGACGGCGGGCAGCGGCGCATCGGCCGCGGTCGGCGCGTCCGCGTAGGGTCGATAGAGCTCGAGGCCCGTGTGTGTGTTGTTCATGTCGAGGTGCATCGCGCGCGTGCACCGCGCGGCGATCATCGCAGCGCCCAGCGCCTCGGGGCCGAGCGAGGAGCCCCAGAAGAACGCGATGAAGCGCTCGTCGGTCAGGCACACGCCGCTGCGGTACGTGAACGTCTGCTCGGTCGCGTCTTCGGGCGCCGCGCCCCACCACCAGCGCTCCCACGGGTTGTAGCGACCGTCCTCGACCACGCTCGTGAGGTTCTGGCGCATCTCGATCATGCCCGCCGGAATCTGTGCGATGGCGCGCGTCTCGTCGTACTGGCCGCGCCAGTCGGGCGAGGGCCAGCTGCCCATGCCGACGCGTCCGTCGTCGAACACCGCGACCGTGGCCGCCCAGGGCTTGGGCGGCAGATAGACCTGGCCCTCGCTCATCATGCCGAACTCGCCGTGCATCGCCTGAAAGCCTCCGTCGAAGGCGCCCACGACGAGGCGTGTCGTCCGCGCATCGCGCGGGATGTATCCGTCGCCGCGCTGACCGGTCGCGCTCTCGGGCTCGCGCGTGCCGGGCATGATGCGCAGCTGCACCTGCCGCGGATCCCAGATGGTGACGAACACGCGGGCGTAGGGTCGCTCTTGATCCGGACGGATGAAGGTCTGCGCGAACGCGGGCGGCGCGCCCGGGTACTGGTTCACGAAGGGATCGTCCACGAGCGCGATCCACTCGCCCTCGCCCTCGGCCTCGGCGACGTCGGTGAGGAACGGGACCATGGGCGCGGGCGGAAATCCGATCTCGGCGGCCGCGGCGGTGAGCAGCGCGCGTCGCTCTTCGCGTGCCTCAGCGCTCACCGGCCCGGTGACGGTGCCGATCTCGTCCACCGCGCTCGTCTCGTCCTCGTTCGGTCCGAGGTACGCGTAGCGCGTGCGCTCCCACCAGTCCTGAACGGCGAAGACGCGGCTCTCCAGCCACTCGATGGGCGCAGGTCCGACGAAGGGAAGGTTGCGCACCGTATCGACGACCCAGGCGATGCCCTGCGGGACACCTTTCTCCGTGGGCTGCGTCTCGATGAGGTCGCCGCCGTCGATCGGCTCTTCACGCTGCGGGTCGAGCACGACGCGCGCGCCCGCGGGGAGTGACACCACGAAGCGATCGCCCTCGGCCGCGAGCGTGACCTCGGGCGCGGGCGCGCGGAGCTGGTAGCGAATCCGTCCGAACCCGATGCGCCGTCCGGTCTCCTCGAGGTTCGTGATCGCGTTCTGCTGCCGCTGCGTCCAGGTCCAGCCGCGCGTGTACGAGGCGGGCTCGCCGCGCAGATCGAGCACGGTGATCGCCTCCACGTTGCCGCCCGCGCGTGAGGCGAACGCGACGAAGTCCCCGGCGCGGACCAGCTGCTCCTCGGTCGCGCCTGGGCTGCGCGTCACGTCGGTGGTGAACGACACGTAGATGGCCGCGCCGCTCAGGCCGGGCCGCACGTCGGAGTAGTAGACGTCGTCGCCGCCGCCCTCGCCCTGGCCCGCGAGAAAGAGCGCGGGCCGGGTCCCGAGCGTGTTCACGTCGTCGCGCAGCCACAGAACGGTGTCGGTCCGGACGCGAATGTCGTCCCGCATCAGCACGGCCGCGAGCGAGCGCTCGAGCGTGCCTTCCGACGCGCCGCCCGTCAGCCCGCGATAGGCGAGCACGAACGCGAGCCCGAGAAACAAGGCACGAAGCCAGGTCTTGCGCCGCGCGGCCCAGCCGACGGAGAGCGCGCGCAGTCGGGCCGTGATGCCGCTCGATGCCGTCTCGGTGGAGGTCGCCACGATTGCCCCGGCCCCCAAGTAGCACGCACCGATCCGAGCGGCGAAAGAAGGCGCGGTCGGTCAGGCGCCGAGCCAGCCCTCGCGCTGCAGGATCGCGACGGCCTCGCGCTCGAACGCGTTGGCATCGGAGACGAGCGCAGAGGCGTCGGGTTCGCCGAACACGACCGCCGAGTCGTAGTCGGCCAGCTCACGCGCCCGCTGCAAGCCCCCGAGCAGCCGGTTGTGCGACGACGCGAGCACACCGGTCCGGACGAGCTCGATGTTGAGCAGGTGCATCGCCCCCGCATGGCTCCTCGGCTCGACTCCGCGAGAAAAGAGCAGCGCGAGCACGAAGTGAAAGGCCGCGTAATACGCACGAGAGATGGCGTCCGCGTGGAGCCCGAGACCGACGAGCGCGTGGGCGGCGCGGAGCGCCTCGCGGCCACGCCCGACCTCCCTCGCCACGTTGGCGCGTCGCGCGTCGTCGGTCATCGCCCGGGTAGCAGTGCGATCCCGTCGCGGTCGATCTCCCGCGGCAGAACGCGGTCGAGCCGCCGCAGTTCGTCCCAGTGTTCCGTCGACATCACGAGCACCGAGACCACCACGCCGTGATCGGTGAGCAGGTCGCCGGTCGTGCGCCAGATCTCGAGCCGCTCGGCGTTGGAGAGGCCATCGATGCGGACGAGCACGTCGAGGTCGGAGTCGAGGTTTGCATCGCCGCGCGCACGCGAGCCGAACAGGCGCACGTCACGCACGCGCGTGCCGAACTGGTCTTGCAGGCGAGCCGTGAGGTCCGCCACCGCGGCGCGCTCGTCTGAACGAAGCGGCATCTGACAATGCTAGCAGACCGGTCGGCCCGATCCGCCCGGCGAACGAAGGGACGGACCGCTATGATCGAGACCGCGTCTCGCCGTGGTACGGGCGCTCGCACCACGCCCGCGGAGCTCGCGACCGCCGTCCGTCCGCCGTCCGTTCGTCGACCGCCGTGCAGATCGCGCGCGATCTCGGCGCTCGGCCACCGGCCACCGGGCTGCACTCGGTCATCGATCGTGAGCAGCCGTCGTGGCAACCTGGATGGAATGGCCGTCGCGCACGATCCCTTCGCTCCCGCGCCGCCGCCCGGCCAGGACGAGCTGCCCTCGGAGGACGGGGAGCCGATGGATACGCCGCGTCATCGCGCGCAGATGGAGCTCCTGATCGACTGCTTCGACGAGGCCTGGAACGAGCGCGACGACTACTACGTCGGCGGGAACATGTTCGTGTACTTCTCGGAGCTGCAGTCGAAGGGGGAATTCTTCCGCGGGCCGGACTTCTTCGTGGTGCTCGAGACGGAGCGGCATCGCTCCCGCAAGAGCTGGGTCGCGTGGCAAGAGGGCGGCAAGCTCCCCAACGTGGTCATCGAGCTGCTCTCCGAGAGCACGCGTGACGTCGATCGCGGAGAGAAGAAGCGCGTGTACGAGCGCATCTGGCGAACGGGTCACTACGTGCTCTACGACCCCCACACGCAAGAGCTGGAGGGCTACGCGCTCGTGGAAGGTCGCTACGTCCCGATCGTGCCCGATGCGCGCGGCGACCTGCCCATCGCGAGCCTGGGCCTCTCGCTGGGCATTCGTGTCGCCTCGCGCCGGGGCGAGGGCGGGCAGTGGCTGCGCTTCGTCGATCGCGACGGAGCAGCGCTGCCGAGCGGACGCGAGCGGATGGCGGCCGAGCGCGACGCCGTGATCGGTGAGCGCGACGCGCTCCTCGCGCGGGTCGCCGAGCTCGAGCGCAAGACGTGCGGGTGAGCAGGCTCCGATGCTGCGGTCGTCCCTACGGGTCGAGGATCGTCGGCTGGAGGGCGTCGAGTCGGGGATCGAGGCCGGGCGGAGCCAGCCACGCTTCGTCGTTCGCGGCGAGCCTCGTCATCCGGCCGCGACCAGCTTGCACACCAGCATGATGCTGGCACGATGAGTCGATGACCAAGCTGCAGAAGGTGACCGTGCAGGTTCCGGCGGACCTGCTCCGCCGTGCGCAGCGCGCGTGCGATGACGGGACGACCGGCACGATCCGCCGTGGCCTCGAGCTTCTGGCGGCCAAGGACGCGTACGAGGGCGTCCGGAAGCTGCGCGGCAAGGTGAACCTGCGCCTCGATCTCGCCGCGCTGCGCGAGGATCGAGAGTGATCGCGCTGGACACCAGCTCGCTGAGCGCGTTCCTTCTCGGCGAGGCCGGCCCAGACGTGGACGCCGTCGATGCTGCGCTCCGCGACATGCGCGCGCTGTTGCCGCCGGTCGTCGTGACGGAAGCGCTGAGCTCGAGGCACCTGTTGCCCGAACACGCGGCGATGCTCGTGGCGATTCCGCGCGTGATCCTCTCGGACGGTCACTGGGAGCGGGCCGGGCGCCTGAGAGCCAGCGTCCTCGGTCGTGGGCACAAGTCCCGTCTTGCCGACGTGTTGATCGCGCAAGCGTGCATCGATGCCGACGTCGGCCTCATCACCCGTGATCGCGACTTCCGCCACTACGTGCGCGCTGGACTCCGCCTCGCGTAGCTCGCTCGGCCTCTTCGCGACCACGATCGCGCGTCGCACGTCGAAGAAGAGAGCACCGAAGACCCCGTCCGCGACGACGGATAAGCTCCCCGCGACCACGGACAAGCTCTCCGCGACCACGGATACGCTCCCCGCGACAACCGACCCCGACACCCGAACAGCGGGCCACGGGGGTAGCGGTGGGCGGGGGGCTCCTTCGAGAGCGTAAGAGCGAGCCGCTGCGGCGAGCAGCGAACGAA
>JAYVCF010000271.1:0-15623 GCA_043750095.1 Deltaproteobacteria bacterium
ATCGACCGGAGTCGTCCGCTTCGCGGACGCGACACAATTGGGTCGGCCCGGCGAGCCGGGCACTCGGGTCGAGATCGACCGCGGCGAGTGGGGATCGTACGCTTGTCGGAGTGACGGTACCCCTGTCCGCCCGCTCCGGCCTTCGGCTCTTCGGCGTTTCGCTGTTCGCGCTCGGGTGCATCAGCCACACGCCCGCGACGCACGAAGACACCGGGACGACGAACGACGGCGCTCTCGCGATCGACGACGCCGGATCGGTCGATGCGTTCACCCCCGCCGTCGATGCCTTCGTGATGCCGATCCCCGACGCCGGACGCGATGCCTTCGTGGCGCCGATCGATGCCGCGAGCCCATGCACCCCACTGCCCACGACGACGCCGCTGGTGATTGACGGAGCGATCGCGACGGGCCCGACCTACGACCGGCCCACCGCCGCGTGTGCTTCGCTCTCGCGCGTCGGCACGGCGGTCTTCTACGCCACACACGTGTTCTGCAACCATGGAGCGACGCGCTCGTTCTCGTTCGAGCTCGATGCGGCGGCGTCGGGCGGCATCGTCGATCCTTTCCTCACGGTCTACGCGGGTGCGGGTGACGTCTCGGCGCTGATGTGTCTCGCGTCCGACGACGACAGCGCGCCCACCGCGAGCGGCAAGGACTCGCTCGCGGTCGCGAGCGTGCCGGGAGGTGCAACGATCACGGTCGTGCCGAGCACCTATGACAACGGAGTGACGGGCGACTACGTGCTGACGATCGTGCCGCTCTGACCTCGGGCGCGCGGCACGCGCATCAGTCGTAGCGAACCAAGATCGGATAGTTGCGCGCATCGTTGGCAGCGGGACCGATCGTCAAGAGGACGACCGACGTCGTGCCGGACGTCGCGGCGCTCGAGAGCGTGAGCCGCAAGCTCGTGCTGATGCCCTCGTTCAGCGTCGCCCGACCGAGCACGGGCCCCACGCTGCGGCCGAGTGCCGTGCGCGCCGCCACGTCGAAGTCGGGAACACTCGCGCGCGCGAACCCGGTGATGGGGACGCTCAGCGTCGTCCCGGGTGCGCCGTGCACGGTCGTCGTCGGAGTCCACACGCCGTAGAAGATCTCGCCCGGCTCGGTCGGCACACACGGATCCGTACCCGCCGCTCCGGCTGCGTTCGACCAGCTTCGCGCCAGCACGGACGCCCCGCGAACGAGATAGCGACCGACGCAGCGATCCGTCGTCTCGCCGAAGATCATCCAGGGATCGGCCACGCTCGTGTTCACGAGATACGCCGGCGCACTGCGCACGAACGGATCCGTCGCCGCCTCGACGAGCTCGTGCGACGACGCGGCCTCGAGATAGCCGAGGTGATCGAAGCCGCGCGCGGCGCCGCAGTCGATCGCGAGCGCGTACACCAAATGGGTCGTGCCGGCCCTCGCCTCGCCGTGCACGCCATGCCAGCCGCTGCAGGCCATCGCGCCATCGCTCAAGGTGATGGCGGCGCCCGGAGGGAAATAGAGGAGCGCCATCACTCCGTCGAACGTTCCGTCGGGCGCGTGCGGGATCGTGCCGTCGGCCGCACGAGCGAGGAGATAGGACTGGATCGAAGCCTCGGTCGCGCTCGGGGGTGCGTCGTCGGTGAGGTGGACGGCACCGAGCGACGCGAGAGCACCGACTCCGTACTCGCTCGTCGTCGCGCTCCACCATCCCGTCTCGGCGACCATCACGTCGCTGTACGCGTCGAGCGCCACGCGGTTGGCATCGTTCGCATACGTCAGCGTGACGACGTAGGGATGCGAGATCACCGGGCCACCGCGCGAGGGTAAGGGTGGGGAGTAGCCGGGCGCGACTCCGCCATCCGTGCCGGCCGCGTCGTCTACGTGAGCGTCGACTGCGACGTGGTGCCATGCGTCGGTTGCGTCCACGGTCGCGGCGTCGGTCCCGGCGTCACGCGAGCTCGCATCGGCCGCGGGCGCCGCATCGATGGCCATGGGCTCGCTCGCGCAGCCGAGCATCGCGGCGCCACAACCCGCCAACAACAGCGACCCGAGCAGGATGCGCACCTGCGCCTATTAGCTGCGCCCCATCGTCAGTGCACGTGAACGAGCGTGCCGGGCTGCGCGTCGGTCGACAGGATCGCGTCCCAGCCCGCGGGCAAGCTGGGCGAGGTCATCTCGAAGAGGTGACGCGCATCGCGCGGCGCGAGGTTCACGCAGCCGTGGCTGTGTCGATGCCCGAACTGGTCGTGCCAGAACGCTGCGTGAAGCGCGATGCCTTCGGAGAAGTACTGAACCCAGGGCACGCCCTCGATCGCGTAGTTGCTCTCCTGATCGACCTGCTCGAGATCGTCCATCGTGTCCTCGGCGAGCTTCACCCAGACGTGGAACGTGCCGATGGGCGTCGTGTGCGCAGCACCCGGACGGCCGGTGGAGACGAGCGTCGCGAAGATCGGCGTCGCACCCTCGTAGAGCACGAGCGTCTGTGAGGCGATCGACACGTCCACCCAGCGCGCGGCGGCGACGAGCTCGGGCGGCGGCGCTTCGAGCTGCGGTCGCGCCACGTCGCGCGCGGCGATCACGCCCTCGTCGAGTCGCAAGAGGCCGTGCGGCAGCACCTCACGAACGTGGACCACTTCGCGCAGCCCCGCGCGACGCACGACACGTGAGCTGGCGCGATGTCCGTTCCACTCGCGTATCGGAGCGCCCTCGCGCAGCACCCAGGCGAGGTCGAGGGTGCCGTCGGTGAGGTCCACGCCGCGAAGCTCGCTGCCGTGCGCGAAGCGAATGTCGTCCTCGGGAACCCAGAGGCCCGAGAGTGTCCGAACGAAGTCGACGCCGGTCACGGTGCGACGCTCGACGATCGCGAGACCAAAGCCGCGGCCGAGCGACTCCGCGAAGTCTTCGTGAAAATAGTCCGTCGGTCGCGAGTACGCCCACGTTCCGTCCGTCGACACGAACGCGTACGGTCGCGGCAAGAGTTCTCCCGGCGCCACGATCGGAAGCGAATCGCCGGACGGCTCCTCGCTCGAGAGTGCGACGAGCGACTCGCAGAGGTACGACTCGTCGGCGAGCCGATACCACTCGCCGCCCGGGCACCCGGTTCCTCGCACGCGCGCTTCGAAGGGCAGACGCGTTCCGAGGCGCACGGTCCCGCGCCTCGGAGCGTGAACGCTCGGCGCCGCACGAACCGTCGCACCCGTCGCGGTCACCTCGAGCGATCGCGCGCGCGCGGCGTGTCCGTCGTCCTGCGCCCACGCCCCGACGGCGACGCCGAACACCAAGAGCACGACCCAGGGAACGACCCGCACGATCCAATTGGAGCCCGGCCAGGCAGGCGCGTCCAGAACCCCTCGTGACACAACCACGCTTGCGCTCGTGTCACCGCGTGTTACACATCATCCATGTCCGTGACAACGCGACGAATCGTCCATGCGGCAGGCATCGATCTCCATGTCGTCGATCGCACGCCCACCCAGCCGGCGAGCGGTCCGCCCATCGTTCTGCTCCATGGCCTCTGTGACTCGCACCTGACCTGGTCCCGCGTTGCGCCCGCGCTCGCGAAGCGCCGCCACGTCCTCACCATCGACCTGCCGGGGCATGGTCTCTCGGGGCGTCCGAACGCCAGCTACGGCCTCGCATGGAACGCGTCGGTGATCGGCGCCGCGCTGGATGCGCTCGATCTCTCGGAGGTCGATGTCGTGGGTCACTCGTACGGCGGCGGCGTGGCGCAGTGGCTCTTGCTCACGCACCGCGAGCGCGTGCGACGACTGATGCTCGTCTCGCCCGGCGGCCTCGGACGCGGCGTCTCGCCGGAGCTGCGCTTCGCTTCGCTCGGTCTGCTCGAGCACGTGGGTCAGCCCTTCTTCGGTGTCGGCACGCGCGTCGGGCTCGCGCTCGCGGGCGGCCACTTCGAGCACGAAGAGACGGCGGAGATCGCCTGGATGGCGTCGCGTCGCGGAACGGCGCGCGCGGTGTCGCGCACGATCGCCGACGTGATCGATCTCCGCGGTCAGTCGCGGCACTTCCTCGATCGCGCGGCCGAGGTCGCGGTGCTGCCACCGATGGCCATCGCCTGGGGCGATCGCGATCGCGTGCTTCCGTTCGCGCAGGCGCACGTCGCGGCGGGGCATCTCACGGGAGTGCCGCTGCTCCGCTACGAGGGCATCGGTCACTTCGTGCACCGCGAGGCCGCGCCGCGCTTCCTGCACGACCTCGAGCAGTTCCTCGACGCGCCGGAGCTCCCGACGCCCACGCTCGCTCGGCCGGTCCGCGTCTCGGTTCCGGTGTCGCTCGAGCGGCCGCCCTCGTGGGTCGCGCGCGCGTGGACTGCGCTGCTGGCGAGCGTGGCGCGTGTGCTCGCGCGGGCACCGAGGCCGACGACGATCGAGCCGCCCGCCGCCGTCGAGAACACTCACGCCGCGGCGTGAAGCCGTTATCCTCGGGCGATGCGCGCTCGAGTCGGCCTCTGGTTCACGTTGTTCGCTCTCGCCTGCACCTCGTCGCCCGAGCCGACGGATGGCGGAGCCGATGCCGACGTGGACGCGGGGCCGATCGACGCAGGCCGCGACGCTCCTCTGCACGACGCCGCACCCTTCGACGCGAACCTGCCCATCGCGATGCCGATCTACGTCGTCGCGGGTGACGTCGCGCTCGCGCAAGCGTTCGCGGAGAACCTACCGGCCGCGCTGCAAGCGGGTGTGCGGAGTGCCGCCGATCCCGCCGCGGAAGTGACGAGCCCCGGCGACGGCACCACGCGCATCGCGGTGGTGATCGACTCGGCGATCGTGCCGGAGGGCTACCGCCTCGAGCACGTGGCGAACGGCTTCGTCGTGCACGGCGGCGGTCCGCTCGGAGAGCAGTACGGACTCGCCGCGCTGCTCGAGGCGATGGACGTGCGCTTCTATCACCCGGACGAGTCGTTCGTGCCCGCCACGCTCGCGACCCCCGACGTGGCCGTGTTCGGAAGCGTCGTCGTACCCGAGATCGCCGAGCGCGGCTTCATGCCGTGGACGCTGCACCCGATCGAGGCGTTCTTCGCGCTCTGGGAGCCGAGCGAAGAGCACCTGCGTGAGGCCGAGCGCATCATCGACTGGGCCGTGAAGAACGGCGCCGACTTCTTCACCTATCCAGCGCTCGACAACATCGCGCGCCTCCCCGCGGATCACGGCCCGTGGTTGGCGCACACGCAGGCGATCGTGGCCTACGCGCACCTGCGCGGCCTGCGCATCGGCCTCGGCGTGCAGCTCTTCGGTGGCGCGAGCCTGCAGCGTGCGCTGACGCTCGTTCCTTCGGGCTCGACGGATGTCGCGGCGGCGATCGAGCGGCGGCTCGGCACCTTCTCGAGCGTTCCGTTCGACTCGCTCCAGCTCACGTTCGGCGAGTTCTCGGGCGAGGATCCGATGGCGTTCATCGACACGCTGAACACCGCGTACACGACGATCGAGCGCGTCATGCCGGGCACGACCGTCACGGCGACGATCCACGTGGGCAACTTCCCCTCGACCCACGTGACGTACATGGGGACCGACCTGCTCTATTACTTCCTCGTGCGGTACGCGGACGCGGGGATCATTCCCTGGGTCCACTCCGTGATGGACTTCGATCTCTTCGAGCCGGTGAGCGGCGCGTACGGCCACACGGAGTTCGACGTGCACCGCGAGTACCTCTTCTCACGCCTCGCAGCGCACCAGCCGGTCTCGTACAACCCGGAAGACGCGTACTGGGTCACGTTCGACGATAGCGTGCCGCTCTATCTGCCGCTCTACGTGCGCTCGCGGCTCCTGGATCTGACGCGCATCCGCGCACGCGCGACCGCCGACGGCGACGCACAGCTGGGCTCGCACGTGATCTTCTCGAGCGGCTGGGAGTGGGGCTACTGGCAGCAGGACTGGGCCGTGATGCACATGACGCGGCACCTGCCTCCGAGCGAGGGCGCGCTCTATCACGACATGCTCGATCCGCTTCCGAACGGAAGCGCGGTCGCCGACATCGTGAACGATCTGATGCAGATCGAGCACCGCGCCTTCATCGACGAGCAGCTTTCGGCGTACACGGCGGGCATCGATGCGTCGTTCCAGCTCGGGCTCGATATGGGCGTGTGGTCGCAGCCGCGTCGGCCCTCGTTCGCAGAGGTGCAGGCGATGAGCGCCGCCGATCGCGCGACGTTCCGCGCCGACGTGATCGCGCGCCTCGCGACGCTTCGCAGCGATCTGATGGCGATCGAAGCGCGGCTCGCGGCGCTCTCGATCTCGCCCGACGATCGCTGGCTCGGCGAGATCGTCGACGGCGTCGCAGCGACGCGCATCCGCGTGGACGACGCCGTGGTGCTGTGGACCGCAGCCGCCGATCTCGCCGACGGGCTCGCGATCAGCGCCGCCTTCACGCGCCTCACGGCGATCGAGGCCGAGCAGACGACCGTCGTCGCTCACCGCCTCGCACACTTCCACGCGCCGAACGGGGCCGAGCTCACGGCCGAGTCACGCCACAGCGTGCTCCTCTATCAGTACGGGTACCTTCGCCATGCGAACGACCTCTGCTTCTTCCGGCGCGAGCGCATCGAGCTCGCGAACCTCGCGCACGGTACCTCCGTCACGCTGCCGAACTGTCTGCTCTAGCCATGTCGACGAACGAGCTCGAGGCGGAGGTCGATCTCTCGTTCCTGCGGAGCGTTCACGCGCTCGATGCGTGCTCGCCACGTGCGCACGAGCTCCCCATCACGCACGGCTCGAGCCTGACCGGCGCGCGAGCGCTCGAGCTCTTCGACTCGATGCTGGGCTCGCGGCATCTCGATCTGACCGCGCGCTGGCTCCGACAGAAGCGCGGCGCGGGCTTCTACACGATCGGATCGAGCGGACACGAAGGGAACGCGGCCGTGGCTGCTGCGCTTCGACCGACCGACCCGGCGCTGCTCCACTATCGATCGGGCGCGTTCTTTCTCGAGCGCGCGCGACAGGTACCTGGCACCGACGCGCTCTACGACGTGCTGCTCGGGATCTGCGCGGCGACCGAAGAGCCGATCGCCGGCGGGCGCCACAAGGTGTTCGGCAGCCACGCGCTCGCCGTGATCCCGCAGACCTCCACCATCGCCTCGCAGCTGCCGCGCTCGCTCGGCGTCGCCTTCGCGATCGAGCGCACCAAGAAGCTCGGCGTCACGGGTGCGTGGCCGCGCGACGCGATTACGATCACGAGCTTCGGCGATGCGTCGGCGAATCACTCGACGGCGACGGGCGCGATCAACGCGGCCTGCCACTCGGCGCACGCGGGTCATCCGCTGCCGCTGCTGTTCGTGTGTGAGGACAACGGCATCGGCATCAGCGTGGCGACGCCGTCCGGCTGGATCCGCGCCGCGTATGGGCAGCGGCCCGGCCTGAAGTTCTTCGAGGCCGACGGCGGCGACCTGATCGAGGCGGTGGCGGCCTCGGAGGAAGCAGCGAGCTGGGTCCGAAGCAACCGACGACCTGCGTTTCTTCATCTTCGTGTGGTGCGCCTGATGGGCCACGCGGGCAGCGATGCCGAGGCGACGTACCGCACTCCCGATCAGATCTCGGCCGAGATCGCGCGCGATCCGCTGGTGCGCGTGGCGACGCTCCTGATCCGATGCGGCGTGCTCACGCCCGACGAGGCGCTCGCACGCTACGAAGCCAAGCGAGCCGAGGTCGTCGCGCTCGCGGAGAAGGCGCGCACGAAGGCGCAGCTCACGACCCTCACCGAGGTCGTGGCTCCGCTGTCTCCGCGATCCCCTGCGCGCGTGGCCGAGCTGGCGAGCCACACACCGCCGCGCGAAGTCCGCGCGCGCTTCCACGACGGCAAGCTCCCTGAAGAAGAAGGACCGCTCACGCTCTGCCTCGCGATCAACCGCACGCTCGCCGATCTCTTCGCGTCGCATCCGGAGCTGATCGTGTTCGGCGAGGATGTCGGAAAAAAGGGGGGCGTCTACGGCGTGACGAAAGGCCTTCAGCGGCGCGTCGGCCCCGCGCGCGTGTTCGACACGCTGCTCGACGAGCAGACGATCCTCGGGCTCGCGCTCGGGACGGCCGTGTCGGGCCTGCTTCCGATCCCCGAGATCCAGTACCTCGCGTACCTGCACAACGCCGAAGACCAGCTGCGCGGGGAAGCCGCCTCACTCTCGTTCTTCTCGAACGGCCAGTATCGAAATGGGATGGTCGTGCGCGTCGCCGGGTACGGCTACCAGAAGGGCTTCGGCGGACACTTCCACAACGACGACGCCGTCGCCGTGCTGCGCGACATTCCAGGGATCGTCGTGGCGTCACCCTCTCGTCCCGACGACGCAGCGGCGATGCTGCGCACGTGCGTGGCGGCGGCCAAGACGGACGGCACCGTCTGCGTGTTTCTCGAGCCCATCGCCCTCTATCACACGCGCGATCTGCACGAGCCGGGCGACGGCGGCTGGCTCGCGCCCTATCCCGACGCAATTGCATCGGCCCAGCAAGCCGGGCACTCCGATCGAGATCACCACGTCGCGATCGGGCGCGCGCGCACGTACCTGGACGGACAGGACCTCACGATGATCACGAGCGGCAACGGCCTGTTCATGTCGCTCCGTGTCGCGGCACGGCTCGGCAAGCTCGGCATCGACGCCCGCGTCGTCGACCTTCGGTGGATCGCGCCGCTGCCCGAGGACGACATCGTGCGCGAGGCGCGGGCGACGGGCCGCGTGCTCGTCGTGGACGAGACGCGCAAGAGCGGCGGCATCGGCGAAGGCGTCGTCGCTGCGCTCGTCGATCGCGGCTTCGAGGGCAAGATTCGTCGCGTGGCGAGCGCCGACAGCTTCATCCCGCTGGGCGACGCTGCGCTGACGGTGTTGCTCGACGAAGCCACGATCGAGGCCGCGGCGCGCGAGCTCGTTCGTCGCTGACGCAGCGCGTCTTTGCGACGTGCCGTGAAATGATCGAGAGTAGGCCCTTCGCGTTTCGAGGAGCCTTGATCATGCGCAGTCCTTTGGTCCTGCTTTGTTCGCTCGTCATCGTCGCGTGCGCGAGCACACCGCCCGCGGGCGATGGCGGATCCGACGGTGCCGTCGATGCCTACACGCCCTCGGACGCGAACGCCGACGCGCCGCACCTCTGCACGCCCGACTGCACTGCAGGCCAGCTCTGCTGCCCGGTCGCGCTCTCTTACGAGTGCGTCGCTCCGACGGCGGCCGGTGTCTGCCCGCTTCCCGACCTCTCGGTCGATCAAGGGCGAGCGTCGAGCTCGGCGCGCGTCGTCTGGCAATACTTCGCGCCGACCGACTGCGCTTTGGTCGAGGAGTGCGTCGTGGCATCGGGTTGGCGACGCCTGCTGCGCTTCGACACGTTCACACCGAACGTCGGAACAGGCGACTTCCGGATGGGGGTGCCCACGGCTCACCCCGATCTGTTCCAGTTCTCTGCGTGCCACATGCACTACCACTTCAACGGCTACGCCTCGTACACGCTGCTCGACTCGACGGGCGCCACGGCGGCGACCGGACACAAGCAAGCGTTCTGTCTCGAGGACTACGAAGCGACCACGTCGACGGCGCCTGCGGCCTACGACTGCACCAACCAGGGCATCAGCGTGGGCTGGGGCGACCTCTACGGCGCGTACCTCGACTGCCAGTGGATCGACGTGACCGACGTCGCACCCGGCGAGTACACGATCCGCATCGACATCAACGGGGGCAGCGCTGCGGCCACGCATCTGATCCCCGAGATCTCGTACGACAACAACACGGCGAACGCGCACGTGACGATCCCCGCCGACAACCCGGCCGTCGATCCGCTCGCCGCGTGCTCGCCCGCCATCAATGGCGTCCGCGACTGCGGCTGGCTCAACGCAGGAACGTTCACGTGCACGCCCGGCACGACCGTCACCGTCGGCTGCGGCGGGAGCTGCGGCGTCGGCAGCTGCATGGGCGACTCGCTCCTTCGGGTCTGCCCCGACAGCGCGCCTTGCGGCAGCCACGCGGCCCTCGCACAGGGCGACTCGGAGTGCGGCGGCACGGCCCCGAACGACTGCCCCGGCGCCCGGTTCATGTGTCCGCTCAGCGCGCACTACACGCTGCTCACGGCATCGTACGACTACGGGGTCACGACGGAGACGTGCGTACCGGCTGCGGGCGCGACGCTGCTCTGATTCTCTCGCGCACTGCGGTGGCGGGCGCCCGCGACGCGGACGTTGTAGGCTGACCTTCAAATGCGGGCCGGAAACGGTCGGTTCGCGATTCGCTTGGGGTTGGGCAGCATGACGAAGTTCGGTCGTGGCGCGTGGGTCGTTGGTGTCGTCTCGATTCTTTGGCTCGGTGGAATCGCCGGCTGTGCGGACCCGGGCGGCGGCGGCAACCCGAGCCGTGATTCGGGGCGCGGCGACGCGGGCCCGGGCGACGGAGGTCCCGACTCTGGCCACGACACCGGCGTTCCCGGCTGCGCGACCAACGCGGACTGCCTCGACGACCACATCTTCTGCAACGGCGTGCTCCAGTGCATGAGCGGCCGCTGCGTCAGCGCGAACGTCCCGACCTGCAACGACTCGATCAGCTGCACCAACGACACCTGCGACGGCACGGTCGATCGCTGCGTCCATGCGACGGTGGACGCGCTCTGTGGCGTGGGGCTTCACTGCGCGCTCAGCGGCTGCGTCACGGGCATCCCCTGCGAGTTCGACACCGACTGCGACGACCACGTCTTCTGCAACGGCCTCGAGTCGTGCGTGAGCGGCCTCTGCCACTCGCCCGGCACGCGCAGCTGCGACGACATGTCGAGCTGCACGATGGACGCGTGCGCCGAGCCGAGCGGCACGGGCGGCATGTGCACCCACACGGCGTTCCCCGACGTGATGACCAACGTCGCGCACTGCGGCGACGGCACGACGTGCATGGCCTGTCCCGCGCCGCTGCCCACGCTGCACGAGGTGCCGATCTGCACGGTCGGTGTCTGCGGGACGATGTGCGAGACCGGCTACGGCGACGCCGACCGAAACCCCGCCAACGGCTGCGAGTGCATGGCGACGTCGACGACGGACCTGCCCGAGCTCGGCTTCATCGACACGAACTGCGACGGCATCGACGGTGAGGTCGCGGTCGGCATCTTCGTCGCGCCCTCCCCCACGGGCAACGATGCCAACGACGGCTCGATGGCGCATCCGGTCGCGACGATCGCGCACGGCCTCGCCGTCGCAGCGATGGGCCCGCGGACCCGCCGCGAGATCTACGTCTCGATCGGCACCTACAGCGAGAGCGTCACGCTCCGAAGCGGCGTGAGCATCTACGGCGGCTACGACGCGAGCAACGGCTGGCGGCGTGACATGGCCAACGTGAGCGAGATCTCGGGCGGCACGACGGCCGTCTACGGATCGCTCGTCGCGGCGGCCCTCGAGGTGCAGCTGATGACGATCCAGTCGGCGGGCGCTACGGTCGCGGGCGACTCGAGCTACGCCGTGCGGCTCTACAACAACACGGCGCAGATTCGGATGATCGGCAACACGATCACCTCGGGCAACGGAGCGCCAGGAACGACGGGGAGCGCGGGCGGCGTCGGTGCGAGCGGCGTCGGAGGCGGCAACGGCGCGGGCGGCACGAGCGGCGGAAGCGGGGGCGGCAACGGCGGTGGCGGTGGCGCGTCGGGCTGCGGCTCGGCGGGCGGCGCGGGTGGACTCGGTGGCTATGCGGCCAACGGAGCGACCGGGGCTGCCGGTGCGAACGCCTCATCGACCGGCGTCGGCGGCCCGGGTGGGACCGGCGGCGCGGTGTCGAGCGTCTGCTTCGCGAGCGCAGCGGCGGGCGCGACGGGCGCCGACGGATCGGCCGGCGGGCCCGGTGCCAACGGTGCGGTGGCTGCCACGATCGGAACCGTTCCGACGGACCTCTACGTGTCCTCGGCGGGCCACGATGGCAGCACTGGCGACGCTGGTGGTGGTGGTGGTGGCGGTGGCGGCGGCGGCGGCGGCGTGTCGAGCGGCTTCTGCAACGCCGATCGCGGCGGCGGCGGTGGCGGCGGGAGCTCGGGCGGATGCGGCGGCGGCGCCGGGCGCGCGGGCGGTGGCGGTGGCGGCTCGTTCGGCGTCTTCGCGGTCAACAGCAGCCTCTTGCTCCAGAGCAACATCATCACGTCGGGCCACGGCGGAGTCGGCGGCAACGGAGGCAACGGAGGCAACGGCGGCGGCGCATCGGGCGGTCGCTCGGCGGGCGGCGGCGGAGCCGACGACGCGGCCGGTGGCGGACAGGGCGGCGTCGGCGGGACCGGCGGTCGTGGTGGCGGCGGCTCGGGCGGACCTGGCGGTCCCTCGTACGCCATCTTCACCTCGTCGACCGCGCTCACGAGCACGGCCAACGCCGTCTCGGCGACCGGCGGCGGCGCAGGCGGAAGCGGCGGAGGCACGGCGGTCGCCGGGCCCGTCGGCATGTCTGGCTCGACCTACTCGATGTGACCTACAACATGTGAATCGTCTCGAGCGCGACGCGGAGCGGGCCCTCGATGGGCGCCGGCCTTCGCGTCGCGCGATCGACGAACACGTGCGTGAAGCTCCCGTGCGCGCGCGCGACGGGATCACCCGCGACGAAGATCCCGACCTCGTAGCGAACCGACGAGCGGCCGAGGTGCGCGACGCGCAGGCCCGCCTCGATGGTGTCGGGAAAGCGAACCGAGCCCGCGAAGGTGCAGGACGTCTCGACTGCGAGCCCGAGGATCGCGCCCTCGTGGATGTCGAGGCCGCCCTTCTCGATGAGGTAGCGGTTGATGACGGTGTCGAAGAACGCGTAGTAGACGACGTTGTTCACGTGCCCGTAGACGTCGTTGTCCATCCAGCGCGTCGTGATGGGGACGTGCCAGGGGTAGCTCTCGCGACGCGGCGGCGGGACACGTTCGCTCATGCGTTCCTCAGGGCGCCCACGAAGAGCGCGCGCATGGCCTCGCGATCGACGACGAGCGGCGCGTTGTCCACGAGGCGCTTCTGCAGGAGCGCGCGATCGACGAGCGCATCGAGATCCGACTCGCCGTAGCCGACGCCCGCGAGGCCTTCGGGCATCTGCGTCGCGCGCATCAGCGCGAGCAGGCGCGACGCGAGGATCTCCCCCGCATCCTCCGAGGTCGCACCGCGCACGTCGGCGCCCAGCGATTCCGCGGCATCGAGGTGACGTTCCGGACACGCCCTGCTCGTGAAACGAAACACGCTCGGTGCGTTGAGCACCACGCTCGTTCCGTGCGGCACCATGGGCTCGTCTGCCGGATAGCCCGTGGGACGATAGTCACGGACGAGACCGGCGACCGCGTAGCTCATCCCGTGAGGAAGATGAACGCCCGCGTTGCCGAACGCGATGCCGGCCAGCGTCGCAGCCCACGCGAGCTCGCCGCGCGCCTCGTCATCGCTCGCGTCCTGCCATCCACGTACGAGCGAGCGGCCAGCCAGGCGCAACGCCTCGAGGCTGCCGAGGTCGCTCCACGGGTTGCGCCCCTGACTCATCGGACGCGCCGTCACCGGGCTCGAGCGCAGGCGAGCCACGAAGGGGCGCGCCGTGTACGACTCGATGGCATGGCAGAGCACGTCGAAGCCGCTCGCGGCGACGACCTCGGCCGGCAGCGTTCGGGTCGCATCGGGGTCGACGATCGCCAGCGTGGGCCGCAGCCGTCGCGACGCGATGCCGGTCTTGGCCTTCGCGCTCAGCAGATCGAAGACGGCGATGCCCGTGCACTCGGCGCCCGTGCCGCTGGTGGTCGGGCAAGCGACGTGCGGCGGAAGCGCGCCGGGGATCGGCTTTCCGAGGCCGATGGGCGCGTTCACGTACGCGAGGAAGTCGTCGGGATAGCGCGCGTAGAGCGCGGCGGCCTTACCGGTGTCGATCACGGAGCCTCCGCCGATGGAGACGTACCCGTCGAAGCGGCCCTCCTTCGCGAAGCGCGCGGCGTCGAGGAACGACGCGTCCGTAGGCTCGACGTGAACGCTCTCGTACACGGCGTGATCGATTCCGGCGTCGGCGAGCGCGCGGCGCCCCGCCTCGAAGAACGGAAGGCGAGCGACGCGTGGATCGGTGAAGAGCCCGACGCGCGTGAGGCCCAAGAGGCGTACGTGCTCGCCCAGCTCGGCGATCGCGCCGCGCCCGAACACGATCGCGGAAGCATCGATGGTGAAGGCCGATTCGTGGCCGGCCTCGGCGAGGAACTCGTGACGACAGCCGGGCATCGCGACGTGCGATGCTACCTGCGATTGGGAACGAGCGTGCATCGCTTCGGGATCTTCTGCGCCGCCCTGCTCGTGGCGTGTGGCACGCCCGCGCCGCCATCCGATGCGAACGTCGACGACGCCGGGAGCGATGCGTGGGCGCTTCCCGATGCCTGGATCGATCCCTGCGGCGGCGTGACGAGCCCCTACGTGCAGACGGTCGCGATGCTCGCGCGCGGGCGCTACTCACCCGCGGTGGCGCGCCTCTCCGACGGGCGCGTGCTGATCGCGGGCGGCTTCGACTTCGCGCTCGGGATGACCGGGACCGCCGAGCTCTACGACCCGGTCGCGCGATCGCTCTCGCCGACGGGCCCGCTGCTCGTCGGACGCAACTTCGCGACGGCGACGCGGGTCGCGAGCGGCGTGCTCGTGATCGGCGGCTTCGACAACGCCACGGGCTCGGTCGGCGCGATCGAGCGCTACGACGAGGCGAGCGGAACGTTCGTGCCCTCGAGCGTCGGACTGGCCCATGGTCGCGAGGCCCACACCGCCACGCTCCTCGACGACGGTCGCGTGCTCGTCGCAGGCGGGCTCCAAGCGCGCGGGCTCCAGTTCCAGAACACGCTCGAGGTCTACGACCCGGTCACCGATACGATCCACACCTCGCGCTCCAGCCTCTTTCCGCCGCGCGGCTTCCACGATGCGGTCTGGCTCGACTCGCGCGGGGCGGTGCTGCTCGTGGGCGGCGACTCGGGCATGGGTGAGCTCGCCACGGGCATTCGTTGGACCGTCGGAGGAGACGTGATCGACCCGACGCACAGCGATCGCGCGCATGCCGCCAAGGCCGTGGCGGCGGTGCTCCTGCCGAACGGTCACGTGATCGTCGCGGGCGGTGCGAGCGCGCTCGATGGAACGCTGAGCGACGTGGACGAGTTCGATCCCTCGACCGATCGCTTCACGCCCGTGGCGCCGATGAGCATCCGCCGCATGGCCCACACGCTCACCTCGCTCGGCGACGGGCGGCTGGTCGCGATCGGCGGCTGGAGCGACAGCGAGGTCGCGCCCGGCGGCGGCGCGGCGGCGACCGCGAGCATCGAGGTGCGCGGCAGCGACGGACACTGGACCCGCTGGCCCCTCGATCTCGCCGTCGCACGGCTCGATCACCGCACGATCGCCATCGATGCCTGCCACGTCGTCGTGATCGGCGGTCAGCACGCCGCGACCGGCGCCTCGCCGAGCGCGCCGCGCGAGGTCGAGCTCGTCACGATCCCGCGCTGATCCAGAGGCGCAGGAAGCGGCGCTACTCGATCGTGCAGATCGCCGTCGAGCGCTTGATCCGGAGCGCGAGGCACTCGTAGACGCGGAACGGATAGTCTTGATCGCGCTCGCCGAGGAACGTGAGCGTGAGGTCCTCCGTGACCGCGATGTCGAAGTTCTGATCGCCCGTCGAGAGCAGCACGGCCTTGCCTTCGGGGATCGTGGGCGAGTTGTAGACGCCGTCGTCGCAGAGACGCGCGATG
>JAYVCF010000272.1:0-9407 GCA_043750095.1 Deltaproteobacteria bacterium
TCCCCAAACACCACAGCAGCAACGATTTCTGCGCGTGGAGCCGGTTCTCCGCTTCGTTCCACACGTGCGACTGCGTGCCGTCGATCACGCTCGCCGACACCTCTTCTCCTCGGTGCGCCGGCAGGCAATGCAAGAAGATCGCCTTCGGGTCGGCGAGCGCCATGAGGTGGTCGTCCACGATGAAGCCCTCGAACGCGCGCAGTCGATCGCGCGCCTCTTCCTCTTGGCCCATCGACGCCCACACATCGGTCGTGACCACGTGCGCGCCGTTCGCGGCCTCCTCGGGGCTCGTCACCAAGCGCACCTTCGCGCCGAGACTGCGAGCGTGATCGAGCACCTTCGCGCTGGGTGCGTAGGCCGGCGGACAGGCGAGCGTGACCTCGATCCCCGTGCGCGCCGCGGCGTTGATCCACGAGTGCGCCATGTTGTTCCCGTCGCCGATCCATGCGACACGCAGGCCTTCCAGCGCGCCGAACGCTTCGTCCATCGCTTGGAGATCCGCGAGCAGCTGACAGGGGTGGTAGGTGTCGCTGAGCCCGTTGACGATGGGGATGCTCGCCGCGCGCGCGAGCGACTCCACGCGCTCGTGTCCGAACGTGCGGTACACGGCCGCGTGGACGTAGCCGTTGAGCATGCGCGCTGTGTCTTCCAGCGGCTCGCCGCGGCCGAGCTGCGTGTCCCGCGCGATCAGCGTGATGGGCAGCGCGCCGAGCTCGTGGATACCGACCTCGAAGCTCACGCGCGTCCGCGTCGACGACTTCTCGAGGATGATCGCCACGCTCTTGCCCGCGAGCGGCTTGGGATGTTCAGGCGTGCCACGGAGGCGCTTCAGCACCCGCGCGCGCGCGATGACCGAGGCGAGCTCTGCCGTGGATAGATCGAGCAGCGTTAGAAAATGACGCGGCATGCGCGCGGAAGGTAGCAGAGGCGCGATTGTTCCGGCGCTCGACGCTGCCGTGGTAGGTTCTTGCCCCACGTCGGCGGGTCGAGGCACTTGGAAGGTCACCAGCCCAAGATTCCGCGCGTCATCGCCGGAGTCGCGATCCACACGTTGCCGCTCGGGCCCACCGAGGGCTTCGTGCTCTCGCGCATCGACGCGAGCGCGAGCCTCTCCGATATCGCGGATCTCACTTCGCTCGAGCTCGGCGAGGTCGTTCGCATCGTCGACAAGCTGATCCTGCTGGGCGCAGTGGAGTGGGCCGACGGCGCCGCGCACCTGCCGCGAATGTCGCAGAAGAGCATCGGCCCGCCGAGGCCGACACCTGGACGTCCGAGTCAGCTTCCCCCCTCGAACGTCTCCGAGGTCCACTCGAGCCGGCCGCCGACCGACGCCTCGGCGCAGCGCGTGGCCATCCGCATCGTCGCACCGGCGCGTGCTCTCCAGATGGACGCGTCCGGGGCACCGGCCGAGGCGGCTCCCGCGGACCTCGGGGCGAGCCCCGCCCCACCCGCCGACACGAACGTCGCATCGAAGCCCGCCGCTCCGACGAAGACGATGCCGAACGACGGGATCGAAATCTCGCTCGAGCGACGCAAGCGCATCGACGACCTCTACTTCGCCATCGATCTGCTCGATCACTACGACGTGCTCGGCATCACGCGCAAGGCCACCAAGGCGGAGGTGCGGAGCGCGTACTTCGAGCTCTCGAAGGTCTTCCATCCCGACACGTCGTTCCGAAAGAGCGTCGGCACGTATCGCTCGAAGATGGAGGCGATCTTCAAGCGCCTCACCGAGGCCTACGAGGCGCTCGGCAAGAAGAAGGCGCGCGACGAGTACGACGCGTACCTCGCGTCGATCGGCGAGACGCGCGAGGTCGAGGAGGCGCTCTCCGGGGAGAAGGAGATCCCCGAGGAGCTGCGCGCACCCGCGCCGCCGCCGCCGCCGACCGAGCCTCGGCTTCCGACGCCGCCGCCTCCGCCGCTTCCTTCGCGCTCGACTCCGACGGAGGAGGGCAAGCGCATCGCGCGCGAGCTCTTGCAGAAGCGGCTCGGGGGCGTGCGCACGACGACGTCGTCGGCGACCGGCGGATCGAGCGCAGGACAGGAGCCCGCGCCGCCCGTCGAGCGCACCAAGCAAGACATGGTGCGTGATCTGACCACGTCGCTGAAGGCCACCGCGACGCACACGGGCGGCCTCGATCGGGTCACGCGGCTGCTCGCGGACGCGCACCATGCCGAGGAGCAGCGCGATCTCGCCAGCGCCGTCCGCGCGTTCCGCCTCGCGCTCGCGCTGGCGCCCGAGCGACGCGAGATCGCCGAGGGGCACGAGCGGCTCCAGAAGGAGCTCGCGGTCTCGCTCGCAGGTCAGTACGAGACGCAGGCGGCCTACGAAGAGAAGCACCAGAAGTGGGGCGCCGCCGCGCTCAGCTGGGCGAAGGTGGTGGACGGTCGTCCGAACGACACGAACGCGCTCCGACGCGCGGCTGCGGCGCTGCTCGAGGCCAAGGGAGATCTCCACGAAGCACGCAGGTTCGCGCAGCGGGCAGTCGAGCTCATGCCCAACGACGCCGCGAGCCGACTCGTCCTCGGCCGCGTCTTCCACGCGGCAGGCCTGGGGCTCAACGCGAAGCGCGAGCTCGAGGTCGTTCGATCGCTCGACCCGAGCAACATGCTCGCGCAACAGCTGCTCAAGGACATCGCCCAGCACGGCTGAAGGCGAACGGCTTCGTGCGTCAGTCGAGCGCGCGGAGCACGGCCTCGCGCATCACCTCGATCGGCGGGTCGGCGCCGATCCAGCGCGCGAGGCTCGCGGCGCCTTGGTACACGAGCATGCCGACACCATCGACGGTGCGCAGGCCGAGGGCGCGAGCGCGCACGAGCAACGCGGTCACGCGGGGGCGATAGACGAGATCGACGACCGCCGCACTCGGCGCGAGCTCCAAGGGGATCGCCGCCGCGAAATCTTCGGCGCCGGGCCCGAGCGTCCCGCTCGAGGCCTGGACGATCAGATCGGCGCCCGAGAGCGCACGAGCGAGATCGGCGAACGTGGTGGCGCGCCCACGCCCGTGCAGCTTCGCGACGTCCTCTGCCGCGTCGAGCCGACGCGCGACGACCACGACCTCGTGCGCCTCGGCGAGCGCGACGACGCTCGCTCGCGCGGCGCCGCCTGCGCCGAGCACCACAACGCGCGCGCCCGCGATCGTCACGTCGTTCTCGGCGAGCGAGCGAGAGAGGCCGAGCGCGTCGGTGTTGCTGCCGACCCAGCGGCCGCGCTCGAGCGCGAGCGTGTTCACGGCACCGAGCGCGCGTGCAGCGTCGTCCATCGAAGCGAGACACGCGATCACCCTGGTCTTGTGCGGGAGCGTGACGTTGAGGCCGACGAAGCCCTCGTTCGCGAGGCGCGCGAGCTCGGCGCCGAGATCGTCCGGCCCCACGTCGATCGCTTCGTACGAGACGTCGCTGCGGCCGAGCGCGTCGAGCGCGGCCCGCTGCATGAGCGGCGAGAGCGAGTGAGTGATGGGGCGGCCGATCACGCCGAGTCGCACGCGAGCGCTCACGTCGGCTCGTCGTCCGCGCGCTCGACACGCGCCGCGAGCGTTCCGCGCTCGACGCGAACCTCGATCACCTCGCCGACGGCGACGTCGCCTGCGCGGAGAATCGCCCGGCCGCGCGGGTCGATCGCGATGGCGTAGCCGCGCGAGAGCACGGCGAGCGGGGAGAGCGCATCGAGCCTTCCCACCAGCACCGCGAGTTCGTGCCGCCCCCCCGCGATGCGCTGGCGCGCCGCACGCTCGATCCGATCCGCCGCGTCGAGCCGCTCCGCGCGGAGCTTCGTCAGCCGGGCGGTCGCGCCCGCTGCGAGCCGAGGCGACAAGCGTGCGAGCTCACCACGCGCCCGGGCCATCGCGCGCCGAGGGTCCGACTTGGCGAGCCGCTCCGCGAGCGAGCCGACCCGCCGCCGATCCGCGTCGATGCGGCGACGCATGCCGCGCTCGAGCGTTCGTTCGATGGCGCGCAGCCCCTCGCGCCTCGCGCGCAGCGAGCCACGGCGGCTCGCGAGGCGTGCGCTCTGTCGCTCGAGCCTCAGGCGCGCGCTCTGGATGCGTCCCTCGAAGCGCGCTTGGAGGCGGCGCAGCAACAACCTGAGCTCGCCGCGCAGCGTCTCGCGATCGGGAACGACGAGCTCGGCGGCGTTCGAGGGCGTCGCGGCGCGAAGGTCGGCCACGAGATCGGTGAGCGTCACGTCCACCTCGTGTCCGACGCCGCTGACCACGGGAACCGGAAACGAAGCCACGGCGCGCACCACGCGCTCGTCGTCGAACGCCGAGAGGTCTTCGCTCGCACCACCGCCGCGCGCGAGAATCACCACGTCGATGCCGGGAAGTCGGCTGAGCGCCTCCAGCCCCGCCACGATCGATCGCGCCGCGTCGGGACCCTGGACCGTGCAGTGTGCGACCACGATGCGCACCGGGAAGCGCCGGCGCGCGACGCTGATCACATCGTGCAGGGCCGCGCCCTTCTTGCTGGTGACGAGCCCGACGACGCGCGGAAACCTGGGCAGCTTCCGCTTGCGCGCGGGATCGAAGAGGCCTTCGTTCCGAAGCTTCGCGCGGAGCTGCGCGAGCTTTTCTGCGCGGTCGCCCACGCCCGCGACCACCGCCTGCGACACGACGAGCTGCAGCGACGACTGTTGAGCAAAGACGCCCGCGCGCCCGCGGACGCGAAGCCGCGCGCCCATCTCGATCGACGCCTGGAGCTGCGCCTGATCGGAGAGGAACACGATGCACTTGAGCTGCGCGTCGGGCGTTCTCGCGCGGCGCGCCGCCTCCGACGCGCCGTCGGCCAGCGTGAAGTAGTGGTGCCCCGACGACGCGCGTCGCGACTCGATCACCTCGCCCTCGACCCAGACGTCCGGGATGGCCTGCTCGAGGAGATCGCGCACCATCAGCACGAGCTGACCGACGCGAAGGATCGGAACTCCTTCGTGCTTCGGGATCGTCTCGGGACTCTCGGACGCCATGGGGTCGACCAGCATACAAGCGCGCGGCGTATGCTGCCGCCGATGGAGGTCGTGATCGCGCTCGGCGGAAACCAAGGCGACCGAGCCTCGTTCCTGACGCGGGCGCGCGACGCGATCGAGGCCGACGCCGCGCTCGACGTGATCGCGAGCTCGCCGCTCTACGAGACCGCGCCGGTCGGGCCGCCGCAGCCGCACTACTTGAACGCCGCGCTGCTCGTTCGAACGACGCTCACGCCCGATGCGGTTCTCGCGCGCTGCCTCGCGATCGAGCGGACGCTCGGCCGGATCCGCGATGTCCGCTGGGGCCCGCGCACGATCGATCTCGATCTGCTCTGGGCCGACGAGGGCGACGGCGTCCCGCGCGTCGTCTCCAGTGATTCGCTCTCGCTACCGCACCCGCACCTCGGGGAACGCGCCTTCGCGCTCGCGCCCCTGCTGGACGTCCGTCCAGACCTCGAGGCGCGCTTCGGGCCGACCCTGGACAGGCTGGGCGGACGGCCTCCGACCACCGCGGTCAAAGGATGGACTTCTTTCCTCCGTCGGAAGTAGGATTCGCCTGCCGCAGCGCGGTGTTCCGCGCGGCTAGGCCCCGTTTTCGAGGCTCCTTTTTCCGAGGTAGGCGACGATGACCGATACGCGCAAGGACAAGCGCGCTCCGATCTCTCTCAAGGTCCGCTTCAAGAGCGCGACCGTGGACGAGTTCATCGAGCAGTACTCGAAGGACATCAGCAAGGGCGGCATCTTCATCAAGAGCAACAAGAACAGCCCGCCGATGTCGATCGGGACGCTCTTGAAGTTCGAATTCCAGCTGAAGGACGAGTCGAAGCTCATCCAGGGCGTCGGGCGCGTCGTGTGGAAGCGCGAGCTCGAGGGGTCGAGCGATGACGACCCGGCCGGCATGGGCATCAAGTTCATCAAGATGGATCCCGAGTCCAAGGGGCTCGTCGATCAGATCGTCGCGGGTCGCGGCGAAGCGCCGGGCCAATTCGAGGCAGGCGGCGGCGGTCACGATGCCCCCGAGCCCGCGGCGGCCGGCACATCGCCGAGCACGACGGCGAGCGGCGAAGGCAAGCGCCCCGTGCGGTCGCAAAAGGCGACCATGCAATTCTTTCCGTCCACCACGCCGCAGAACGAGATGCCGAAGCCGGAAGACCGCACGCAGGTGCGTCACGCGAGCGAGTTCCTCGCCTCCGCGCTGAGCTCGGGTGGCGTCGACGAAGCCACCACGGGGGAGGCGGACAAGAAGGCCGAAGAGGCGCGCCAGCGCACCGACGAGATCGATCGCGAGCGGGACGAGCAAGCCAAGCGCGCCCGCGAGGACGAAGACAAGAAGGCGCGCGCGGAGAAGGAGCGCCAGGAGCGCGAGAAGGCGGAGGCCGAAGAGAAGGCCGCAGCCGCTGCCGCGAAGGAAAAGGAAAAGGCGAAGGCCGCGGCCTCGGCCGCCGAGTCCGGCACGCCCAAGAAGAAGTCGACCAGCGAGCGTCCGGCGTCCGACAAGGCGAAGGACGAAAAGAAGCCCACAGCCGCTGCTGCCGCGGCCGCGCCTGCGAAGAAGACCGGATCGGCTGCCGCGGGTTCGTCCGCCGACAAGAAGGGCGAGGCCAGGCCGGTCGCCGCGGCGCAACCGCTGGCTCCCGCGCAGGCGGGCTCCAACATGATGCCGATCTTCGCGGGCGTGATCGTCGCGGTCGCGCTCGGAGGTTGGTACCTCTTTGGTCGCGGCGAGACGCCGAACGATAGCGAGCTTCCGCCGCCGCCGCCCACGACCGTCGTCGAAGCGCCACCTCCGACGACCGAGGCGGTGCCCGTCGACGACACGATTCCCAGCGATGACGGCACGCCCGACGTGGTGGCCGACGACGGAACGCCCGAGGTGGTGACCGACGACGGAACGCCCGAGGTCGCGATCGTCCCGCCGCCGCCCGCCGTCACGCACGACGTTCGCGTCGACAGCACTCCCGCCGCTGCCACGATCGTGGTGGATGGCGAGGAGCGCGGCGCCGCACCGCAGACCCTCACGCTCGGCGAGGGTGATCACACGGTCGAGGCGCGCCTCGCTGGCTATCGCAGCGCCACGCAGACGATTCACTCGGCGGCAGGCGCGCGCCCGGTGCGCATCGCGCTCACCGCACTTCCCTACGTGATCCACGTGACGACCACGCCGCCTGGCGCGCGCGTGCGTGTCGGTGGCCGCACGGTGACTTCGCCTGGTGATGCGACGGTCGCGCGGCCCACGGCACCCATCATCGCCACGGCGACGCTCGCGGGCTACCTCGATGGTACCCAGCGCGTCGAGGCCTCGGCGTTCACGCAGGGCGCAGACTCGATGAGCGCCGATCTCGCGATCACGCTCGCGCCGCGCCCCGCTGCGCCGCCGCCGACCACGAGCGTGCGTCGTCCGCCGCCGACCACGACGACCGTGCGCCGCCCGCCGCCGACGACGACGACGGAGACCACACCGCCCGCGACGACGACCGAGACCACGCCGCCGCCGGTGCATCACGAGACCGCGCCGCCGCCCACGACGACCGCGCCGCCACCCGTACATCACGAGACCGCGCCGCCGCCTGCGACCGAAGCGCCGCCCGACAACCCGTTCTGAGAAGAGCGTCCGCGCTTCGTGGTAGCGTCTCCGATCGGCGAGCCTGATTTTTCGGCTCGCCACCGGAGGCGTCATGCGCGCGTGCATCTCGGCCGAAGTGCCCGGCGCAGCCGTGCCGACACCATTGTGTCGCGTCCGCTGGCGGACGCCTCCAGTCGAGATCGTCGTTCTCGCGGCCACCCTGCTCGTCGGCGTCGGCGCCGGTTGTTCGTGCGCGACGGGGCCCCACGGCGGCCCCGGGCACGACTCCGGCAGGACGGGGACCGACGGCTCCGCGAGCGGCGTCGACGCCTATGTCGATCCGAGCGGCGGCGACGACACGGGCGTCGCGCCGGGAACCGATGGCGGACCGCCTCCGCTCGCCGACGGAAGCATGTTCGACATCGACTCGGGCAACGTGGTCGCCGACCTCTGTCCGGCCTCCGCGCAGGTTCCCACCGGCTGCCTCGCCGCGCTGAACGAGAGCGCACACGGCCTCTGCAATCAGCTCGACGACGACTGCGACGGCGACGTGGACGAGAACTGCGGATGCACACCCGGCGCGGTGCAGCCGTGCTTCCGCGGGCCGCCCGGGCGTCGGCACATCGGCGCGTGCATCGACGGGATGCAGCAGTGCACCGGCAGCGAGTTCGGCAGCTGGGGCGCATGCACCGGCGGCATCGCTCCCACGACGGAAGCCTGCGACGGCCTCGACAACGACTGCAACGGCTGCACGGACGAGATCGCCGGCTGCGTTCCGAATGGCATGTGTCCCGGTCCCGGCGACCCACGCGTCGCGGTGGGCCAGCCCTTCGCGCCCTATGGCCTGCATGGCGGCGACTTCTTCAGCGGCGCCGCCACGGCTTGGTCGTGGTCGGTGGTCGGTGGACCCTGCGACACGATCCTGCCGCGTCCGAGCTTCACGGTGACGACACCGAACATGGAGAACGCGACCTTCAACCCCACCCTCTCCGGTGACTACACGGTCACGATGGACGTGACGCTCGCCGACGGCACGCACTTCGTCTGCCACTGGATCGTCCACATCGCGGGCCCCGGGCTGCGCGTCGAGATGTGTTACCCCGAGAGCCAGACTCAGGACCTCGACCTTTTCATCTCGCGGCCGGGCTACAGCGGGAACTGGTACGTCGACATGGTGGACGCGTTCGGCCCGGCCACGCAGAGCTGCGGCTGGCACGACTGCGAGGCGTCCATCCGCGGCACGCTGCGCGCGGGCGGCATGTATCCGCGCGCGAACTGGGGCTACGCGAACAGCCCCATCGCCGCCTGCTCGGGCTCGCCGCAGGGTGCGCAATGGAGACTGCTCGGCCACTGCGCGAACCCGCGCCTCGACATCGACAACAATCTCTCGGAGGGCACGGGCGTTCCGGAGAACATCAACGTGGACAACCCGAACGAGGGCGACGCGTTCCGCGTGATGGTCCAGAACTTCACGGGTTTGATCGCGCGTCCCGTCGTCAACGTGTACTGCGGCGGACGTCGCGTCGCGAGCTACGGCGTCGCGCCCGACACGGTCCCGGCTTTCATGGGCGTGAGCGGCCGCATGGGCATCGGCGCGATGTGGCGCGTGGTGGACGTCACGACGCACCTCGACGCGAGCGGGCTCACCACCTGCGACGTCACACCCGTGCATCCCTCGGGTGCGACGAGCGGCTACGACGTCACCAACGACATGGCGCGCTTCTAGCTCGTACCTCGCCACAGGGAAGATGAGCGGTTGCTCGAACAGCCGCGTCGCGGGGCGGGTGCCCCTCTGCTTCGCCCTTCGGGCACGAACAGCAGTGCCCTCGACGCTCGTCTGTAGATGGCCACCGGGATCCGCTGGTTCGCGACGCGATCCCGAGC
>JAYVCF010000273.1:0-19489 GCA_043750095.1 Deltaproteobacteria bacterium
CCCGGCGCTTCGCCTGCTGGCGTCACCGCGTGCGGATCGGCCTGGATTTCAGATGGGCCATGACAGACTTGAACTGTCAGCCAACGGATTAAGAGTCCGCTGCTCTACCAATTGAGCTAATGGCCCGAGGATTCGCAAAAGTGCCGGGGCGCGGCCCGGACGTTCATCTTCGTTTTTCTCGATCGACTCAGAGCGCGCCCGGAGAGATTCGAACTCCCGACCGTCGGATCCGAAGTCCGAAGCTCTATCCAGCTGAGCTACGGGCGCATGCGGGGACACGGGCAGAAACAGGAACGGAACGGAACAGGAACCAGGTGGGTGACCGACGGGGCTCGAACCCGCGACAACCGGAGCCACAATCCAGTGCTCTACCAAACTGAGCTACGGCCACCGTGAGAAACAGGAACCAAAGCGTCCCGGCGTCCGAGGGCGGCGCAGGGCGGGCGAATATGATCGGCGAGTCGCCCGAGATCAAGGCCGATTCTTCGGAGTGACGATCGTGCGCCCTGCGCCCGCATAGCGGCGGCGCGCCCACTCCGTCAGCGCGATGCCCGCGGCGACCGTCATCGGGTAGCTGTGGTTCACGCCGAACATCGGGATCGCCACGACCTCGTCGGCCGCCGCCAGGATCTCTTGGCCCACGCCCTCCTCTTCGTTTCCGATCACCAGGCATGCGTCGTCGGGCATGCGCGACTCCCAGAGCGGGACCACGCGCGCGGCGTCCTTCTCGATGGCGATGATGGGAAATCCTTCCGCGCGCGCATAGGCGACGAACGCCGCCTCGTCGGGGAGCTCACGCACGTGCTCGAAGCGGTGCATGCCCATCGCGGCGCGCTCGTAGAAGGGCTCGATGCCCACGAGCACGATCTCCTTCACCAGGAACGAGTGCGCCGTGCGGATGATCGCGCCCACGTTGAACGCGTTCTTCGAGCGCCGCACGGCGATGCGCAGCGGATGCCGGATGCGATCGAGCTCCGCGCGGACCTCTTCGGGGCCCATGCCGAGCGGGGGAACGAACGCCATGGCAGGTCACAACCTTTCGTGCGGGCCGATCGGGTCGCGGGCATGAGTCGGCCGGTGCGCGGAACCGTTCGCGTGCCCCGCGAGCGAAGCGATGCGCAACGAGGAGTGGGGCCCCGAGCCGGCTCCGCCGCGCGGGGCGGGGCCGCGTATCGGCCCCGAGAAAATCAGCCCTCGTCAGCGGCGACGCCGGCGGGCGGTGCGTGACGACCGCCCTGACGCGCCATCGACTTCAGACCGAGGAACGTGCCGAACACGCCATCCCAGAGCGGCGACGTGATGCCGTAGCGATGCCCGGGCGAGTCGTGGTGATGGAGCATGTGGTAGCGCTTGATCCACTTCCCCGGGCCGCCCTTCGGGTTGAAGTGGTGCGTGTAGTAGTGCGCCCAGTCGTACGCGACGTAGCCCGCGGCAGTGCCCGCGTAGACCGGCCAGAAGTAGGCGCCGAACGCGAACCACCAGACGAGCGCGAAGAGCGCGGCCACGGGCCAGATGCCGATCGGCGGCAGCACGAGCCGATACGGATCGTTGGGGAACTCGTGGTGGTACCCATGAAGCAAGAACGCCTGCAGGCGCTGTTCCTTGTTCTTCGGCGTGAAGTGGAAGACGAAGCGGTGCAGCGAGTACTCGATGAACGTGGTGATCAGCGCGCCGCCGAGGAACGCGGGGATGACGTAGAGGCCGTGATCGATCGCGCCGCGATAGATGCCGTAGGCCGCGATGGGGCCGAACCAGATGCCGGGCGTGATCGGGTGCGCCTGCGCGAACCAGCGCTCGATGAAGGTGTTCTTGAACACCTGCAGGCGCAGCGGGGGCTTGGCCTTCTTCCCGTCGGCGCCGATCACCGGCTCGGGGAGCTTCCCCTCGGCCGCGTCGAGACACTCTTGTGTGAGATCGAGGAAGGACATGGTGCCTCTGCGCACGCTCGGATGGAGCGCAAGCGAGGGTCAGGGTTAGCATGTCGGTGGAAATCGTCGCAAACCGCGGGGCCTCGGAGCGTGAGGAAGATCCGCGTAAAAAATCACGCACGTAACGCTCGCAGGGGAAGTCGAGTAAAGGGGATGGAGACCATGGAGCACACCGTTCCACGCAACGCGATCGCCCACGAGATCGCCAAGCGATTCACGTTCCTGCGGCGCGTCACGTTCGGGGAGCTGAATCGCTGCCTCGCACCGCTCGGTGCGTCGGTGCCGCAATATCAGGTGCTGATTCGTCTCGCGATCGAGGGCGCCGTGTCTCAGCAGGAGCTGACGCTCGACGCGGGCCTCGACGCGGCCGGCGTGAGCCGGCTCGTCGCGCGGATGGCCGAAGAGAAGCTCGTGAGCATCAAGGTGGACGCGCGCGATCGGCGGCGTCGGCTGGTGCGGCTCACGACCAAGGGCAAGGCGCTCGCCGAGGCGCTCGCGCCGGTGGTCGATGCCGGAGCGCGCAACGTGTTCTCGGGGCTCAGCGAGGCCGAGGAGCAGCGGCTCCTCTCGCTGCTCGACAAGCTCTGCGCTTCGGTGGTGATGACGAAGTCGTCGTCGAGCCGCCGCATGCCGCGCATGCCCGCGGGGCTGCCCGTCGCTGCGATCGAAGCGATGGCCGCACGTGCGGCGGCCTCGCGTGCGCTGCCGAAGCTGCTCGACGATGCGCCCGCGCCCGCGGCTCCCGCGCGGAAGTAGATCTCGACAGGAGTGCCCGGCTCGCCGGGCCGACACAATGGTGTCGCGGTTGCGAAGCGGACGACTCCGGTCGAGATCGCTACCCGGCGTTGCCGTGGAGCAACGCTCGGGCGATCTGCGAGATCTGGATCTCGTCGGTGCCGCCGTAGATCTGGAGCACCTTGCAGTCGCGGCAGAGCTGCTCGACGCGGTACTCGGCCATGTAGCCGTTGCCGCCGAAGAGCTGCACGGCTTCGAGGCACACGTCCATCGCCGCCTGCGCCGAGTAGAGCTTGCACGCGCTCGCCTCGGCGAGGCTCAGGCCCTTGCCCCAGCCCGCGAGCTCGATCTGCTTGAACAGCATGTTCTGGATGTTCATGCGCGCGACCTCCATCTTCGCGAGCTTGAGCTGCACGAGCTGGAACTCGCCGATGGGCTTTCCGAACTGCACGCGCATGCCCGCGTACTGCGTGCAAAGCGCGAGACAGCGCTCGACGATGCCGAGGGCCATCGCCACCACGCCCGTGCGCTCGCTGCCGAAGGTCTCTTTCGCGTCGCCGCGCGCGCTCGTGTCTTCGCTCTCGCCGATCAGGCGATCCTTCGGGACGCGCACGTTCTCGAGGAAGAGCTCGCCCGTCGGTGAGCCGTGCAGGCCCATCTTGCGGAGCGGCTTGCTCTGCACGAGGCCCGGCATGCCCTTGTCGAGGATGAACGAGACGACCTTGCGCTGCTCGGGCGCCGTCGATCCGTCGTCGAGCCGACAGATGAACACGATGGTGTCCGCGTAGGGGCCGTTGGTGATGAACGTCTTCTGGCCGTTGAGCAGGTAGTGATCGCCGTCGCGTCGCGCGGTCGCCTTCATCGAGCCGAACGCATCGGAGCCGGAGCTCGGCTCGGTGATGGCCCAGGCACCGATCTTCTGGAGGGTGAGCAGCTCGGGAACGAAGCGCTCTTTCTGCGCGATGGTGCCCTTGCGCTGGATCGCCCCCGCCGTGAGGCCGACGCTGACGCCGAGCGCGGTGATCATGCCAGGCGAGTACTTCGAGAGCTCGATGGTCGGGATCGCGCGCATGGCCGCGGCGTCGGCTGCTTCTTGCGAGAAGCCCTCGCGCTTCTTCTTCTCGGGCGGAGGCTCGCCGCTCGCCGCGCGCTTCTTTTCCTTCTCGAGGTCGGCGTCGAACTTGGCCTTGGCCATGTCACCCGCGCCGAAGGTCGCGAACATCTTTCGCAGCACCTCGTAGGGCGGCGTGTCGCCGAGCTCGATGTCGTCGATCTTCGGGGCGACTTCGGCCTCCACGAAGCGCTGGAACATCTCGCGGATCTGCAGGTGGGTCTCGTTCCATTCGATCATGGGGGAACGGTACCGGAGCGGGGCCCCGGGGAGAACGGCCAACGCCCGCGTGACCGCGCGGCCAGGCGCTTGTAAGATCGGGCGCGGATGGCCGAAAATCAGGGGGCAATCACCGAGGACGAGCCCGACGCCGGCAAGGTCGGCGCGAAGGCGGCGTCGCATCCCGGGTTCGCGACCACGGCGTTCGGCCCGGCCGATGTGCGCGACACGCCGCGCGTGCCCTCCCCGCTCGAGGACGAGCCGGATCCCTGGATCGGACGCGTCCTCTCCAACGTCTATCGCGTCGAGGGCAAGATCGGCGAGGGCGGGATGGGTGCCGTCTACGCGGCGCGCCACGTCCACCTCAACAAGCAGTACGCGGTGAAGGTGCTGAGCACCAGCGTCGCGAAGAACAGCAACGCGGTCGAGCGACTCAAGCAGGAAGCGATCGCCGCGAGCAGCATCGATCACGACAACATCGTCGACGTGACGAACTTCGACACGTACGAAGATGGATCCGTCTTCATCGTGATGGAGCTCCTCAGGGGCGAGAGCCTCGCGGCGCGCGTCGGGCGCGGGCCGATCGTGGCGCACGACACGGCGCGGATCGCCCAGCAGATCTGTGGCGCGCTCGGCGCAGCGCACGCACGCGGGATCGTGCACCGCGATCTGAAGCCCGAGAACGTTTTCCTCACGACCAAGGGCGGGGCCGAGCGCGTGAAGGTGCTCGACTTCGGCATCTCGAAGGTCAAGAGCGCCGAGGCCGAGGGCGTGCGGATGACGCGCACCGGGCAGCTCGTCGGCACGCCGCTCTACATGTCGCCCGAGCAGGCGCGCGGCGAGACCGAGATCGATCTGCGCGTGGACATCTACGCGCTCGGCGTGATGCTCTACGAGATGCTCACGGGCGTTCCGCCCTTCGACGGGAAGAACTACTTCGAGCTCTTGTGGAAGCACGGAAACGAGCCGCCCGTGCCGATGGAGGCGCGCAACTCGAACGTGTTCCTGCCCGACAAGCTCGGCGGCGTCGTGCTCAAGGCGCTCGCGAAGGAGCGCGACCAGCGCTACCAGACGATGGACGAGCTGGCGGCGGCGCTGCACGACGCCGTGCCCGACGTACCGGCCTCGACGACCACGGTCCCGGCGTCCGTGCCGCCAGGCAGCCGCGGCGATCGGAAGGCCGTTCACACGGCGATGACGAGCTCGGACTCGCTCATCCCGACGAGCCGCGCGCCGGTCTACGGTGGGGTCGCGTTCGTGGCGATCATCCTGATCGGGATCGCGGTGTTCGCGGGAGTGGGCGCGAGCGGGACGGCGGTCACCCACCACACCGTTCCGGCTCCGTCCGAGATCATTCCGCCGGCGAGCATCGCCGTGCTCCCTCCACCGACGAGCATCGTGGAGCCACCGCACGGCGTCGAGCCGCCCGCGATCGTGACCGTGAGCTTCGGCTCGACGCCCGCCGGCGCCGAGGTGCGACAAGGTTCGACCGTGCTCTGCACCACACCCTGCATGCAGGACCTACCGCGCGGTGGTGAGCAGGTCGTGGTGTTCCATCGCGATGGCTTCTTCGACGAGACGACGCACGTGACACCGGAGGAAGGAACGCCGGTCCTGGTTCGGCTGCGCCCGCGACGACGCGCCGCCGAGACCGGATCGAGCAGCTCCATCAAGACGGAGATCTGAGGGGAACTTTGGGGATGCTTGCTTCGAACCTCGCGCGGATCGTCGCGCTGACTTCACTGATCGCCCTGGTGGCGCTGGCGCCCAGCGTGGTGCGCGCCGACGACGTGGCCGAGGCTTCGGAGCTCTTCGCGAGCGGCAATGCGCACTTCCAGCGCGCCGAGCACCTGCGCGGCGAGCGACGTCAGCACGAGCTGGAGGCGGCGCTCTCGGACTACTTCGCGAGCCTGCGCATCGTGCGTAGTCGGAACGTCCTCTACAACACGGCCATCGTGCTCGAGCAGCTCACGCGCTGGGACGAGTGCTTCAACTACTGGACGGAGTACCTCGCGGTGACGGGGCTGAGCGACGCCGAGCGCGCCGACGGGACCACGCATCGCGAGGCCGCGCGTCCGCACGTGGCGGTGCTCTCGATCGCGAGCACGCCGAGCGGCGCCGACGTCTGGATCGATCGCCGCGATCTCGCCTCGCGCGGGCACACGCCCTTCGAGCTCGCGGTTCCCGCGGGCGATCATCACCTCTATCTGACGGCGCCCGGGCACCGCGAGACGGAAGCGACCACGAGCGCCGCGACGGGCGAGACCCAGAGCATCGCCGTGACGCTGACGGCGTTGCCGGTGTCGCTGCAGGTGCTGGCGCCCGACGAGGGCACGCTGTTGCTGGACGGAGCTGCCATTCGCGCCGGCGCGTCGACCGAGGTGCCGCCGGGACCACACGTGCTGCGGCTCGAGGTCGTGGGCGCGGAGCCGGTCGAGCGCCGCTTCGAGGTGATCGCGGGCACGGTACCGATGGTGATCGATCTCTCGGGCGCCGTGCATCGCCTGGTGGTGGCCGCGGTGACGGTGCCGCTCGGCGTGCACGCGGACGTCGATGCGCGCGTTCTGGTCGACGGTGCAGAGGCGACGCACGGAACGGACGTGATCGTCGGTGTCGCTCCAGGGCCTCACGAGATCCGGCTCGAAGCCCCCGGTCGTACGCCTGTGACGGTCGAGGAGACATTCGCCGTCGGCAGCCCGATGCGGCTCGAGGCCCACCTCGCGCGCCAGAGGGACGGCGGCATCTTCGCGATGCGCGGTGTGTTCGGCATCGCGGCGATCATCAGCCTCGGGATCGGGATCGCCCTCTCGATCGATGCGCAGTCGCAGCTCGACGCCTACAACGCCGCGACGCCCCCGTCGCTCGCTCAGTACAGTGGAGTCTTGGACGCGAACCTGCGGGCCGATGCGACGTGGGGCATCACCGCGGCGCTCGGCGTGACGGCGCTCGTGGCGTGCTTCGTCGATGCCGGCGGCGGCGAGTCGGCCGGACACTTCGTGATCGCACCGACAGCAGACGGCGTAACCCTCGCGGCCTCGGGCCGATTCGGGGGCCTGTGATGCGCCCGCTCTCGCTCTCGCTCTCGCTCTCGCTCGCGCTCTCGCTCTCGCTGGGCGGCTGCTCGATCTTCAACAGGCCCGATCCCGGCCACCTCGACGCCAACTCTCGCGACGGCGGGACCGATGCCCACGAGGACGACGCCTACGTGAACGACGCGGGGTCGGACGCGGGCATGGGCACGGACGCGTTCGTCTGCCCGAACATGAGAGAGCTCGTGTGCAACGACGGGCACGACGACGACTGCGACGGGCTGACCGACTGCGCTGATCCCGACTGCGTCATCGCCGCCGCGACCGCGTGCTGCATGGCGGGTGGCGCGATGCACTACGTCGAGAGCTTCGACAAGTCGGGCGCGGTCTGGACGACGGCCGGCAACTGGGTCGCACCGGCGAGCATGGCGAGCGCGATCACCGCCACCGGCGTGCTGCTCGACATGGGAACGAGCGCACCGATCGGCATGGTGAACGACGCGTGCCTCCACGTGGACCTCGGCACCGAGATCCGCTTCACGATGCGCGCGTCGCCGTGCACGGGGGCCACGTGTGACGGCCGGATGGAAGTGGTCATCGGCCCATCGACGATGTTCATGGGCATGCTCACCGACGATCTCGCGATCCGTGGCGTGGCCGACGCGACGCGCGGCCTGCGGATCGACATCTTGCAGGGCGGGACCGTCCGTGCGTCCAGCACGCTCGCGCTCGGCGTGCTCGAGACCAGCGTCGTCGTGAATCTCTCGCCCGGCGTCGCCGAGGGTGCTCCCGCGATCGTCGGAACGGTCGTCGTGTCCCAAGGAGCCCTGAGCGAGACGCTCGTGCCGCTGATCCGCGTGACCCACCGCGACGTGTTCGGCACGAGCAGCTGCCACGGCCTTCACCTCGGCGTCCAAGGCGTCGGGAACCACGTCGGGCTCGACAACATCCAGATCACGCAGCTCGACTGCGCGAACCCCGGGCGCTTCGACTCGCTCGGGCACGACGCCGCCGAGCTCGACGCGGTGACGATGTCCGTCTCGTCGTCGGACATGACCACGGGCTGGGGACGCGGCGGGATCGGCGACCCCGCGCTCTTCGAGGGGACGTTCTCGGGCAGGCCGACGGAGCGTCGCTTCACGCTGCTCTTCGACGGCTCGCCCGTCGATCGCTCGACGGATGTGATCGGCCACCTGCCGCTCTCGATCGGTGGCGCGGACACGCTCGCGACGAGCGGCGCGGATCTCGTGCTGGTGCATGACTGCGGCCAGTGGGTGCCGCGCGGGTCGGCGATCGCGTGCACGGCGCCCGCAGCCGCGACGGGGCACGCGCTCATCGAGTCGCCGCGCGTGATGCGCGACCCCACGCTCTATCCGCAGGGCCGCGACGCGGCGAACATCGACTCGTTCCGCATCGCGTGGGTCGGCGAGGGCGCCACGGGGTCGGAGCTACACCTGTTCACCACCGTGCTGACGACGGGCGTCGGATCACGCATCTTGGGTGTGCCGATCCAGACCGACATCGTCGGCGAGGACGCGACGACGTGCCCGTCGATCCGTAACCCGCTGCTCTTGCCTCTGCTCGGCTCGACCGACTGGTTGGTGTTCTACGTGTGCGACACGTTCCCGCCCGTCGTGCACGTGGCGAGGATGGACGGCGGCGGAAACACGGCGATGCGCGTGGATGTCGCGATCAACCCCGGCCCGCTCGCCGCAGACGGCATCACCGACATCGCAGGCGTCGTGTTCGACTACGTCGCCGCCGGTGTGCACACCCCGACCTACCGGCTCTGGCTCACCGCCCATCCGACCACCGCCCGCAGTGCCGTGCTCTACTTCGAGGGCACTCCGCCGCCTGGCGCGCTCGCAGGATCGCTCCCCGTGTTCGTTCCTTTCGCGGGCAACCCGGTGCTCACCGAGACCAGCACGGTGTTCGGCAGCTGCGCGCGGGGCTGCCAGCTCCACGGCATCACTGCGACGCGCCTGAGCGACCAGCCGACGCGCGTCCGGCTCCTGATCGAGCGATGGGTCGACACGGGATCCGGCCTTACTTATGGCCTGGTTCCGCTCGAACAGATCTGGCCCAGGGATGGCTGAAGGACGGCCCCCGGTCTTGGCACGGACCGTGGATCGATCGGGTCGGGCGACGTGCGTCTGTGCCACGCTGAGCCCGCGCTGAACGAACACCGATGCCCAGCAAGACGACGCAGAGAAGGTGTGCGATGGGGGCCGCGGTACTCGCGACCACGATCGTCGCGGGCTGCGCCAACGCCGCGAGCCCGGGCTCCGCGAGCGACGCTGGCGGCGGCGGCGCCGATACTGGGCACTTCATGGTGTCCGACAGCGCCGTGTTCCCCGAAGCGGGCTCGTCGGTGCCGGACGCGGGCCCCAGCGTTCGCGGTGAGAACACCGACGTCGCGTGCGCGGACTTCCGCGACGACGACAACAACGGCCTCGTCGACTGCGCCGACACGACCGGCTGCGGCACACGGCGCATCTGCTGCGTCGGCTCCACCGAAGCACGCTGCTGCCAAGCGCCGAACACGCTCGCGCCGGTCATCGGACTGAGCGGCTGCACGAGCGCCGTCCTCAGCGACTGCGTGAGCGGGATGAGCGCCTTCGGATCACCGTTGCCCGTCCTCACCACGGCGCGGAGCGACGGCGGCGCGTGCGGCACCGGGACCAGCATCGCGCCACAAGGAAGCGATCGCTCCGACGGCGGTCTCGTCTCCTCGGCGAGCCTCGACACGAGCAGCGGCGCTCTGGCGATCGAGGCCACCCTCGGCGTCAGCACCGCGCGCGCGAGCAGCCTCGATGCGATCGCGGTCGGTCTCGCCGACCAAGGCGATCTGGCCGGGATGCCTCTCGCACACGTGCGGCCGAGCGTGGGCGTCGTGGTGTCCGCGACCGATCAGAGCATCCGCGCGGTCGCAGGCGACATCGCATTTCCGGCGCACCCGCTCGCTGCGCTTCTCGCGGCTGGGTGCGGCGAGATCGAGGTGCGCATCGTGACGAGCCCCGCAGGCACGTTCGACGTGTTCACGCGTCCGCCGCACACCACGGTCTGGACGGCGCTCGAGAACGGCCGACCCTTCCAGCCCACGACCCGCGCGCACGTGGTCGCGTACGGCCGCTCGACCAACCCGGGCATCGATGGCGTCCACGCGTGGGTGCGCTCGGTGTCGGCGCTCCGCAACGCGTGCGACGTGCTCGACCCCACCCGAAGCAGCACCGGCGCCTTCGCGACGTTGCCCGCCGTCGGCCACGCGATCCGCAGCGTCTCGCGCGTGGGCTCGCTCGCGGTCTACGAGATGGACGGCTCGATCTACGTCGCGGGCGTGGACGGTACGGGCCACCTGCAAGCACTCGGTCGCACCGGCGTCGACGGTGATCGCATTCTCGCGCCGGGACCGGATCCCTTCATGGCCCATGGGCTCGCGGACCCGGAGCTCGTCGCGATCGACGACAACCGTCGGCTCTTCTTCACCGGCATCGACGCCTCGGGCGTTCGCTCCATCGGCTACGTCGACTTCGACAACGGCGTCGTCCAGCGCGTGACCGGCAGCTCGCCGCGCCAGCTCGTTCCGCCCAGCGCCCTCGGCGTCGCGGGCGTCGATGGACCCGCGTACATCGAGACCGCATCGCCGGGCGCCGACGGCGGGTTGATGACGCACCGCTGGATCGTCTTTCGCGCCATCGTCGATGCGACCCACTCGGAGCTGCGAGCCGCCGAGCTCGTGGGCGGCAGCGCACTGCTCGGGATCGACCTCGAGACGCGCAACGTCGCCACGCCGAGCGCACAGTTCTACACCACGGCGAGCCCTCTCTCGCCCGACCAGGCGATCTACGCCAACCCCGGCGCTGCCTTGCCGGTCTTCGATCAGGACGAGATCGCCTCGCCGGAGATCGTCGTGTACGCAGGCGTGATCCGCGTGTTCTTCGCGGGACGCCGCGGCGCGCGCTGGTCGATCGGGATGCTGCGCTCGCCCGACTTCGCGCACTTCGAGCTCGCGTATCCCGACGCGGTGCTCGCAGGCAGCGGCGCAGGCTTCGACGCCGTCTCGGTGATGGACCCGGACGTCACGGTCGACGCGACGGGTACCCTCACGCTCTACTACACTGCGACCGATGGCACGGTGACCCAGCCCGGCCTCGCCACACAGGGAGTGCCGCTATGAACGCTGTGCCTGCGGCTGCCACCGACACCGATGCGCGACGGATCGGCGGATGCGCGCTTCTCGCCACGGCGCTCTCGGTGTCGTTCGCGCTCGCGTGCGCCTCGCCCTCCTCGTCCGGCGTGGACAGCCACAGGGCGGACGGCGGCATCACCTCGTTTCAGGACGCCGGAGCGAGCGTGGACGTCGGCCCAATCGCACCGCAGCTCGACGGCGGCGCGGAGGCCGATCGCACGGACCCGGGCGCCTACGCGGCCGCCTGCCTCGACGGCAGGGACGAGAACCACAGCGGCGGCGTCGACTGCAGCGACACCTCGTGCCAGCAGGCGGCCTCCTGCTGCGTCGGCTCGAGCCGAGCGGGCTGCTGCACGATCCCCGGTGTCGCGATCGACCTCCACTTCGTGTGCTCGACCGGGTCCTGCGACACGCTGAGCGCGTTCACCACGTTCGGCGATGTCGGTCCGGTGCGCGCGAGCGACGGCGCCTTCGTGCCCGAGAGCGATCACGGTGGCGACAGCGGTGCGATCCTCGCGTCGGACCTCGATCCGCGCGCGTCGATCCTCTCGATCACGGCGAGCCTCGGAGTCCCGAGCCACACCGCCGACGTCGATGCCGTCGCGATCGGGCTGGTCTCGGGCGGACCGAGCGCGCACGTGGTGCCGCTCGCTTCGATCGTGGTGAGCGCCGCGCGCGGACAAGTGCTGCTTCTGCTCGGTGAGCAAGTGGCGGGAGCCGCGACCGCGCCCGGCGATGAGCTCCTGCATGACTACACGCTCACCGTGGATCCGACCGGCTTGGTCACCGCGACGGGTCCGGGGACGAGCTTGACGGCGATGGTCACGCTGCCGAGCGCGCCGGTTCATGCCGCGTTCTTCGGGCGCGCCAGCAACCCGGGCTCGTCGACGACGGGGCTGCCCGCGCGCATTGGATCGCTTCGCGTCTCGTCGACCGGCTGCGATCAGCCCGCGGCGCTCACGCGGATGGGCGCGATCACCATCATCGATCACACCGGCGCTGCGATCCTCTCGACGGCCTCGGACCCCAGCCTCGCCAGCAACGCGACGAGCACGGTCCTCGCGTTCACCGCAGCGACCATGAGCGGATCGGCGACGGCCATCTTCGTCGCGACGCGCGAGAGCGACGGTGCGTACCACGTGCGCGCACCGTCCACCGGGACGCAGCCCCTCCTCGCACCGCCGGCGGGCGATGCCTTCGAGAGCCCTGCGCTCGTGTTCGACACCGTCGCGGGCACCTGGTCGCTCTTCGGCACGCGCGTGCACGCGGGCGCGCGATCGATCTTCGTCGCCACCAGCAGCTCGGCGGACGTGCTCTCGCTCGGCGCGCCGACGAACATCCACGTCGATCTGACCGGTGACGTGAGCTCCCCCGCGCCCGTGCCGCAGGATCCCTCGCGCCTGGTGGTGCGCCACGTGGCCGATCCCACCGGCGACGTGGGGGCGAGAACGGCCGAGCTCGTGCTCCTGATGCTCGATGCGGGGAGCGCCGTGGCGACACCGATGGCCGGTGGTGTCTGCGGCGCCGACTCGAGCTGCCTCGGCGGCGCGCGCGCGCAGACGCACCTCTACGCGGCGCGCACCATGACGATTTCGTTCGACGCCGACGACGTGAACGACCCCGCGATCGTCCTCTACGACCACGTGTACCGTCTCTATTACGCCGGCCGTCTCGGCTCGCGCTGGAGCATCGGGATGCTCATCGCCGCCGACCTCGGCTACTGGCGCGCGGCGACCGACGGAACGCCGATCCTCGCGCCCACCGGGAACGGCCTCGACGCCGTCTCGGTGCGCGACCCCGCGCCGCTCGTCGAAGACGGGCGCCTCTCGCTCTACTACGTCGGTGACGACGGCGACGCGCGCACCATCGCGCTCGCCGCGGGGAGCGCGATCGCGCCCTGAGATATGCTCCGGGCGTGAGCCACGCCGTGATGATCGACCTCCGCTCGGACACCGTCACCCGCCCCACGCCGGAAATGCGCCGCGCGATGGCGAGCGCGGAGGTGGGCGACGACGTCTATCGTGAAGATCCGAGCTGTCGCGCGCTCGAGGTGCGAGCCGCGGCCATCCTCGGCAAGGAGGCCGCGCTCTTCGTTCCGAGCGGGACGATGGCGAACCAGATCGCGATGATGATTCACTGTCGCCCCGGCGATGAAGTCGTGGCGCCGAAGGACGCCCACGTGCGCCTCTACGAGAACGGCGGCGCCGCCGCGTGGGCGGGCGTGCAGATCGTCGAGGTCGGTGCGGCGGGCTCGTTCGACGTCGCCGAGCTCGAGGCGGCCGTCCAGCCCGACGCGTACTACCTCCCGAAGACGCGCCTGGTCGTGATCGAGAACACGCACAACCGCGCCGGTGGCCGAGTGGTGCCGCACGAGACGGTGACGCGCATCGCCGCCCGGGCTCGCACGCTCGGGCTCGCCTTGCACCTCGATGGCGCGCGCATCTGGAACGCGGCCGTCGCGAGCGGGCGTACGGAAGCCGACCTCGCCGCACCCTTCGACACCGCGTCGGCCTGCTTCTCGAAGGGCCTCGGCGCGCCCGCGGGCTCGGTCATCGCCGGATCGCAGGCCGCCATCGCCGAAGCGCTCCGCCTCCGCAAGCGCCTCGGGGGCGGGATGCGTCAGGTCGGGATCCTCGCCGCGGGCGCGCTCCACGCGCTCGAGCACCATCGCTCACGGCTGGCCAGCGATCACGAGAGCGCGCGAGCCTTCGCCGAGGCGCTCGGCAGCGGGAACGGCCTCGTCTGCGAGCTCGCGAGCGTCGAGACCAACATCGTGATCTTCGAGTCACGCCGCCTCTCGCCCGCCGACCTCGCAGCCCGCGCGGCCGAGCGCCACGTCCGGATCTCTCCGTTCGGCGGAGCGCTCATGCGCGCGGTGACGCACCTCGACGTGAGCCGCGACGACGCTGCGCGCGCAGGAGCGATCGTGGCAGAAATCAGCGGGGCGGTCCCGACCTAGACTTCTTCTTCTTCGACTTCGTTGAAGACTTCGTCTTCTTCGTCGTCGTCCGCGTCGTCGTCGTCCTCGTCGTCCTCTTCCTCTTCGTCCTCGTCGTCGTCGGCGCCCTTCTTGCCGTCCGCGCCGGGATACTTGACGTCGATGCCCGCCTCCGAGAGGTGGCCCTCGATCAGCTCGAAGAGCTCGTCGACCTCGTCACCCGACCACTCGTCGAGGATCTCGGCGATGAAGTCGTTGAAGTCGACGCTGTCGACCCGACGCTCGATCTCCTCGACCTGTTCATCGCTGAACGCCTCGATGATGTCCTCGCGAAGGGTGTCGGTATCCCCCTCATCGATGGCGTCCTGCGCGGACACTCGAATCTGCTTCACCGCGCGCTTGTCGAGAAAGATTTCCATCGGATCGGTTTTCTCTCAGCCCCTCGAAGGCCGGTACTATAGAAAGAGCGGTCCCCCTGTCAACAAGCGATTCCGCCCGGAAACAAGGGGCCGAACGAGCGTGACCCCAGATCGGGTCGTCAGGGCGGGTCCGGATCGAAGTCGGCGTAGGCCTCGTCGATCCTCACGAAGCCCGCGCGCTCGTAGGTCGAAAGGGCGCGCGGGTGATCCAAGGAGCACGTGTGGACGGTGACACGGGCGACGCGTCCGTCCCATGCGCATTGCACCGCGCGCTCGAGAAACCAGCTGCCCACACCGCGCCCGATCCAGGCCGGCGCCAGACCGAAGTAGGCGAGCTTGCACTCGCCGACCAGCGCGCGATCGAGCTCGAAGTACCCGACGAGCTCACCCTGATGGCGCGCCACGAAGATCTCGACGTGCGGATCGCGGATCGCCGCGAGCAGCGCGTCGTCGTCGATGCGGCGTCGATCGACCCAGTGATAGGCGTCGCCGACCGTGTCGTAGAGCACGCGATACTCGCTCGCCGTCGGCGCGACGAGCCGGCCGAGCACGATCCCTGGCGGCGCCTCGGGCCGTCGGACCGGCGGGCGCTCGCGCATCTCGAGATACCAAGTCGTCACCAAGATAAACGGCACGCGACGATCATCCCGCGCGACGCTTCGGTCGAGCTCAGACGTCCGCATCGGGAATGGGCAGTCGTACGTCGAAGCGCGCGCCCTTTCCTTGCTGCGTCGCACAGCGGATCGTGCCGCCTTGGTTCTCCACCAGCGCGCGCGCTGTCGAGAGGCCGAGGCCGAGGCCGAGGGGCTTGGAGGTGACGAGCGGCTCGAAGAGGCGCTGCATGCTGTCGCGCGTGAGACCGGGGCCCGTGTCCTCGAGCGAGATGAGCGCGCACTCGCCCTCGGCCACGGCGGAGATCATCAACGTTCCGCCCTGCGGCATCGCCTCGAACGCGTTCCGTACGACGTTGCCGAGCGCGTCGCGCGTCTGTCGCTCGTCCACGCGCACGACGAGTCCGGGCGCGACGTCCCACTCGAGGATCACGCGCGGGGGAGGCGAGGTCGCTTCGAGCGCCGCGGCGAGGAGCCGCTCGACGCTGACGTCCGATCGGCTCGGCGGCTTCACGCGCGCGTAGTCGATCAGATCCGTGATGATGCGGTTGGCCTCCCAGACCTCTTCGCGGATCACGGTGAGCGCCTGGTGCACGTCTTCGTCGGTGTGCTCGCCGAGCCGGCGCCGGAGCACCGCGGTCGCCGTCTGCATGGCCGCGAGCGGGTTGCGGATCTGATGGGCCAGGCCGCCCGCGAGCTGACCGAGAACCGTCAGACGTTCTTTGCGCAGCAGCGCCTGCTGTGCGTCTTGTAGCGCTTGCGTGCGCTCTTCGACGGCACGCTCGAGCGCCTCGTTCGCCGATCGCAGCTTCGCCTCCACGGCCTTCACCTCGCTCATGTCGATGATCACGCCGACCAGGTGGGTGACCTCGCCGTTCTCGTCGCGCAACGGAGACTTCACCGTCCGGATGTGGCGCCGCTCACCGCGCGCATCCGTCAGCGCCTCTTCTTCGATGACCTGTGCCACGCCCAGGTCGAAGACGCGCTCGTCGATGCGACGAAAGAACGCCGCTTCTTCCGCAGGGAAAAAATCGGCGTCGCGCTTGCCGAGCATCGACTCGCGCGGATGGCCCACGAACTCGGCGAACGCGCGGTTCAAGAGCACGAAGCGCGAGTCGCGGTCCTTCGCGAACACCGGCTGCGCGAGGTTGTCCACGATCGCCGAGAGAAGCTCCACCGAGACCGTTCCCGGAAGAAGCAGGCCCGACGGCGTCACTTCGCGAACGAACGGCATCGCGCGCGCAGACTATATCCTGGGTCCGTCGGCGCGCTGCACGGGAATTCCGCGGCCTCTCCAGGCGATCCATCCGAGGGCGCCGGGCAAGACGAGCGCCGCGATGGTGAGCACGACCGGACCGTAGCTGCCGAAGGTCTCGACGCCGAAGCCGATCGCGGGGTTGGCGATCACGTACATGATCGACTGCGCGCTCGCCGTCACGCCGCCCGCGGTCGCAGCGAGCGTCGGCCCGACGCGGTTGATCATGTCGGCGGTCACGATGGCGAAGAGGCCGGCGCCGCCCGCCATCGCGACGCCACAGACCCAGACCACCTGCCAGGGAGTCGTGCAGAACGCGACGCCGGCGAACGTGCTCGCGAGACAGGCCGCCGCTGCGAGCAGCAAGCGTGGTGTCGCGCCCTCACCGTGCTTGCGCACGTGAACGCTCGCGAGGTGCCCGAAGGTGACGGCGCCGAGATCGTAGAAGAGAGGCGGGGCCCAGAGGTACTGCCCCACGTCCTCTTGCGGCACGTGGAACCCGTCGTGCAGGAGCTTAGAGCCCCAGAGCAGCACGAACGCGAAGAGCGGCGAAGACGCGACGACGACGAGGCACGCCTGCCGCACGGCCGGCATGGTGATCACGTCGAGCATGCGCGGCGCGGGCTTGCCGAGGTCGCGCGGGGTCGGCCCCAGTCGCAGCGCGATGGCCGGGTTGCGTGTCGCGAGCCACCAGCACGGAACCCAAGCGAGCCCGACGAGCGCGACGCCGACGAAGGCCCCTTGCACGCCGCCGAACATGGTAGCGAAACGCGTCGCGAGCATCGGCGCGAGCATCGCCCCGATCGAGCTGCCGGTGAACAACACGCCCACGGCGCGCGCGCGCGTGCGAGACGGCTGGGTTCGCGCGATGGTCGCGGCGGCGCCCGGAAACGACGGCGACTCGGCCGCACCCAGCAAGATCCGGAGCACGAAGAGCGCGCCGAGCGAGAGCGCGAACGCATGCGCCGCCGACACCGCGGTCCAGGCGAGCACCGCGAACAAGAGCCCGTTCCGGATGCCCACGCGCTCGAGCAAGCGGCCCGCGAAGGGCGCGCACGCGAGATAGGCGAGCGAGAACGACGACTGCAACCAGCCGTACTCGGTCTCGCCGATGTGCAGCTGCTCGCTGATGGTGGGCGCGAGCACGGCCAGCACCTGACGATCGAGATAGCTGATCGTCATCGTGCTCGTGGCGACGAGCGTCACGAGCCACGCCGTGCTCGACGAGTAGGGCTCGGCCTCTGCGCTCGCGCTCGCCTCGGTGCTGCTCGCCTCGGTCAAGGGCGCATGGTGAGAGCGCTTCGTCGTCCGGGTCAACGCGGATGACGCCCGCGCACCGATCGTGAGACGGTGGGCCATGCGTCACGCGCTCGCTTGCTTCGCCATCTTCGTCGCGGTCCTCGCTCTCGCGGGCTGCGACTGCGCAGGGCCCACCCCCATCCAGAGCTGCCACGCCACGAGCGACTGCTCGGCGGGTCGCGTCTGCATCGACTCGCGCTGTAGGGTGCCCGGCGACTCGGGACCGGCGGCTGACGCGGGCGTCGACGCCTCGACGCACGACGCCGGCTTGGTCTGCCCCGTGGGCCGCCCTTGCGGCACCGCCTGCTGCGCGGCGACCGAGGTGTGCGGAACGAACACCGTCTGCTGCGCCCGCGGCGTGCTCTGCGGATCGACGTGCTGCGGCGCGGGCCAGATCTGCGAGGGCGCCGTCTGCCGACTCGACTGCGGTGCGAACGCGCGATGCGCCGGCGCGGGAGGCGTGCCGGTGTGCTGTGCGGCTGGCCAGGTCTGCGCGGCCGGTGCGTGCTTCGCGCCCACGACGCACTGCCACGACTTCGTCGACTGCCCCGTCGGTCAGTACTGCGAGACGGTGCTCGGTGAGTGCCTTCCGCAGCCCACGGGCGCGGAGTGCACGGTTCACCCGACGGGCGGTGCGATCGTGCCGACCTTGGTCTGGCACTGGGACGGGACCGGCCGTGCGCTGCCTGCCTACAACCAAGTGATGATGGCGCCGATGGTCGCGAACCTCACCGACGACAACGGTGACTCCGTCGTCGACTCAGAAGACATCCCCGACGTGCTGTTCTCGTCGTTCTGCGGCGTGGCGGGCGCCTGCACGTTCGGGAACTACGGATCGGACGGCATCCTGCGCGCCGTGAGCGGCGACGACGGCCATTCGATCTTCGACGTCACCGACACCGCGCATCGCGTGAACCCCGGCGCGCAGCTGGCGATCGGCGACCTCGACGGTGATCATCGCGTCGAGATCGTCGCGTGCGCCTCGAGCGCCACCGGATTCGGCTCCGTGGTCGCGTTCCATCAGGACGGCTCGTTCTACTGGCAGAGCAGCGACCCGCGCGTGCAGTGCACGATGGCTGCGCCCTCGATCGCCGACTTCGACGGAGATGGCCACCCCGAGGTGCTCGTTCGCTACACGATCTTGAACGGTCGCGATGGCTCGGTGCTCAGCCACCACGCGTGCGTCGGCACCGGCGGCTGGGCGACCACCTCGCACAGCCCGTGCGACTACACGACGGCCGCCGACATCGATGGCGACGGACACCTCGACGTGGTCGGCGGCAACGTCGTGTACCGATTCGACGGGACGACGGTCTACGATCACACCGCCGACTTCAACGACGGCTACCCCGCCGTCGGCGATCTCGATCGCGATGGTCTCCCCGAGGTCGTCGTGGTGTTCTCGGCGTTTCATCCCACGCCGTACCAGGGCGATCACGAACTGCGCGCGTTCCATCACGATGGCTCGATCGCCTGGGGCCCCGTGGACATCAACCAGGTCGCGCCACCGGCGGCCGACGTCACCTCGGGCGCGGTCGGCGGTGGTGGTCCGCCCACGATCGCCAACCTCGACGACGACCCGGAGCCCGAGATCGCGATGGCGGGCGCGTACGGCTTCGTGGTGTTCGAGCCCAACGGCTCCCCGCGCTGGTCGAGCCCGACGCGCGATCACTCGTCACGAAAGACGGGCTCGACCGTGTTCGACTTCGACGGCGACGGCGCGGCCGAGGCGGTCTACAGCGACGAGCAGTGGCTG
>JAYVCF010000274.1:0-17733 GCA_043750095.1 Deltaproteobacteria bacterium
TCGATCCGTTCTTCACCAAGCGCAAGCACGGTGTCGGGCTCGGGCTCGCCATCGCCAAGCAGATCGTCGAGGCCCACGGGGGCTCGATCGCCGTCACGAGCGAGGCCGGGACGACCCGCTTCGTGATCTCGCTCGCCGCTACGGAGCCCGCTCAGCTCGAGGCCTGACGCCGCACGTGAGCCGCGCGCGTCCCCAGCGGCCCGAGGATCGCCCAGGGCTTGTCCTCGCTGCACGTCAGCGGCGAGGGACGGTCGGTGAGGACCTCGCAGCCCGTGTGCGTGACGAGCAAGGTGTGCTCGAACTGCGCCGAGAGCGACCCGTCCGTGGTGACGACGGTCCACTCGTCGGGCAGCACATCGGTCTCCCAGTGGCCGATGTTGATCATCGGCTCGATGGTGAAGACCATCCCCGCACGCATGCGCTCGTTCTTGTGGCCGTCGCCCGGGCGCGGAACGTAGTGCGGCACCTGCGGCTTCATGTGGAACTCGCGGCCCACGCCATGCCCCACGTAGTCGCGCACCACCGAGCAGCCGCGGCTCTCGGCGTACTCCTGGATCGCGGCGCCGATGTCCCAGATGCGGCCGCCGTGCTTCACGGCCGCGATCCCGCGCTCGAGCGCGCTGCGTGCCGTCTCGACCACCCGCTTGGCGTCTTCCGAGGGCTCGCCGACGTAGAACGTGGCGCTGGTGTCGCCGTGATAGCCCTTGAAGTAGGTGGTGACGTCCACGTTCACGATGTCGCCGCCGTCGAGCTTCCGCTTGCCCGGGATGCCGTGACAGACGACCTCGTTGACGCTCGTGCAGACGCTCTTCGGGAACGCGCGCGGCGCCCCCGAAGGACGGTAATTGAGCGGCGACGGATAGGCGTCGCGCGCGAGGATCCACTCGTGGACGAGCTTGTCGATCTCGTCGGTCAGCATGCCGGGCCGGATGTTCTGGCCGACCATCACCAGGCACTCGCCCGCCATGCGGCAGCTCTCGCGCATGCGATCGATCATCGACGGGCTCATGATCTCGACGGACGCCATAGCGAGCGCATGTAGCGCGCGGGGCGCAGTCGATCAATCATCCGCACCCCGGGGAACGACCCGATCGAGGAGGACCGATGAAGGATTTCGAAGGCTCGAGCGTGGTGGTGACCGGTGGGACAGGCGCGCTCGGGAGCGCGCTGGTGACGCTGCTCCTCGAGCGAGGCGCGCACTGCCACGTGCCTGCGATGGACGATGCCGACGCCGCGCGCTGGGCGCTCGCGAAGGATCCGCGCGTGACGGTGCGGGCCGGGTTCGACCTCAGCAACGAGGCCGACGTCGAGCGCTACTACGCGGCGCTGCCCAGCCTCTGGGCCTCGATCCACGTGGCCGGGGGCTACGCGGGCGGCTCGATCCTCGAGACGACGCCGGTCACCGCCCGCAAGATGCTCGCGACGAACGCCATGAGCGCGTTCCTGTGCTGCCGCGAGGCCGTGCGGCGCATCCGCAGCGGCGGCGAGGCCGACGGGCCGCCTCCTGGAGGACGGATCGTGAACGTGGCGGCGCGGCCCGCGCTGGTTCCGACGGCCGGGGTGAGCGCGTACGCGATGTCGAAGGCCGCGGTCGCCGCGTTGACCGTCAGCCTCGCCGAGGAGCTTCGCGCCGAGTCGATCTGGGTCAACGCGGTCGTCCCCTCCACCATGGACACGCCCGCGAACCGCGCGGCGATGCCCAGCGCCGACTACGCGTCGTGGCCGAAGGTCGCCGAGGTCGCAGAGACGATCGCGTTCCTCGCCTCACCCCGAAACGGCAGTACGCGCGGCGCGCTCGTCCCCGTCTACGGACGAAGCTAGATCGCTCTCGTCAGTCGGCGACGACGCGGTGGAAGACCACCAGGCCGCTGCCCGTCGTCACGATCGCATCCGGATCGAGCGTGGACACGCGGACCGTGTGGCGCTCCCCCGCGTACGGGAATCCGACGCCCGCGAGCACGGGATCCGACTCGCGACCGACCACAGCGACCAAGCGCGGGCTCAGCATCTCGTTGATCGCGGTGGCGGCGAAGAGTCGCGCCTCGTCGAGGATCTGGTACGTCCCCGAGTTCACGAGGCTCGGGGCCTCGAGCACGACGACGACGCCACCCCGATGGAGGAAAGCGTCGAGGGCGTCGCGCCACGTGTAGCCGATCGTGCGGAGGCCCGCGTCGGTGGCGTTCGTCTGTGCGTAGACGAGGAGCACGTCGGTCTCGTCGAGCAGGACGGGCACGCTGCCCGCGTTCGGAGCCACCGTGATCGCGTAGGTCGCGCCGCCCGCCGCCTCGGCGATGGCCGCGTTGGCCCCGGAGATGCCGAGCGCGCTCGCGTCGCCTTCGTAGGCGAGCACGCGCACCGACGCGCGCGGTGCGAGGCGGACGGCGTTCGCGACCAGGATGCTCATCGCGATCCGCCGCGTCTCGAAGTCGTGTCCGATGTAGACGAGGTGGCCCGAACTCGCGCTCGCGCACGCACCTGCCACGCACGTTCCAGCGCCGCAGTCGGTGGCACAGTCGCCGCAGTGATGCGCGTCGCGAGAGGCATCGACGCAGCGGGTGCCGCAGGCCAAGAGCGCTCCGCAGTCGGCGGCACAGCGACCGCTCGCGCAGACGTCGGTGCCCGCGCATGCGGTCGTGCAATCGCCGCAGTGGGTCGCGTCGCGCGGATCGACGCAGCTTGCACCGCAGAGCATCTGCCCGATGCCGCAGCGCGGCCCGCCCGCGTCGCCCTGCGCGTCGGTGCCGACATCGCGGATGAACGCGTCGCTGCCCGCGTCCGTGCTGGCGTCCGCGGCGCCGTCCGGAGGACCCGCGTCGTGGCCTCCGTCGTGGCGAGCCGCGTCGGCGTTCGCGGCCGCGTCCGGGAGCACGCACGCGCCGCCGACACAGCCCAGCGCGCACGCGTTGCCACAGACGCCGCAATGAAGGCCATCCGTGGCGAGGTCAACGCAGTAGCGCCCACACACGACGTACGGCGAGCGGCACTCCGAGCCGACGACCGAGCTGGCGCATCCAACCACCAAGCACAGCGACGCGACGAGGAGCGCGATGCGGGTAGCGCTCATGGCGCGCCCTGCTGGACGGGGAGCGTCGGCTCGACGGGGACCGTCGGCTCGACGGGGACCGTCGGTTCGACGGCGGGCTCGAGTGGCGCCGGCTCGAGCTCGGGACACCCATCGGCGTCCTCGATCCCGTTCTGCGTCTCGGCTTCGTTCGGGCACGCGTCGAAGCGATCGACGTAGCTGTCGCCGTCGTTGTCGCTCTCGGGACAGCCATCGGCGTCCTGGAAGCCGTCAGCGTCCTCCGCGTTGCGCGGGCACTCGTCGTCCACGTCGAGGATGCCGTCGCCGTCGTCGTCGGGATCCGGACAGCCGTCGAGATCACGCACCCCGTCGAGATCCTCGGGCTCCGCGCGGCAGGCATCGTCGGCGTCGTCGATTCCATCGCCGTCCGAGTCGACGCCTTCGATCTGACGATGCGAGCGCACCACGCGCGTCTGGATCATGCGCCGCTGCGTGAGCGCCGAGGGGGCCGCGTCGAAGAGCACGAACTGAATCCCCAGGGTCAGCAGGTAGGTGGAGTTCGCGTCGATCCCACGCTCGTCGGTCTGCAGAACGTCGATGAAGCGTACGACCGGGCCGATGTCGAGATGACCCGCCGCATCGGTCGCGCCCGCGTCCCAGAGAAAGCCGAGCGCGGCCTCGAAGGTCGGGCGCACCAGCGCCCCGCTGAGCCCGGCGCCGAAATTGATCTCGAGCCACAAGCCGGTGGCCTCCGGCTCGGGACTCGACTGTCCGAGGCCGTCGGTGCGGATCCGACAGCCAGCCGTCAGCGTGGTGAGCGTGCCCACTCCGGGATCAGCGAAGTGCAAGCCCGCATCTTGGGGCGCGGGCCCATCGCCGAGCACGATGCCCCGAAGCCGTATCGAGGGGAGGATGAACGGCAAGGGCGCGAAGACCGCAGCGACCGACGCACCACCGCCCGGAAGGAACCGGTCGATGGCGGGCGCCGTCACGGGCGCCGCAAAGTCGCCTTCGATCTCGAGCAACACGGGCGATTGCTGCGCACTTGCGCGCGCCGGCAATCCCCAGAGGCCCGCGCCGACGAGCGCGAGAACGACGAACGATCTGAAGCTCAAGCGACCTCCCCGGACGAAAGCGGGCGGAAGGTAGCGGAAGTCCCAATACGAGCCAGCCGGTCGCCGAAAATATGCCGACGGCGGAACGGGACGACGCTAGACGTCGAGCGCTGCGACGTCGGCCCTGGGCGCGCGCTCCATGATGAACCTGAAGCGTGCGCTGGCGTCCTTGCCCATCAGCTCGTTCAGGATCCGATCGGTCTCGAGCTCGTGGTCGATCACGACGCGCAGCGCGCGACGCTTCTTCGGGTCGAGCGTGGTGACCTTGAGCTGATCGGCGTTCATCTCGCCGAGGCCCTTGAAGCGTCCGATCTTGGGCTTCACGTTCTTCGGGAGGTCCGCGAGGATGCGATCGCGCTCCGCCTCGTCGAGCGCCCAGTACGTCTCCTTGCCCGCCTCCACCTTGTAGAGCGGCGGCTGCGCCAAGAAGATGTTCCCACCTCGAATGAGCCCGGGGAGCATTCGATAGAAGAAGGTGAGCAGCAGCGTCGCGATGTGGTGACCGTCGCTGTCGGCGTCCATCAAGAGGAAGATCTTGCCGTAGCGCAGCTTGCTCGCATCGAAGTCCGCGCCCATGCCGCAACCGAGCGCAGAGACGATGTCCTGGAGCTCCTTGTTGCCGGTCACGGCGGCGTTGTTGGCTCGCTCGGCGTTCAGGACCTTTCCGCGCAGTGGAAGGATCGCCTGCGTCTTCCGATCACGCCCGGCCTTGGCGGAGCCGCCAGCGCTGTCGCCCTCGACGAGGAAGAGCTCGCTCGTCGCCGGATCCGTGCTCGAGCAGTCCGAGAGCTTGCCGGGAAGATTGAGCCGATGGCTGACCGCCGTCTTGCGCGAGACCTGCGCGCTCGCCGCGCGACTCGCCTCACGTGCGCGCGCCGAGATGGCCACGCGCGCCACGATCGCCTCGCCGACCGTCGAGTTGTCGAGCAGCCAGTTCTCGAGCGAGGTGCGCACCGCGCCCTCGACCTGCGATGCGACCTCCGGGTTGTTCAGGCGGTCCTTGGTCTGACCCTGGAACTGCGGCTCGCGCACGTAGACGCTCACGAGCGCGACCACACCCTCGCGGATGTCCTCGGCCGTGATCGTGACGCCCTTGGGCTCGATCTTCTTGGCCGCCATGAAGTTGCGGACGGCCTTGTTGATTGCGGCCTTGAAGCCGTTCTCGTGTGTGCCGCCGCTCGGCGTGGGGATGCCGTTCGCGTACGTCAGGATCTTCTCGTCGGGCGACTCGGTCCACGCGAGCGCGACCTCGAGGCGCGGGTCCTCTTCACGATTCATCGAGAAATGGCCCGCGTGCACCATCGGATGACTGCGCTCGACGATCAGCTTGCCGAGGTACTCGGTGATCCCGCCCGGGTGGCTGAGCTCCCACTTCTCGCCGCTCTTGTCGTCCTTGAGCGTGACCACGAGGCCGCGATGCAGGTAGCTCTTGGCTTCCAGGCGCTCGCGGATGCGATCGACGTCGAAGCGAAGGCTCTTGCCGAAGATGTCGGGGTCCGGTCGAAACGCGATCGTCGTCCCGTGCTTGCGCGAGGGCCCGAGCGTCTTGAGCTTCCCCTGCGGCACGCCCCGCACGAAGCTCTGCGTGAACTCGCTGCCATCGCGACGCACGGTGGCCACGAGCGAGTCACTGAGCGCGTTGACGACGCTCGCGCCGACGCCATGAAGGCCGCCGCTCACTTGGTAGTTCTTGCCGGCGAACTTGCCGCCCGCGTGAAGCACGGTGAGCACCAGCTCGAGCGCCGTCTTTTTGTACTTGGTGTTCATCCCCACGGGGATGCCGCGGCCGTCGTCGGTGACGCTCGCGCCCTTGCCGTCCGCGTCGATGGTCACGTCGATGCGCGTCGCGTGGCCATTGATCGCCTCGTCGACGGAGTTGTCGACGATCTCCCAGAGCAGATGGTGATAGCCGGACGCGTCCGTGCCGCCGATGTACATCGCGGGGCGCTTGCGAACGGGCTCGAGGCCCTCGAGGACGTCGATCTCGTCGGCGCCGTACTTGCCGTTGGGTGGTTTGCTCGGTGAGCTCATGCTTTCACCTCGTCCTTCATCGTCGCTTCCGGCAGCTCAGGCAGCGTCGGCGTGGGATCGACGGCTCGCACGAGCTTCTTGCCGCGCTTGTAGTTGTAGAGCGCGCTGCCCTTCCCCGCGCGCGACGTCACCGATCGCTTGACGGATACCTCGTACTCCTTGCCGTCCTCGTTCACGACCACGAGCAAGTCGTTCAGATCGCGGATCAGCCGCGCGCCCACGACGCCGTCGTCGGCCCCGTCGAGCTTGACCAGGCGCACGCCCTTGCCTGCTCCCGCGAGGATGGGCACCTCGTTCGCCATGCACACCAGCGCGTGCGCGTGGGACGTGGCGCAAGCGAGGCGCTCGGTCCCGTCGCAGAAGTCGGCGTAGAGCACCTCGTCACCCTCGGCGAGGCGCGCGTACTTGCGACCGGCGCGCGTCGAGGGATCGCGATGACCGCGCAGCGAGAACCGCGAGGTCTGCCCGAGCTTGGTCACGAAGAGGCCGTGCGGTCCCGCGGGCTCCTTGCCGTCGAGCAGCGGCCCGTCGCTCTCGGGCTCGGGCGGAGGCACCTCGAGCATGCGCGGATCGAACGAGAGCATCTTCACGATGCGCTCTCCGTCCTGCATCTTGAACAGCGTCTGGACGGGGTTGCCGTAGCCCGTGGTCGCCTGCACATCGACGATGCGCATCACGTAGCAAGCGCCCGTCGACGAGAACAACGCGATCGACGACTTGGTCGAGCCCGCGGCCACGTCGAGGATCGCATCCCCCTCGCGCACGCGCGTGGCCGAGAGGTCGCGCACGCTCTGCTGACGCTTCAGCCAGCCCTGCGCGCTCAAGAGCACGACCGCGTCCTCGTCGATGATGAACGCCTCGGCGTCGTACTCGGTCTCGTCGGCGCCGGTGATCTTCGTTTGACGTCGGTCGGCGTAGGTCGTCTTGATCTCGAGCAGCTCCGCGCGGATCAGCTTCCAGCGCGCCCCGAGGCTCGAGAGCAGCTGCGAGAGGCGCTTCTCTTCCTTGCGCTTCTCTTCGAGCTCGCCGCGGATCACGTTGATCTCGAGCTGCGCGAGCCGATAGAGGCGCAGCTCGAGGATCGCATCGACCTGGAGCTCGCTCAGCTCGAAGCGCTTCATGAGCTTCTGCGCTGCGTCCTGCTTGCCCTCGCTCTTGCGGATGATGCGGATCGTCTCGTCGAGCGCGTCGAAGATGGTGACGAATCCTTCGAGGAGATGGATGCGCTTCTTGATCTGCGCGAGGTCGTGGCCGAGCCGACGGACGACGACCTCCATTCGGAAGTCGAGGAACTGTCGGAGCATCTGCACCAGAGAGCAGCGCTGTGGCGTGGTGACGGTCTCGCCCGCGGCCGTCTTGATGGGCACGAGGCAGGTGAGATTCACCTGCACGTTGGTGGAGAGCGACGTGTGCTTGAAGAGGTACGCCATCACCAGCTCGGCGTTGGCCTCCTTCTTCACCTCGCACACGATTCGCGTCTCGTCGGTGCTCTCGTCGCGCACGTCGAGCAAGAGCGGCAGCTTCTTGTCGATGATGATCTCGGCGATCTGTGCGACGACGTTCTTGCGCTCGAGCCCGTAGGGGATCGACTGGATGATGATCAGCGGGTTGCTCTCACCGCGCTTGCCGCCGCTCGGCGCGGCCTCTTCTTTCCAGGTGCCGCGGAGCTTCAGCGAGCCCTGGCCGGTCTCGTAGACCTCTTCGAGCTCCTTGCGCGAGCTGAGCAGTTGTCCGCCGGTCGGAAAGTCGGGCCCCTTGATGTGCTTGAGCAACTGCTTGGTGGTGGTGCCTTCGCCATCGATCATCGCGACGGCGGCGTCGATCACTTCGCCGAGCGCGTGCGGCGGGATCGAGGTGGCCATGCCGACGGCGATGCCTTGTGCGCCGTTGACGAGGAGGTTCGGAAAGCGCGCCGGCAGAACGGTGGGCTCGTCCTGCGTGCCGTCGTAGTTCGGCCGGAAATCGACCGTGCTCCTCGGAAGCTCGGAGAGAAGCTCGTCCGCGATCTTCGAGAGCTTCGCCTCCGTGTAGCGCATCGCCGCCGGGGCATCGCCATCGGCCGAGCCGTAGTTCCCTTGTCCATCGACGAGCGGCGCGCGGAGCGTGAACGGCTGCGCCATCCGCACCATCGCGTCGTAGATCGCCTCCGAGCTGTGCGGGTGATACTTGCCGAGCACGTCGCCGGCGACGCGCGCGGACTTCACGTGTCGGCCGTCGAACTTGAGGCCGAGATCGTGATGCATCGTGTAGAGGATGCGCCGTTGAACCGGCTTCATCCCGTCGCGGACATCGGGCAGCGCGCGCGAAGTGACGACGCTGAGCGCGTAGCTCAGGTATCGCTTCTGCGTCTCCTCGGCGAGCGACGCGTCCTGGATCGGACTGGCGCCGCCGCCGCCGCCAGCGGGCGCGATCGGAGGCCGCCGCGGCGGTGCCCCATCGGCTCGGCGAGGCGCACCGGCCGGGAGCGCACCGGGGGACGACTGAAAGAGCGCCAGCTGGTCTTTGGGATCGGTGGTGGGTTCCATGCTCGGTTCTCTGCGCCGATGTTCAGCACTCGGCTCGGCCGCTTCTAGCAGGGGGCCGAGAAGACGGGCAAGGAACCGGCCTGGATCGGGCCCCGCGGCGCTACCCACGGCGACGAGTTCAGGCGCATTCTCGGTCGCATGCGCGCTCACGGGTTGCTGGCGGTCCTACTCGTCCTCTTCGTTCTGCCCGCACGGGCGATCGCGCAACCGGCACCGTCGTCCCCACACCCGCGCATGTTCATGAGCGCGGCGGACATCGCGGCGTACTCGGCAGACGCGAGCACCGCGACCACGCCGGCCGCGGCCGCGATCGCAGCGTGTCAGGACGCGATCGCCAACCCGGCCGAGCAGATGTCGCGCGGCGGGTCCGACGGAAACACCTGGCCGCTCGCGGCGATGTCGTGCGCGTTCGCGTACCGCGTCACGAGCGACGCCCGCTATCTGACGCAGGCCATCGCCTCCTGGCACGCGGCGCTCGACGACGATCAGACGGTCGGCGATCACCTGGGCTGCGTCGCAGGCACGAGCACCGACTGGCAGACCTGGGCCGCCTCGGGCAGCGGCTCCGCGCCCGCGATCATCCGCACGGTCACGCACGACACCGGCTATCCGATCCGTTGGTACGGCCCGTTCATCGCGCTCACCTATGACTGGCTCTACGCGGCGCCCGGCGTCGATGCCGCCTTGCTCACCCAGACGCGCACGTGCCTGAGCAACTGGATCGACTACTACGCCGCGTACGGCTATCACCGCGACGAGGCGGGAGCGAACTACGGCGCGGGCTTCATCCTCGCGCAAGCGCTGGGCGGGATCGCGATCGGAACCGACGGGGGCGCCGACGGTCACCTCTTCACCGACGCCATCGCGACCTACCGCACGGTGCTGATCGCGCAGGGCCTCGCTCACGCGAGCACGCCCGGTCCCGCAGGCCCCATGGTCGGCGGCGACTGGCTCGAGGGCTGGCAGTACGGGCCGCTCAGCGTGCTCGAGTACGCGCTCGGAGCGCGCGTGCTCATCGATGAAGGCGCTGCGCTCCCCGAGATGAGCGACTGGACGAACAGCCTCATCGTGCGCCAGTTCCACGGCCTCGTGCCCTCGCGTGACGCGCAGTGGACGGGAGGCGGCGACTACGACGACGCGACGCACGTCTATCCTCCGCTGAACATCAACGTGATCCACGCCGTGCTCGTGGGCCCTTCCAGCGATCAGGCCGCGGCCTTCGCGGCCTCGCTCGACACGAGCACCGACAATTCGTTTCCGGTGTACGGCGCGTTCGCGCATCGACGCGGCGTCGCGGCGGTCGACTACCGAACCACGACGCCCGCGCCGGCCACCTGGTTCTTGTCGCGCGGCTCGCGAGCGGTCTACGCGCGCACGTCGTGGGACACCTCGGCGCTCTGGACGGTGTTCCAGTCGGCCCCCGCTCTCGTCTCCGATCACGAGCACTTCGCCGCCTCGAACTTCGTGCTCAGCCGCGGGGCGGATCACTTGATCGTCGACAGCTCGCAGTACGGCGCGCCCGACACGCTCGAGACGAACGCGCTCACGGCCGACTCACCGCAGCTCGAGGCGCACGGCAGCTACGCGCTCACGCAGACACCGTGGAGCACCGCGGAGCTCGCCTGGGTGCGCGCATCGGATGGCGGCGTGATCGCAGCGCGCAGTGATCTCGCGGACGCCTTCATCTTCTCGTCCACCGCGAGCGACATCCCCTACGCACATCGCGAGTGGGTGTTCCTCCCCGAGGGCGCCGTCGTCGCGATCGATCGCGTTCACACGGCCGACGCGACGCACGCGATGCACGTGCGCTTCCACGCGAACACGGGCGGAGGTGGCCTCACGCTCGCGGGTACCGGAGCGACCGGGGCCGTCGGCGCCTCGCGCGTCGCGATCCACACCGTGCTCACATCGGGCGGCGCGCCGCGCATCCTCGCGCCCGATCACCTCAGCGACTCCAGCTCGTGCACGAGCAGCTATCCGTCCGGCGACTGCAACGATGCGCGCTTCGCCGTGGACATCTACGCGCTCGACGTCCCCGGACCCTTCGCGACGGCCGTGCACGTGATCGACGCCGCAGCGGCCGCAGACACCGGCGCGACCGTGGGATCGATCGCGGATGCGCCCTACGCCGACGCGAGCGGCAACCCCGATGTGATCGGCGCTGCGGTGTTCGCCGCCACACACCAGAGCTACGTGCTCGCATCGAGCGCGCACGAGGGAGCGTCCGGGGCGTCGATGACGTACTCCGTGCCCGGCACGTCGGCATCGCGACACGTGGTGTTCGATGCGCCCGAGGCGTCCGATGGGACCTCGTCCGTCGCGGCGACGGTCGCAGGCACTCGCTGTCGCATCACCATCACCGCGGGGACCGGCGGCGGCAACCTCGGCCACCCGCTGATGTTCCGCGTGGACACGGCCGCGGGCGCTTGCACGGTGATGGACGGAACCAACGTGCCGCCCGGGACGCTGCCGATGGGCGGAGCCGACGCCGGGCCGCGAGCCGATGGTGGAGCGATGCCCGGCACCGATGGCGGTCCGGGCTCCGATGCCGGAACCGGGCCGCGCGGATCGAGCGGCTGCTCGTGCACCGTCGCCGGCGCGCCGCACGCATCGACGTCGTCGCTCGCGCTCGCACTCGCGCTCGCATTCATCACGGCGCGTCGCGCACGAAAGGCGGTGCGCCGGTGAACGAGTATCGACCCGGCCGCACGCTCGTCCTCGTCACCACCGCGCTTCTCGTGGCGGGTGTGCTCGGAGACATCGTCGCGCTCGCGGGGCAAGCGGTCGTCGCGTTCGGCCTGCACGCGAGCCTCGAGACCTACCCCGACCCGAGCGCGCCCGAGTTCATCGCCGCGGCCGTCTTGCTCACGCTGGGCGGCCTCGGCCAGCTCGGCGCGTTCCTTCTCACGGTGATCGTCTTTCTGACGTGGTTCTACCGAGCCGCGAAGAACGCCCAGGGCTTCGCCAGCGATCCCCTGACTCACGGCCCCGGCTGGGCCATCGGCGGCTTCTTCGTCCCCTTCCTGAATCTCGCCCGCCCCTACCAGATGGCGCGCCAGATCGAGACGGCGAGCGGCGGCATCAGCAGCTCCGTGATCGGCTTCTGGTGGGCCGCGTTCCTGGTCAACAACATCATCGGCAACATCGAGTTCCGCATGTCGGAGGCCGGCGACGACGCGATGTTCGTCATGATGGCGATCGGCTCGCTCGCAGGCGCGACGGCGGCGTTCTTCTGCGCGCGGATGATGTTCTACATCGAGGCGCTGCAGGCCGAGCGCGCACGATCGCCGCAGGCGATCGCCGACGTGTTCTCGTGAAGGCTCGCTCGGGGCGAGCTCGGGCGTGACTTCGCTCCCCTGACGCGCCGAACCACTCCGCGTATGCTCGCCGCTTCCCGTGGCCGGACCCATCGCCGTCATCGTGAACCCGAACTCGCGCAAGAACCGGCGCGGGCGGGTTCGCGTCGATGATCTTCGCGCGGCGGTGGGATCGAGCGGCGAGGTCTTCGTCACGCAGTCGCTCGCCGAGCTCGAGCAGACGATCGACTACGTGCTCGGGATGGATCCCGCCTGCCTCGTCTCGGTCGGGGGCGATGGCGCGCTGCACTGGGCGCTGAACGCGGCTCGTCCACGCTGCGCGCTCAGTGGGCAGACGCTGCCGCCGGTGCTGCCGACGAACGGCGGGACGATCGACTTCGTGGCGCGCAAGGCCGGCGTGCAGGGCAACGCGATGGTGCTCCTGCCGCGACTGCGCGCGCACCTCGATCGAACCCCGCTGCTCCCCACCATCGAGCTCGACTCGCTCGCGCTCGAAGCCGTGAGCGACTCGGGCACGCGCTCGCTCCTCGGATTCGCCGTGGCCGCCGCGGGAATCGGCCAGCGCTTCTTCGACAAGTACTACCAGGACGACGAGCCCGGCCCGATGACCATCGTGTCGATCATCGCCAAGGGCATCGGCTCGCTCGCCGTGGGCGGCCAGTACGCCAAGGACGTGTTCAAGCCCTTCGAGGCCAAGGTCACCATCGACGGCGTGGAGCTGCCCGTGGGATCGCATGGCGGGATCCACGCTGGCGCGTTCGACGTGAACCTCGGCGGCGTGATCAAAGTGTTCCCGCTCGCGCGCGAGCGCGGCACCGTTCAGTTTCAGGCCGGCGCCATCAGCGCGACGCAGATCGTCGCCGCGCTGCCTGCGTTGCTGCGAGGCAGGGCCATCACGACCTCGCCCGATCTCCGCGACACGGTAGGGACCGTGATGGAGATCGAGGCCACGGGCGACGAGCTCCTGCGCCCCGTGGTCGACGGCGAGATGTACGAGGGCATCCGCAAGCTGCGGCTCTCGTCGGGCCCGAAGATCCGCGTCGCGCGTGTCTAGACTTCGTCTCGGGGTCGCCCTCCTGCTCGTGGCGTGCGGCGCTTCAGGGCCGCCACCTGCGACGGCTGCCGCCGCGCCCACGCCGCCGGCGGGCGAGACCTTCGAGTGTCGCCTGGACCGTCTGGCGATCCTCGACGCGATGAGCGCGTCACGCGCGGAGCACGCGTGCACCGCCGCAACGGACTGCCGCGCCGTCATGGGCCCGGGGCATCCCGATCCGGAGTACGCCGAGGTCGTTCATGTCGCGGATGCCGACACGCTCGAGGCGCGCGCGAGCGATCACCTCGCCCGCTGTGGCACGTTCCACCACCACGAAGCGATCGACGCATACCGCGAGATCGAGGCTGCTTGCGATGACGGGCACTGCGTCGCGCACGAGACGCTGGTTCACGTCGACGAGTGAGGCTTGCGATAGACCCGATACGTGATGGGTAGCTCGAGCGCGAAGGTCGCGAGCACGCCCAGCCCCGTGAGCACGAGCGCGACGCGACCGCTGAGCGCACCCACGTCGACGATCGCGAAGATGATCGGCAGCGCGAGGATCGTCGCTGCGTAGCCGCCCATCGACATCGTGAGCCACTGTGAGCGCGTGCACGCGTCCTCGGTCAGCTCGAACAGATAGACGGAGAGCGGCGACGCGGACGGGACCGGTGTCGCACCCGCCGCGCGCGCCGCGAGGTAGTGACCCCACTCGTGTGCGTAGAAGCCGCTGAGCGTGATCATGAAGCCGGTCAGGACCCCCAAGAGGCTCGGGCCGATCCCCGAGAGCCCGCTCGCGCGCACTTGCCGGTCGGCCATCACGAGCCCCACGGTCGCGCCGAGCGCGAGCGCGTCACGCACGGCCAACACCGCGATGCGTCGCCCGAACGTGCTCGCCGCGTCGCTCACTCAGCTACGGTAGCGCCTTCCGCCGCTCAGCTGATCGGCGAGCACCGCGAGGTCTTGCTCCTTCTTGAGGAGCGTGCCGAGGAAGGGGAGCTTGTCGCTCAAGGTCACGCCGCCGAGGCCCGCCGATCGCAGGACCGCGATCCAGTCGATCAGCTCGCTCGTGGAAGGGCGCTTCCGCATCCGCTTCATGTCGCGGATCTCGTAAAAGACGCTCATCGCTTGGGTGACGAGCGCGTCGTCGACCTTGGGGTGATGCACGGCGACGATTCGCTTCATCAGCTCCTGATCGGGAAAGTCGATGAAGTGGAACACGCAGCGACGGAGGAAGGCGTCGGGCAGCTCCTTCTCGTTGTTGCTCGTGATGATCACGACGGGGCGCTCCTTGGCGATCACGTCGTCGTCGGTCTCGGTGACGCGGAAGCGCATCCGATCGAGCTCGTGCAGGAGGTCGTTCGGGAACTCGATGTCGGCCTTGTCGACCTCGTCGATCAGCAGCACCACGCGCTTCTCGCTCTTGAAGGCCTGACCGAGCGGGCCGAGCTTGATGTAGCGGCGGATGTCCTTCACGTCGCCGTCGCCGAAGCGCGAGTCGTAGAGGCGCTGCACGGTGTCGTAGAGATAGAGTCCGTCCTGCGCGCGCGTGGTGCTCTTCACGTGCCACGTCAGGAGCGGCAGGCCCATGCCCTCGGCGACCGCCTCGGCGAGCAAGGTCTTGCCCGTGCCCGGCTCGCCCTTGACGAGCAGCGGTCGCTCGAGCAGTAGCGCGCAGTTCACCGCGGCTTCCAGGCCTTCGTTCGTGAGGTAGCGATCGGTTCCGTGGAAGCGGGCGAAGTCGTTCATACGGCGCGGCGAGCGTGTCTCGCGAACGCCGTTCGCGCCATCTCAGACGTCGGTCGTCGGTGGATCGCTGGCCGCCGTGGCCGCGACCGGCGCGGCGTTCGGCATGCGCGTCAGGATCCGCAGCGCGTTCAGCATCGCCACCGCGAAGAAGGTGGACGCGAAGAGCTTGGCCGACTCCTCCGGGATGCTCGACGGGATCGACGACATGATGCGGCCGACGAATCCATCGCCGTGCGGCAGAACATCGACTCCCGTGTGGACGCAGTACGCGAGGAACGCGACGGCGAGCAGCTCCATGTGCAGCGGCAGGCGCAGGATTCGCGGGAAGAAGAACCCGATCACCGGCAGCGCCACCACCCCATAGAGGATGACGATCAGGTCGTTCCAGTTCCGGAAGAAGTGCGTCGGTCGCCCGAACATGTGCTGACGAACATAGGTGCCGGCGTGCTCGTGAAAACGCAGAAGCTCGTCGCACGCGAAGAAGAAGAAGCCGAGGCAGGTGAGGAGCCACCACAAGCGAAGGCCGTGGCCCGGCTTGCCCTCGGTGAGGAAGCAGGCGCCGGCGAAGCCGCTCGCCATCGAGAGCGAGATCGCCGAGAGCGTCGTGACGATCCCTTCCTCTTCGCGGAAGTGGAAGTCGACGTCGGCCTCGGGCGCGATGAAGACGCAGCAGACGAGGATCACGAGGAGCACCAACGCCACGGGCAGGCACACGCGCGCGAGGCTGGGGGCCACGATGAGCTTGCGGCTCTTCAGCGCGCTGCGGACGGACTGCACGTACGAAGCGATGCGAGCCGGAGCGACGGTCGTCATTCGATCGGCTCCATCGTGCCGGAAAAGAGCTCGGCGCACATCCACCGGCTCGTTTCCTCGGCCGCGACGCGATGGCCGAGCTCGTTCCAGTGGCCCGTGCCCATGGTGGTGTTCGGAAAGCCGTGCAGCTGCGTCCGGTGTGCCTCCGCATACTCGCGAAGCGGCGGCACGAGGTCGAGCACCGGGTAGTCGTCACGCGTGCCCGCCGCGACGATGCGCGCGTTCGGATACGAGAGGTCCTCGCTGCCGATGGATGCGCGATACCGCTCGCGCACCTCTCGATCGGGGTCGACCTGGATGGCATTCGAGATCAGGACGACCGCGAAGCGCGCTCCATCGTGGTGCACGTCGGTCGCGAAGCGCGCGAGGATCGCCTCGGTCCGCACCCACGCGTCGCGCCATCGATCGTCGGTAGGCGCGGCGTAGATCTCGTCGGAGAGGCCGAGCTCTCCGCGCATCGCGCCGTCGCCGTGGCCGCCGATCCCGTGGATCAGGCGCATCAGCTGCGAGTGCCGATGGAGCCAGAGCAGGCCCGAGTCCTCGCTTCGCGTCCGAAAGATCTCGGAGTCGCGGAAGCTCTCGTCGAGCACGAGCTCACCGCGCGTGCCGACCGAAAAGTACGGGCTCGAGCCACCGCCCGGGCGCAGCTGCGGCTCGTTGTCGGCGATGTCGTTGCCCGTGAGGAACCCGAGCACGACGACGTCCGGATGGTAGGCGGCGACGCGCTCGCGGTAGAGCAGGTACTCCTGCGCCGTGCCGAAGCCGGACACGCCGAAGGCCAGCACTTCGATCGGCTGGTGCGCGCAGCCACCGAGCTCGTGCTGCAATCGCGCACCGAAGGTGTCTTCGAGCGCGACCTGACGCGCCTCGACGTAGCTGTCGCCGACGACGGCCACGCGCAGCGTCCCTGGCGTCGGCATCCCCGGCGGCACGTCCACGCCGCGGAAGCCGTACTCGGTGATGTGAACGTGGGCACGCCCCTCGCGCGTCCACCAGCCATCGGCGTTCGGGACGGGCGCCCAGCCGAGCACGGGATCGGTCTCACGGAACACCGGGTCGGTGATGCCCAGCACCCGCACGGCGACCTCGGCGAGCCCGAGGGAGAAGAGCGTCGAGAAGAGGACCAGCGCCGCGCGCTTCCATCTCGTCGACACCGGAGCCGACATCAGGCGAGCCAGCGATCGAGCGCGAGTACCGCTCTGATCTTCTCTTCGCGCTCGGCGCCGTTGGAGGCGCGGATCGTGACGTGGCCGAGCTTGCGGCCGGAGCGCTCGTCTTTGCCGTAGAGATGCACGTGCGCGCCCTCGATCGCCAGGACGCGATCGACGTCGGGCAAGCGCCCGACCCAGTTGATCATCGCGCAGCAGCCTACGTTCGCGGCGCTGCCGAGCGGCTGCCCGGTGATCGCGCGCACGTGGTTCTCGAACTGGCTCGTCTCGGCGCCCTCGATCGAATAGTGACCGCTGTTGTGGACGCGCGGCGCGATCTCGTTCGCGATGACGCGGTCCCCGACCACGAAGAGCTCGACCGCGAGCACGCCGACGTAGTCGAGCTTCTCGAGGATCGCGGCGACGGCACCTCGCGCGACCGCGTCGGCGGTGGAGGACACGCTGCGCGCAGGACAGCGCGAGACGTGGAGGATGCCGTCCTTGTGCTCGTTCTCGATGGGTCCGTAGAGCACGACGCGGCCATCCTGTCCGCGCGCGCCGATCATGGAGACCTCGCGATCGAACGCGACGAAGCCTTCGTAGATGGCCGGAACGCCACCGAGCGCCGCGAAGCTGCCCTCGACATCCGAGAGCGCACGCAGCCGCTTCTGGCCCTTGCCGTCGTAGCCGAGGCGCCGCGTCTTCAGGATCCCAGGCACGCCGATGAGGGCCACGGCGCGCTCGAGGCTCGCTTGGTCCTCGACGCTCGCGAACGGAGCCGTCTCGATCCCGAGGTCGCGGAACATCGTCTTCTCGGCGAGGCGATCCGCGCCCGTGTCGAGCGCGCGCCTCGATGGGACCACGCGGACGCGCGCACTCAGGCGCTCGAGCGAGCTCGCGGGCACGTTCTCGAACTCGAAGGTGACCACGTCGACGCGCGCGGCGAGCCGATCGAGCGCGTCGGCATCATCGAGCGCGGC
>JAYVCF010000275.1:0-9620 GCA_043750095.1 Deltaproteobacteria bacterium
GTCCGCGGCGCGCTCTTCTTGGTGCTCGCGGCATCTCAGCTCGTGGGCTGCCTCGCACACGAGCGCGACGCGGGCGACGCGGGCACGGTCGGTGACGCCGCGGCGTCGTGCGGTGGCGGCGCGGAGTGCAGCGCGGGCAACCACTGCTACTGCGGTCGCTGCATCTCGCTCGACCTCGCGCCGGGGCCCTGCGATCCGCCGTGCGCGACGGCGATGCACGGCGACCTCTGCACCGCGGAGGGCCGCGTCTGTCCGATCAGCGCGTGCACCTCGCTCGTGTGCACGTCGGGTAGCTTCGTGACCCGCCCTAGCGGCGGCTGTGACGCGAGCGCGATCCTCGACGCCGGCGCGCCCGACACCGGCTGGTGCGAGTGCCCCGCGCCTCCGCCCGGCTGCGTGTACGACGGCACGCCCTGCGGCTGCTCGCACATGACCTGCGCCCCCGCGCGCTGCGGCCGCGAGGTGTGCGCCGCGGGCACGACGTGCTGCAACCCGAGCTGCGGGATCTGCGTCGCGCCCGGCTCGGGATGCATCGACTCGATCTGCGCGCCGAACTGCACGCCGCAGGACGCCCACTCGGGTGGCCGGTGCGCGGGCGGCGCCGGGTGGGCGTGGGACGGCGCGGCGTGTCGTGAGCTCGCCTGCCGCTGCGATGGCACGGAGTGCGACGACGTGTTCCCCAGCCTGGGCGCGTGCAACGCCTACTTCTCCGCATGCACGGCGACCGACTGCACGACCGACGACGCGACGGGCGTGGGCGGATGCGCCGTCGTGCTCGGCTACGCGTTCAGCTCGCGCGGGTGCTTCGCGATCAGCGGCTGCAGCTGCACCGGCGCCGACTGCGCGCGGGTGGTCGGGCGCTCCGAGACGGCGTGCAACGACGCGCACGCGAGCTGCCCTATCTTGTTTCTTTGAGGGCTTGTTTCTCTGAGGGCTTGTTTCTTCGAGGGAGCCTCTCGTGCACGCTGTGGAGGCACTCGGCTCCATTGCAGCGGGTCTTGGCTCGACCGGATAGGATCCCGGCTCGCCGATGACCCTCTTGCGCCGCGCCGTGCTGGTCGATCCGCCGCCCCCGCAGGCCCGTGGCCGCATCCCGCGCGTTCGCTCGGCGCTGCGCTTTCTTCCGGCGCCGACCGCGTTCTTGATCGCGGAGCGCGCGCGCCTGGGCGACACGTTCCTGCTCGAGGCGCTGGGGTTTCGGATCCTCTTCGTGTTCTCGCCGCCTGCGCTCAGCGCGCTCTATCGGCTGAAGGAAGACGAGGCGTCGTTCGTGGAGGCCACGCGCACGCTCTTGGGCTTCAAGCTTCCCGACGCGCTGCTCGGCGGGGACATGTCGATGTTCCACCACCTCTTCGGCCGCAGCCGCATGGAGACCTACCTCGCGCACGTGGAGGCCGCGGTGCGCGAGAGCCTCGACGCGCTGCCGGCCCGCGGCGAGCTCGAGCTGTTCGCGCACGGCAAGAGCGTGGTGCATCGCATCGGGTTTCGATGCTGGCTGGGCCCGGAGGCGTCGAGCGCGGAGATGCTGCCGCGGCTCATCGCGCTCTTCGATCGCATCGATCCCGAGGCGGCGTTCGTGAGCCCGGCGAGAGGCCTCTGGACCTGGATGACGCGCAAGGCTCCCGAGCTCGCGGCGCTGCGTGAGCTGGAAGAGATCGTGCGTGGCATCCGGCAGGGGCGCGCGCGCCGCGGCGTGCGCGAGGGCGACATGCTGGAAGAGCTCGCCGAGCTCTACGCCGCGCATGGCGAGGACGAGCGCGATCGGCTGATCGCGAGGGACGTGGTGATCCTGCACCTCGCGTCGCTCTCGAACCTGTACTCGGCGTTCGCGTGGACGATGGTGAACCTGTCGCTGCGAGCACCGCTGATGGCGCGCGCGGCAGAGGAGGGCGTGATCGACGCGGTGGCGATGGAGTCCATTCGTGTGGCGCAGCGATCGATCACCTTGCGCAAGGTGATGAAGCCTCTGGTGCTGGAGGACGGCGTGCGGCGATGGAACCTCGCGCCGGGCTTGTTCGTCGGCACCATGTTGTCGGTCACGAACGGCGAGCACGGCACGCTCGCCACGTTCGACGCCGCGCACTACGACAAGACGAAGCTGCTCGCGCCCGTGCCTGGCCGCGAGGTCGTCAGCACCTTCGGCCACGGCGTCCACGCGTGCCCTGGGCAGCGCTTCGCGCTCAGCGCGATCCGCGTCGCGGTGAAGGCACACCTCGAGGCGCTGCGCATGACGCCGATGTTCACCAGCGCGGAGCCGAGGCCCGAGCAGATCGGCGCTGTGGCCAGAGCGCGCGAGAGCTGCGTCATCCGGTTCGAGAAGCGCCGCGCGCCGTCCTAGCGTCGGCGCGTGCCGACCAGCTCGTGCAGCGTGACGCTCACGTCGGCGGCCTTCGTGCCGTCGGGGCCGTCGCGCCAGTCGCTCGGGCCCACCAGCGCGCGCTCGAGCTCGTAGCCCTCTTCGTACACCAAGAGCTCGACGGGCTGATCGGTGCGGATGTTCTCGACGTGCACGTCGGGGGTGAAGCCGATGAGCAGGTACACGCGCGCGCCCGGCGGGCTCGTCACCACGCGCACCGAGCCCAGCGTGCCGCTCGGCGTCCCCATCGCATCGCGCGGCAGGCGCGTCGCGCCGAGATCCAGGTGCGTGAGATCGATCTCGACGTCGCTCGTCTGCAGAGCGAGCTCGTAGCGCGGGCCCTCGGGCGTCTCTTCCCAGCTCGCGTCCGCGGGCACGATGGCGCGGGACGCGCTGTGGCCGTCGGCGAACGCGACCAGCTCGTATGCGGCGCCCGTGGGTAGGTCGGTCGCGACGGCGGGGCCGCGGCCGATGAACAGGAGCACCTGCGCGCCCGCGGGCTCGCTCGTCACGCTCAGCTGCCCGAAGTGCGCGCGGTGCTCCGCGAGGATGCGCGCCTGCTCCGCGTCACGCTCTTCTTGCGTGGGCCCCGACGGCGGCGGCGGCGGACGACCGAGCGCCTCGTTCAAGAGGTCCGGCCGCAGCCAGGCGATCACCGCCGCGAAGGCGAGCAGCACGATCACGAACGCGAGCACGAAGCCGAGCGCGCCCGAGCTGCCCGCGGGTCGATCGGGATCGCCCGCCGCACGCTCGAACTGATCGAGATCGGCCGCGCGTGCCTTCGACTTGGGCTCGCGCGCGGGCACGGGCTCGGGGGCGACGCGCGCGGGTGTCGCGGGGAGCGGCTCCTGCTTTTCGTGCTTGGACGTGTCGGCCTCGTCGCCTTGCGTGTCGTCGGCCGAGTCGAGCGGGCTCTCGTCCGCGATCGTCTGCACGTCGTCCGAGACGGGGTCCGGAGCGCGCGCGATCACGGGAGCTTGCAGCGCCGCGCGCAGCACATCCTTCGGAGGCCTCGGGGGATCGACCGGCGGTGCGTCGAGCGCGATGCCCTGCGTGCTGGGCGGCGCGAGGAGGTCGTCGAGCGCGTCGTCGAGCGTGCTGGGCCCGTCGTGGTGTTGCTCGGTGCGCGGGCGCTTCGCGTCGCGCGTCATGCGTGAGAGCACCCGGCGTGCGGCCGCGCGGTTGAGCGGGACCAGCGACGACTCGAGCTCGCTCGTGAGCATCGCGAGGCAGCCGGGGCCGATGGGTGGCTTCTCTTCGACGAGCCGGATGAGCACGTTCGGGATGCCGGTGCCCGCGGCCACCAGCGTGGTGGCGAGGATCTCGATCACCGACTGCGCGGCGGCGTCCTCGTCGGCGGAGTTCGGCGCGACGAACACGGAGATGGTGCCATCGTCGCCGATGCGGATGTCGGCCGCCGTCGCGCGCGCGGGCCCGCGCATGAGGTGCTCGGCGACCTCGAGCGCCACGTAGGCGCCGATCTCGGCGGGGATGCGTGTCCGTCGGGCCTTGAGGCCGACCACCATCTGTTCGAGCGTGATGCCGAGGAGATCACTCATGCGCAGGCGCGGGGCGTACCACGATGTGGTGGGCGCGAAGGTACTCCTTCACCTGCCCGAGCGTGAACACCCCGTCGTGAAAGACGCTGGCGGCGAGGACGGCGTCGGCGCGCCCCTCGGTGAGGCCCTCGGCGAAATGGGCGAGCGTCCCGACGCCGCCGGACGCGATCACGGGGACCGGCACGGCGTCCGCGACGGCGCGCGTGAGCGGCAGGTCGTAGCCGATCTGCGTTCCGTCTCGGTCCATGCTGGTGAGCAGGATCTCGCCTGCGCCGAGCGCGGAAACGCGTGCGCACCAGGCGATGGCGTCGAGGCCGGTGCCCGTGCGACCGCCGTGCGTGAAGACCTCCCAGCCCGCGCCGTCGGCTCGCGCCCGTGCGTCCACCGCGACGACGATGGCCTGGGCGCCGTACGCATCCGAGATGCGCGTGACGAGATCCGGATCGCGGACGGCGGCGGTGTTGACGGCGATCTTGTCGGCGCCCGCGGCGAGCAGATCGCGTGCGTCGTCCACCGAGCGCACGCCGCCGCCGACGGTGAGCGGCACGCGGAGCACGTCGGCCGTGCGCGCGATCACGTCCAGCAGCGTCTTGCGCGCATCGGACGACGCGGTGATGTCGAGGAACGTCAGCTCGTCCGCGCCGGCTGCGTCGTAGCGCGCGGCGCACTCGACGGGATCGCCCGCGTCGCGCAGGCCGACGAACCGGACGCCCTTCACGACGCGCCCGTCTTTCACGTCGAGGCAAGGGATGATGCGGCGCGCGACCATCAGCCGCTCGAGGCCAGGAGCGCCTGCTCCACCGTGAAGGCTCCCGCGTACAACGCGCGTCCGCAGACCGCTGCCCGCACGCCGGCCGATCGCAGCGCGCGCAGATCGTCGAGCGAGCCGATGCCGCCCGACGCGATGACCGTGGCGCGCACCTCCGCCTGGAGCTGCACGGTGGCCTCGACCGCCGCGCCGTGCCCCGTGCCGTCGCGATCGATGTCGGTGTAGAGGATCGCGGCGACGCCCCAGCCATCGACTTCGCGGGCCACGTCGATCGCGCGCACACCGGTGCCCTCGAGCCAGCCGGACGTCTTCACCTCGCCGCCCTTCGCATCGATCGCGATCACCACGCGCGCGCCGTGCTCTTTCGACAGACCGCGCACCCATTCGGGCGAGGTGATCGCGGCCGTCCCGATGACCACGCGATCGGCGCCCGCCTCGATCCACGCATCGGCCGTGGCGCGGTCGCGGATGCCGCCGCCCACCTGCACCAGCGCGGGCGTCTCCTGAACGATCCGCCGCACGAGCTCACGATGCACGGCCTTGCCCGAGCGCGCGCCCTCGAGGTCCACGACGTGGATGCGCTGCGCGCCGGCGCGAGCGAAGCGGGCAGCTTCGGCCGCCGCGTCCTCGGCATAGACGGTGACCTGGTCATAGCGACCCTGCGTCAGCCGCACGACGCGCTGCTCGAGCAGATCGATCGCAGGGATGAGCTCCATCGGCGTGGAGGGTCCTAACACGAGGGTGCGTGTCTGCACGAGAGCGAGAGCGAGAGCGAGTGCGAGTGCGAGTGCGAGTGCGAGTGCGAGTGCGAGTGCGAGTGCGAGTGCGAGTGCGAGTGCGAGTGCGAGTGCGAGAGCGAGTACGAGTGCCGGCTCAGGTTGCTAGGAACCGATCGAGCAGCGTGGCGCCGGCGTCCTGCGACTTCTCGGGGTGGAACTGGCAGCCGAACATCGGGCCGCGCGCGACCGCAGCTGCGAAGGGCACGCCGTGCTCCGCGCGGATGACGGTGTCCGTCGGATCTGTCGGGTCGCAGTAGAACGAGTGCACGAAGTAGAGCCAGGCGCCGTCGTCCACGTACGCGTGCGTGCTCGACACGTTGGACCAGCCCATGTGCGGGACCTTGAGCGCGCTGCCGTCGCTCGCGTGCATGCCGGCGGGGAAGCGCCTCACGCGGCCGGCGATGATCCCCAGGCCGCGCAGGCCGGGCGCCTCGTCGCTCTCGTCGAAGAGGATCTGCATGCCGAGGCAGATGCCGAGGTAGGGGCGCTCGGTCGCCAAGAACGCGCGCACCGCATCGCCCAGCGCGCCGTCGAACGCGCGCGCGCAGTCGCCGAAGTGGCCCTGGCCGGGGACGACGACGCGATCCGCCGCCGCGATCGCCGCGCGGTCGCGCGTGTGCGTGGGCCTGGCGCCGGCGCGCTCGAGCGCGTGCATCACGCTGCGCACGTTGCCCATGCCGGTGTCGACGACGACGACCTTCTTCTCCACGCGCACGCCTCTCGAACTTCGTTACTCGGTGAGCGTGCCCTTGGTCGACGGGATCGCGCCCGCCGCGCGCGGGTCGATCTCGGTCGCCTGGCGCAGCGCCTTGCTGAACGCCTTGAACGAGATCTCGATGATGTGGTGCAGGTTCTCGCCGCCGTGGAGATAGAGGTGCAAGTTGCACTGCGCCGCGCGCGCGAAGCCCTCGAAGAACACCTCGGCGAGCTCCGAGTCGAACTCTCCCAGCTTGGCCTTGGGCGTGGGCACGCGGTGCACGAAGAAGGCGCGGCCGCCCAGATCGATCGCGCACGTGACGCAGGCCTCGTCCATCGGCAGCGTGGCCGAGCCGTAGCGGCGAATGCCGGCCTTGTCGCCCAGCGCCTCGCGGACCGCGGTGCCGAGCGCGATCGCGAGGTCTTCGGTCGTGTGGTGCCCGTCGATGTGCGTGTCGCCGATGGCCTCGACCTCGAGATCGAAGAGCCCATGCCGCGCGATCTGCTCGACCATGTGCGTGAGGAACCCGATGGGCGTGACGATCCGGTGCTGGCCCGTGCCGTCGAGCCCGACGCGCACGCGGATCTTGGTCTCGCTCGTCCTGCGCTCGATGGTCGCGCTGCGGGTCATGCCGACCCGATCATAGAGTGCTGATCAGAAAGGTGCACAATGTTCGGCCACGATCAGCTCGTTGATCGCCGTGGCCATGTCGAGCGCGCCGCTGCGCACGTCGGCGATGTCCCAGACGCGGCCGTGCGTGGCGTCGGGCAGCGGCGTCATGCCGTTGTACGAGACGAAGAATCCCTGGGCCGTGTTGGCGCTGGTGCCCGCGCCGCAGGCCATGGGCGTGGACTGCGCGAAGGCGCCCACGCGGATCTGCGCCGCGACGAGCGCTGCCGACGTCTCGGCGTACGTGTGCTGAGCCGGGAGCCCCGAGCTGAACGACGCGGGGTGCTCGCGAAAGGTGTCGTCGGTCACGTGGATGACGATGTGCGTCGCGCCCGGGCGCCAGGTGCACACGGTCGCGGCCGTGTAGAGCGCGTCGAGCGAGTTCTCCGGGCAGTCGCCGTTCTGTTGGCCCGCGCCGCCCGGGTTGCCGTTGCTCGAGCAGAACGTCCGCCAGGTGTCGAACACCGCCTGCAGGGCGGACGCGGAGTCGAACTGTCCGCATCCGTCGACCGCGAGCACGTCGTCGACGAACACCACCAGCGCGAACGTGTGGTCGGTCGTCAGGGCGTCGGCCGCCGCGTAGACCGACGCGATGCCTTCGCGCAGGTGCGTGAACTCGTTCATCATCGACGTGCTCACGTCGAGCACGAACACGAGATCGATGGGCTGGTAGCAGCCCGACCCGTCGGTTCCGCCGCCGTCGGGGAACTGCGCGTCGGGGCGGGCCATCACACCGGTGTCGTCGCCGCTGCCGACGCCCGTGTCGACGCTGCCGGAGCCACGCACCGTGCAGGACGGAAGGGCGAGCGAGAGAGCGAGCGCCAGCGCGAGCCGAGTGAGCTTGGCCATGCGCTCATCGTCGCATGGATACGCGGCTTACTGTCGTGTGCAGACGTAGAGCACGTGCGGGTAGGGCAGGTAGTCCACCATCGCGTGCTGCTTCACGTCGAAGCCCGTGCGCGAGAGCAGCCCCGAGAGCTCGGCGGTCGGCCAGTAGCGAACGGGCGAGCTCGGCGACATCGCGAGGTCGAGGCCATGCGCGAAGAGGCGCTGCCACGCGGGGCTCGTGTCGAGATCCTTCACCAGCAGGTGCGCGCCCGGCGCCAGCGCACGATGCAGCTCGCTGAGCATCGGCGCGACGGTCTCCTCGGGGACGTGATGCACGATGTCGAGCAGATAGGCGCCGTTGTAGCGAGCGTCGGCCTTGAGCTTGCGCGCGTCGTCCACGCGGAAGACCACGTTGGTGACGCCCAGCTTCTCGGCGGCGCGCTGCGCCATCTGGATGCGCTTCTCGCTGAGGTCGAACCCGACGATCTGCAAGTCAGGGTGCAGCTGCGCGTAATAGAGCGCGAAGAGCCCGAAGCCGCAGCCCACGTCGAGCGCCACGCCGCGCTCGGGCAGGTACTGGCCGATCTCGTCGAGGAAGCGCTGGCGGAAGATCTGGAAGCGGCCCCAGGCGTAGGCCCGAACGACGGGGTGGTCGTAGGCCGCGATGACGCGCGCGATGGCCTTCTTTCCGTCGAGGCCGGGACGAGCGCGCGCGGACGAAGAAGAAGACGTGCGCATCGCGGGGCGAGTCTCCGACATCGCGAGCCAACGTCGCACGAAGGTCCGAGCCCCGCAACGAAGCGCGATGCCTGGTATAAACCCACGCGATGAGCGGGGAGGTGCGCTTCGGCTTCGCGGTGGTGAACGTGGGCGCCGAGAGAGCGCTCTCGGCCGAGCTGGCGCGCGTGGAGAAGGGCGCTCGCGTCGCGTTCTCGCGCCCGGGCCTCGTCACGTTCAAGGCGGCCGGCATCGACGAGCGCTTCGCGTCGGCCAGCGTGATCGCGCGCGTCCGCGGCGTCTCGCTGGGGATGGCCGAGAGCATCGACGACGTGCGCCGCTTCGCGGGGGAGAAGTCGGCCGTGCTCCACGTGTTCGCGCGCGACACCAGCGAGCGCGGCCCGAGCCCGGAGAACGACGCGTTCGCGCGAAGCGTGCACGAGACGCTCGCCGGCGACGCGCGCTTCGTGCTCGACCGTGCGCCGAAGGAGGGCGAGCGCGTCATCGACGTGATCTGCGCGGCGACCGAGCCGATGTTCGTGGGCGCGCACCTGCACACGCGCGGCCGCTGGACCCAGCCCGGAGGTCGCGTTGCGGTGGCGGTTCCCGCGGGCGCGCCCACCGACGGCTTCCGGCAGCTCGAGGAAGCGCTGGCGTGGAGCGGCGTCCACGCGCGGCCTGGCAGCATCGCCGTCGAGGTCGGCGCGGCGCCCGGCGGTGCGGCGCTCGCCCTCGCGCGTCGTGGCGTCAGCGTGGTCGCGTTCGATCCGGCGGCCATGGACGCGGGCGTGCTCGCGTTCGAGGGACCCGAGGGCGCGCGCGTGACGCACATCGCGAAGGCGCACCGCGCGATCGAGCCGGAAGACATCCCGAGGAGGACGGAGCTCCTGCTCATGTCCACGAACCTCACGCCGCCGACCGCGCTGCGTCAGCTCGTGCGCCTGGCCTCGCTCGCGCCGAGCGCCGAGGTCGCCGTGCTGACGCTGAAGATGGACGACGACGCAATGCTCGCCGCGATCCCCAAGCAGCTCGCGCGCCTCAAGACGCTCGGCTGGGACGACACCATCGCGACGCGGCTACCCTCGAATCACTCCGAGATCTGCGTGGTCGCGCGGCGCGCGAAGTAGCGGGCTTAGCCCGATCGAGTAGGCGGATTGACGAGCAGGCCGCGGCGGGAGCGGGTGCCCCGTTGCTTCGCTCCGTCGGACACGAACGACGGTGTCCTAGGACGCTCCTCAACGGGGCA
>JAYVCF010000276.1:0-5900 GCA_043750095.1 Deltaproteobacteria bacterium
GACCCGCATCCAGGCGAGCCGTCGTTTGCTCGCCGCAGCGCGGGGCGAAGGGTCACACCCGCGCCGCGACCCCGTGGCGATCGACGGAGTCCGGATCAACACACCTGCACTCTGGGGTTAGGGAGCCGGAGTCGTCGTGCTCATGCACGAGAAGCCGGTCGTCCAGCGCTGCGCGGGATCGAACGCTGCGCTGAACGGGCTCGGCGAGCTTCCGCGGAACGACCAGTCGATCTGGAAGCTTCGGCTCGGCGCGCCGGTCGCCCACGGGTCCGAGTCGAAGCGCGAGGCGAAGCCGCTCTGGAAGCCGGCCGAGTCGAAGCGCACGTAGGGTCCGAGGCTGTCGGTCTGGACCGACCAGAGGGCTCCGGTCGCACCCATGTCGTAGGGAGCGGTGAAGAACGAGCCGATCCGAATGCCGAGCGGCATGGGCCCGAGGCGCGGGATGGGCGTCGCCGTCGTTCCATCGGTGGGTAGCGCGATCTCTGCGGCCGCGACGAACGCGCTCACGTCGTCGAGCACGCTCGAAGGAAGCGCGGTCCAGTCGAACACGGCATCCGACTGATGCGTGTGGATGGCGCGCGCCGCGTCCACCGCGTGCTGTGCGATCGTCACTGCGTCCTCGAGCAGGGGCCGCGCCGCCTCGGCCTGTGCCGCGTCGGTGACGCGAAGGATGTGCGCGTTCAGCGCAGCGGCCTGTTCCGACTCGTGTCCCGAGGGTGACGCGAAGAAGAGGCGGATGGGCATGGCGCCGTCGTACGCGAGCGCGAGCTGCACGGCCGCGCGGACGGCCTCGAGCCCTGCTGCGAGGGCGAGAAGCTCGGGGGCCTGCACGCGCGTCGGCGTCGAGCCGATACCGCAGCCACCCGCGAGCGTCACACCGTTCGCGTCCATCCCGCTCGCGGCCACCTCGAGCGCCTGCGCGATGTGATGCAGCCTGGGAGAGAGCGCGAGGAGCGCCGTGCGCGCATCGCCCAACGTCAACGTGGCGTCCACCGTGGACAGGAAGTCCGGGCCCATGGGCCGGGCCGAGGGATGCGGGAAGCGCTGGTGAAAGAGCTGCGAGACCGAGTCGCAGCTCGCGTGGTGCGAGAGTCGGTCGAGCAGGCCGTCGTGTCCCCAGAGCAGCGACGAGTCGATGGGCCGATCGAACCCGAGGCGCGGCGCGATCGCGGTCAGTGCCGGGTCCTCGACCAAGAGGCCGATCTCCGTGAGCGCGTACGCCAGCGCGATGTCGGTGCGCGTGGCGTCCATCGCGCGTGCGTCGGCGAACGCCGTGTTCGCGGCGCGCATGTCGCACGCGTCGAGCGCGTGGACGCCGTCCTGTGCGCGCTGATCGACCGCAGAGAGGCAGCCGCCGAGGAGCAGGACGGCGACGAGCATCGACGAGAGAAAGGTACGAGTGACGAGCTTCAAGAGGTCCTCCGTTTGCGGCTCGCACGAGCACCGCGCGTGCCATCGCGTGCGCCCCGATCCCCCGCGTTTGCGGCAGTGTACGCCGCGCGCGCGACACATGGTGGCGCAGCAGCGTGCTTCCGCGACCACACGCAGTGTAGCCTCGGCGTCGCATGGTGGTGCGGCTCGACATCGATCTCGGCGAGCTGCCCGACGAGCCAGAGGCGCTCTACGCGTGCGCACACCTCGCCAACGTCGCGTGCGGAGGTCATGCGGGCGATCGAGCGAGCATCGCGACCGCAAAGATGCTCGCTCTGCGACACGGAGCGCGGCTCGGGGCGCATCCCTCCTATCCCGACCGCGAGGGATTCGGGCGAGCGGCGATGTCCATGAGCGTGGCCGCGCTCGTCGCCTCGATTCGCGAGCAGTGCGAGCTCTTCGTCGCTGCGGGCGCGCGCGCGACGCACGTGAAGATGCACGGCGCCCTCTATCACGCCATCGACCGTGACGCGGGGAGGGCGCGGGCAGTGCTTGCGGCGTGTCGCGACGTGCTCGGCGTGGTCGACGTGCTCGGTCCGCCCGACGGATCGACCGCGTCGGCGGCGGCCGTGCTCGGAATGCCCTTCTTGCGCGAAGGATTCGCCGATCGCGGGCTGCGCCCCGACGGCTCCCTCGTCCCTCGCGGGGAGGCGGGCGCGCTGATCGAGGACCCCGCGGTCGCCGCGACGCAGGCCATGATGCTCGCGCGCTCGGCTCGCTACGACGTTCTCTGCGTCCATGGCGACGGTGCGCACGCGGTCGACGTCGCGCGGGCCGTGCGCGAGGTGCTCGATCGATGAGCGCGATCGAGACGCTTCCGGTGGGCGAGCACGCCGTGCGCTTCCGGATCCCCCATGCAGCGCCGCGTGCTGCCTTGCTCGCGTGGCTCTTGGAACAGCCGGGCGTGATCGACGCGAGCCTCGCGGCGGAGCACGCGCTCGTCGTGTTTCGAGACGCGCCCACGCCCATCGAGCTTCCGGTGCTCACGAGCACGACCTCGCGCGAAGTCGAAGAGCACGTCATCCGCGTGATCTACGACGGCGAGGATCTCGACGACGTCGCACGACGCGCCTCGCTGACGCGCGAGGAAGTGATCGCGCATCACACTTCCCGAGCACTCGAGGTCGCGTTCCTCGGGTTCTGTCCGGGCTTTGCGTACCTCGTCGGGCTCGATGATGCGCTCGCTGCGATCTCGCGTCGCGGCACACCACGAGCGCGCGTACCTGCGAACACCGTGGCGATCGCGGGCGGCTACTGCGGCATCTACCCGGCCGCGATGCCGGGAGGCTGGCACTTGCTCGGACTCGCGCTCGATGCGCGTCTGCTCGATGGCGAGGCCCCGCGACTTCGCGTCGGTGATCGCGTGCGCTTCGTCGCTGCGTGAGCGGTCGCCGCGGGCAGGTCACCAGTAGCAGTCGAGGCCTATCGCGCGCGCAGGCGTTCGAGCTCGGCGTCGAGCTCTGCGTTCCGCGTGCTCAGGTCGGCGTTCTGCGCGCGCAGCTCGTCGTAGCTCTCGAGCGGGGCGCCGTGCCGGTCGATCCACCGCAGGCTCGGTGCCGGGACGGAGCTCGAGAGCGCGAGCGCTCGCACGCCGAGGCGCATCTCGAGGATCGCCACATCGACGTCGCCGTCCGCGTTCTTCGGGAGCGGAACGTAGCGGCCGCCGTCGAGCTCCCAGGCGTCGAGCTGATGCGTTGCCGGATCGTAGATCGCGTAGAACGCCGTCTTCCACACGCGCCCGTAGATCTCCTTCTTCTCGCCGTAGTCTTCGTCGCGCGTGCTCGAGCTGGTGATCTCGACGACGACGTCCGGCAGACACATCTCTTCCCACAGCACCCACGAGCGGCGCTCCCTCTTCTCGGTGCCGAGCACGACGAACACGTCCGGGCCGCGGAAGGACTCGTTCTTCAGCTGGTTCGGGGAGAAGTACACGAACATGTTCCCATTGACGTAGACGTCGTCGCGCGATCGCATCGCGCTCTTCATCGTCGTCACCAGGTGCGCCTGTTGATCCGCGTGGCGTTCCGTCTCCATGGGCTCCCCGTCGCCAGACGGCAGCTCGCGCTGCCCCGGCAAGCGCACGGGCGGGATCTCGAGGTCGGACGGCGGCGTCACGTCGTCGAGGATGCCATGCGCGCTGGTCATGCGGGAGCGCAGTGCGCGGCGCGTGCTGAGGATCGGCGGACGGAAACGTGGGCGATCTGGAGCAGAAGTGGCGTGCCTGGCGGCGGGTGGCGGCGGACGCGCACGGCGCGGTTCGCAGAGAGTGAAGTGAGTCCGAAGGCCTCCTTGCGTCCACGAATCTCTTCCTGGCTCAGCATCCATCGCCGCGATCGAGCGTCTCGGGTCCGGGGGCGCAGGTCTGCCTCGGCGCGCTCGATGCGCGTCTGCTCGATGACGAGGCCCCGCGACTTCGCGTCGATCACTCCGCGCACCGCGCTCGAAAAGGGAGGGTCGGAGTCCAGAGGTGAGGGAACCGTAGGTTCACGCGCCTTTGGGGCCCGAGTGGCCCGAGCGATCAGACCGAGATCGAGCCCTTGCGGAACTCGCTCTTGGCCAACAGAACGTTCACGCAGACCGGCCGTCCGCTCCGCGCGATGCGCTTGGCCTCGTCGAGCACCTCGCCGATCTTGGAGAGATCAGGGACAGCTCGCCGCGGGCGTCGCGGCGGCGACCACGCCCGTGACCGTCGCGAAGTGGGCCGACGAGAAGTCGAACATGCGTCGCGGCACGCGCTCGGTCGCGGCCGTTCAGAGGAAGTCGAAGGTCTCGTGCGCGTCGGGTCGTCCTCGCGCGGGATGAATGGGTCGCGGCTCGCTCCAGAGGTGGAGGAACTCGAGGAGTCGCCGTACCTCTTCTCTGCCACAAAAGTGTCTCAAGAGCGTTCAGGTCAAGCGGCTCTGTCGAGCGTGACCCTGTAGCCCATCGCCTCCAGGCGCTTGACGAGTGAGCGACTGGTCGACTTCGCCGCGCGCTTGTCGAGGTACGCGTCCCCGAGATCTGCGTAGTCGAGACCGTCCTTCAGCATGTGGTACGCCGCGATCAGGATCTTGTGCGCGATCGCCATCGCCGCGCGCTGCTTGCCGATGCGCGGCACGAGCTTCCAGTACTTGGCGCGCAGGTACGTGCCCTTCTTGCGCCCGGCAGATAGGCCGGCCTGGACGAGTCGCGGCGCTGATGCACCGCTGAGACCCGACTCGTCGGACGGATCTGTGCGCCGCGGCACGCGCTCGGTCGCGGCCGTTCACAGAAAGCCGTGTGTCGCGGTACTCGCGCCGACGTCCGACTGACATACCGAAGCGCTCACGATCGCTCGTCGGGCTTGACGGAAATTGCTCGCGCCGTGAGAGTACGCGTTGGCCTTGTCGGGGGTGGATGTGCTCGCGTCTCTTGCTCGGATCGTTCTGGCCGCTGCGCTCTTGCTCACCGCGGCCCCCGCGCTCGCCCAGGAGCACGACGAAGAGGCACATGGCTTGTTCGCCGCCGGCGCGGCCGCGTTCGAGAGCGGCCGCTACGAAGAGGCGCTCGAGTACTTTCAGCACGCGTACGCGCTGAGCCCACGGCCGGCGTTGCTCTACAACCTCGGGCAGGCCGCCGATCGCGCCCGGCGTGACGACGTCGCCCTCGACGCGTTCCGTCGCTACCTCGACGCCACGCCGGACGCTCCGAACCGCGCCGAGATCGAGGGACGGGTGCGGGTGCTCGAGCGCGCGGTCGCCGAGCATACGAGCGCCGAGCCGCCGACCGCCGGGACGCCGACCGAAGGCGCGCACGATATGACCGACACCGCGCCGCCGATCTCGCCGACCCCGCCGCCCGCGGTCGCGCTCGACCCGGTCGCGCTCGCGCTGACCATCGTGGGCGGAGTGTTCGTCATCGGCGGCGCCGTCATGCTGGGCGTGGGCGTACCCGACCTCGCGCCGCCAAACCCGGACTTGATCCTGGAGGATGAGCTGAAGCGGCAGCAGCGCGGCGAGATCCTCGCAGGCGTCGGGGGCGCGGCGCTCGGGATCGGCCTCATCGGCGCGATCATCGGCGTCATCATGATCGTGACGGCGTCGAGCACGCCGCGCGCGAGCGCGTTCCGCCTGGCGCCGGGTGGACTCGCGCTCTCGTTTTGACTCGGTGAGCCGCGTCCCGTGCTCGCATCCTCTCCGCTATCCTCGCGCCGTCCGATGACGTACCCGCCCTGTCCGCGCTGCCGAACGCCGCTGCCGCCCGGCGCGCCGTTCTGTACGAACTGTGGGTACCAGACGGCGTCGTCGCCGGGCGTTGCGGTCGCGGTCCCGGTCGCACCGGCGGGGCCGCCGCAGACGCGCGTCGGTGAGTCGGTCGCGGCCGCGCCCGCGCCGGCGCCCATCCGCCGGGGCCTCTTCGTCGAAGACCTCGGCTCGACGAACGGGACCTACGTCAACGGGCAGCGCATCACGCGGCAGAACATCACGTTCTCCGACGACGTGCGCCTCGGC
>JAYVCF010000277.1:0-8121 GCA_043750095.1 Deltaproteobacteria bacterium
CGCTTCGCCTGGCGGCCACCTACGCTTCGGAGCGCGCGACGGCCGCGATCGACGTCGTGCAGCGACTCGCCGGAAGCGCGAGCGTGTACGAGACGCAGCCGTTCGGACGCTTTCATCGCGATGTGCACGTCGCCACGCAGCACCTGATGATCAGCGACACGACCTACACGATGTGCGGTCGCGCCATGCTCGGTCTGCCCGTGCAAGAGAGCGCGTTCTGACCACCCGCTCGCCGACGCGACACCGCAATCGGCGCCGACGAACCCTGACGGGCATGAGAGAATCGCCGACGGCCCGCGTACGTCGAACGCGGCCAGGAGCCTCTCGCATGCGCCTGTTTCCGATCGCGGTGCTCGTTCTCTCGCTCTCGTCCGCGCCGATCGTCTCGGCACAAGACGCCGAGGTGCAATATCGGCTCGCGGTCTCGGAGCGGCGTGCGGGCCATCTCGACGCGGCGCTGACGGCCGTGCGCGAGGCGATTCGTCTGCGCCCGACCCACGCGGCGGCGCACTTCACGTGCGGGGCGATCTTGCGGCAGCAGAGCCACTACGAGGAGGCGCTCGCCGAGTTTCGTCGTGTCGTCGAGCTCGAGCCGAACAGCCAGGAAGGCCACGCGATGGTGGGTGCGATGCTCACGCGCCTCTCGCGCTGGCAGGATGCGGTGCCGGAGCTGCGCCGAGCCGTGGCGCTCACGGCGACGGACGCGATCAGCTGGAGCAACCTCGGCGTATGCCTGCGCCACCTGCACCAGGTCGACGAGGCGGCCATCGTCTACGAGCAAGCGATCGCCGCCAACCCGAACGACGCCGAGCTCTTGAACAACTACGCGGTCGCGCTGCGTCAGGCCGGGCGCACGACGGAGGCGATCGGGGCGCTCGAGGGTGCGCTCGCGCGGATGCCCGACGATGCGAACGTGAACCTCAACCTCGCGATCGCGTACCGGGCAGCACAGCGTTGGCCCGAGGCCGCCGCGCGCTACGAGCACTGGATGCAGCTCGTGCCCGCGCCCGCCGATCCGAGTCCGCTCTTCGACCTCGGCTACTGCTACGAGCAGATGGGCCATCAGGACGACGCCGTGCGCATCTACACGCGCTACCAGGGCCTGCTGGGCGATCGCGACGCGGCCGCCACGCAGCGCTTGGAAGACCGACTGCACGGCCTCGGGCAGTGATCCTCGCGCCCCCTCGCGTGCTATCGTGCGTGTCATGGAGCGGCTGAATTTGACACTCGATGCCGACACCGCGCGGGCGCTGAATCAGCACGCCCGCCGAGACGGCCGGCCGCGCGCCACGGTCGCGCGAGCGCTGATTCGCGAGGCGTTGACTCGTCGAGAGCAGGTCGAGCGCACGCGGCGCCTCGCGAACGACTACGCCGAAGGCCGTAGCGACGCTGCCGCGCTGCTGGCCGACCTCGAGGGCGCTCAGCTCGCCCTCCTCGGCGATGATGACTGAACGTCGCAAGCCGCGGGTGCGGCCACAGGCGCGCGGACTTGATGAGGAGCGACCCGTTCAGCGGGGTGACATCATCTGGCTCGACTGCGACCCCTCGGTGGGCGCGGAGCCCAAGAAGACGCGAACGTGCGTGGTCGTCTCGAACGACATCGCGAATCGCTTCGGCCAGACGGTCACGGTCGTTCCGACGCAGGCGTACTCGGCCGAGCGCGCAGCGCGCGCTTACATGGTCGACCTCCGCTCTCCGCGCTCGAACCTCGAGGCGCCCCGCGTCGGAAACGCATCGATGGTCATGACCTACGATCGTTCGCGCATCGTTCGGCGGGCAGGACGCGCCTCGCGCGAAGCCCTTGCTGCCCTCGATGCCGCGCTCCTGCTGCACCTCGGGCTCGCCTCGTGAGGGGTGAACCGCACGCGACAGCGGCTCAGGCGCCGAGCTTCTTCGCCAGCGCGAGATACGCCGCGCGCGCGCCCTCGGCGCTCATGCCCTTGCGCGCGGACCAGGCGTCCCACTTCGCGCGAGCGCGCGGGTCGAACATCCCGGGGCGAGATCCCGTGGCATCGCCCACGCTGGCCTGTTTGTAGAGGCCGTAGAGCTCGAGCATGTCGCTGGTGCCTGGAGACTTGGCGAGCGCGTTGACGGCCTTCGCGGCGGCTTCGAACTCTTCGACGGTTGCCATGATCGAGAGCGTAAGCGCTTCCGCTTCGCCGTGCGCGGCCCGATGATGCGCGCATGAACCGCCTCGCGGCCGAGCTCTCCCCCTATCTCAAGCAGCACTCGCACAACCCGGTGGACTGGTACCCGTGGGGGCAGGAGGCGTTCGCGAAGTCGCGCGCCGAGGACAAGCCCATCCTTCTCTCGATCGGCTACAGCGCGTGTCACTGGTGTCACGTGATGGAGCGCGAGAGCTTCGAGAGCGAGGCGACCGCCAAGCTCATGAACGATCGCTTCGTGAGCGTGAAGATCGATCGCGAGGAGCGACCCGACGTCGATCACGTCTATCAGCTGGTCGTGCAGATGATGGGTCGCAGCGGCGGCTGGCCGCTGACCGTGTTCCTCACGCCCAAGCTCGAGCCCTTCTTCGGCGGGACGTACTTCCCCGACGTCGAGAAGTACGGGATGCCGAGCTTCGCGAACGTCCTCGATGCGGTGCACGCCTCGTGGACGGACCGCCGCGAGGAGATCGAGTCGAGCGCCGCGGAGATCACCGCCGAGATCGTTCGCGTGTCGTCGCCCTCGACGCGCAAGGGTCAGATCCCGCGTGACGTGGCGCGCGGCGCCGCGATGTTGCTCGCCGGACGCTACGACGACGAGAACGGCGGCTTCGGCACGCGACCGAAGTTTCCGAACACCATGGCGCTCGAGCTCTTGCTCCGTGCCGCCCACGACGGAGATCGCGGCGGTGCGCTCGAGCGTGCGGACAAAGCGCTGGTCGCCATGCGTCGCGGCGGCATCTGGGACCAGCTCGCGGGCGGCTACCACCGCTACTCCACCGACGAGCGCTGGCTCGTGCCGCACTTCGAGAAGATGCTCTACGACAACGCGCTCCTGCTCCGTGCGCACGCCGAGGCGTTCCGCGCCGGATGCGGCCCCCTGCACGAGGAGACCGCGCGCGCGATCGCGGCCTACCTCGAGACGCAGATGCGCTCTCCCGAGGGCTTGTTCTACGCGACGGAGGACGCCGACACCGAGGGCGAAGAGGGCCGCTTCTTCGTCTGGACGAAGCAGCAGATCGACGATGTGCTGGGCGAGGGGCTCGGCCCGATCGCGTCGCTGCGCTTCGGCGTCGAGACGAAGGGCAACTTCGAGCACACCGAAGCGTCGGTGCTCTCGATCGTTCGCAGCGTGGACGAGATCGCGAAAGAGCTCGGCGCGAGCGAGGCCGACGTCAAGAAGCAGATCGAAGATGCGCGCTCGAAGCTCCTCGCCGCTCGCGGGAAGCGCAAGCGGCCGTTTCGCGACGAGAAGATCATCGCCTCGTGGAACGGGCTCGCCATCGGCGCGCTCGCCGTCGCCGGTAGCGCGCTGTCCGAGCCGAAGATGACGTCGCTCGCACGCGCGACGCTGAGCGGGATCGAGAAGCGCTTGTGGAAGGACGGCACGCTCCACCGCATCCGCAAGGACGGCGAGACCAAGACGCCGGGCTTCCTCGAGGACTACGCGGACGTCGCGAGCGCGGCGCTCGATGTGTACGAGGCCTGCGACGACCCGCCGGCCCTCGCCTTCGCCAAGCGCTTGTTCGACGCCGCGACCGAGGCCTTCTGGGACGAGTCGAAGGCCACGTTCTTCTTCGCGCGCAAGGACGCGAGCGACCTGATCGCGCGCACGAGCGATGCGTACGATCACGCGGTGCCTTCCGCGGTGGCGACGATGGCGCACGTCGCGCTCCGTCTCTCGGTGCACCTCGCGGATCCCTCGCTCGAGGTACTCGCCAAGCGCGTGCTCGAGGGCACGGTCGGTCCCGCGCTCGCGAGCCCGCTCGGCCTCTCGCATGCGCTCGCCGCGATGGATCGCCTCGTGCGCGGGCCGACCGAGATCTACGTCGTCGGCGCGCGAGACGACGCTGGCACCGAAGCACTGCTCCGCGTTGCGCGTGCGGCGTGGCAGCCCAACGCGATCATCGCGCGCTTGGACGCGGACGGGAGCGATCCGCGCATCGAGGGCAAGAAGCAGATCGAGGGCCGGGCTACGGCGTACGTCTGCCGCGATCGCGCGTGTGGGCTGCCCATCACCGATCCGGCCGAGCTCGGAAAGGCGCTCCGTCCGTGACCAAGAAGCGCCCGCGCACGAGCCGTCGCGAAGCCGAGCGCGAGGCCGAGAAGCTCGCCGAGGGCAGGACGCGCCTCGCGCTGCTCGACCAAGGCGGATCGTGGGAGCGCCCCCTGCGCGTGGACAGCGCGTCGCAGATCGAGCTCCGCGCCGAGTCGCTGAGGTGCCCGCGCTGCGAGGGCGAGCTCCGCGTGCACGAGCACGTCGCGCGCGTGGTCGCGGGTCACTCGCTCCGGCTGGTGGATGCGCGCTGCAAGCAGTGCGGCGCGCGGCGTGAGGTGTGGTTCGTGATCGCGAGCGAGCTGAACTGAGCGATCGAATCAGCGACCGTGAGAGAGCGCGTCGATGACCATGGACGCGTCGATGATGTGTACGTCTTTCGGGATCGAGCTCGGTCGCTTCTTCGGCCGCTCTCGCACGAAGACCGCCCGCACGATGTCTCGCCCCGGAAACGCGGCTGCGTTCTTTCCCACGAGCGCCGCGTGCGCCCCGGCCGCACTCTCTCGCGCCGACCACTTAGCCTCCGCCAAGAGCAGCCTTCCACCGTGCACCGCCTCGGCGACGACGTCCCACTCCGGGCCGGAGCCTCCCCAGTACCGCTTCGCTGGACCGAACGGGGCGCCGAGCACGTCCGCGAGATGCGGCACCGCGGCGCGACAGAGCTCCTCCCAGCTCGCCGCGACGAGATGCGGCGCCCGCGCATCGAAGAGCGCCAGTCGCGCCTTCGTGGGGAGCTGTGCCAGGAGCGCGCGCTTGGGCGCGACGAGTGAGAACCACAAGCGGAGGAATGGATCGGCGAGCCGATACAGCGCGCGCTTCGTCGATCGCTCGGGCTCGCCGAACGGCGTCTCGCGCACGATGAAGCCGAGCTCCACGAGGCGCGTCATCGAGCGGGTCAGCGCGGTCGCGGGACTACCGATCCGCGCTGCGATCTCCGTGACGCGATGGGCGCCCCCTCCGATCGCGTCGAGGATCGGGCGGAGGCCCATCGCGGGTGGGATCTCTTCGAGCAAGAGCCGCGTCGGCTCGTCGTGGAGCACGCCCCTCGGGTCAAGCACGAGCGCGTCCACCGCCTCGCGAAGACCTTCGTGCTCGGCGGCCAGCTCCCAGTACCGCGGCACACCGCCCCACACGCTGAACGCGTGCACGATCTCGCTCGGATCGCGGAGCCCAAGAGCGTGCCCGAGAAACGCGGGCGCGAGCGGTCGCACCTCGAACGCCTCGCGCGCACGACCATAGAGCGGCGCGCCGGCGTCCAACACGAGGCCTTGCATCATCCGCTGGCTCGAGCCTGCGAGCCCGAGCACGAGCCGCACGTCCTTCGCTTCGTGGTCGACGAAGCGCTGGAGAATCGCGGGCAGGTCGGGCGACGCTGCGACCAAATAGGGCAACTCGTCGATCACGAAGGGGCCGCGCAGGTGCGCAAGCTTCGCGTCGCGCGCGAGCCGTTCGAAGAGACTGCCCCAGTCGGGATACTCCACGCGTCCGAAGCCCGGGAGCCGCGGTTCGAGGGCGTCGGCGAATCGCCGACGTTGGATGCTCGGCGCCGACTCGTCGGCGACGAAGTAGATCCCGTTCGCGCGCCGCACCCACTCGAGCAAGAGCCGCGTCTTGCCGATGCGCCGCCGCCCCCAGAGCAGCGCGAGCCCACCGTCTCGACGCGCGCTCAGGCGCTCGAGCCGTGCGAGCTCTTCGACGCGATCGAGCCAGTCCACCCGAACATTATGCCGCCGAACATTATGTTCGGCTACATCATGTTGGCGCTGCGCAACTCGGGAAACCTGCGGTCAGAGCCAGAACACCTGAAAGAACAGGTCTCTGCCGGCGCCATCCGTGTCGATGACGTACACACGCCCAGTTCGCTGGTCCGCCGCGACCGCGAACAGCGCGCGCAGAGGGACGCCGTCGCCAGTCGCGCCGAACGGGTTGCGCTCGCCGTGCGATGTCATGTGTTGCAGCCGTGTCGTCATCGTGGTGCCAGCCATGTCGTACTCGGTGACCGCGACCAGAAGTGAATCGTCCGAGAGCACTTGAATCGGCCGCAGATCGCTGGTGTACGCCGCCGAGAATCGGACGAATCCTCCCGCGAACGTCGAGTCGATGGACCCATCGTTGTGTATCCGCCAGAGCAGACCGTCGCGAGCGGTTCCGGGGCTCGCCGTGGGCTCGCTCGATCCGTAGGCGTAGAAGGCTCCGCGTGCGGTCAGGAAGGAGCCCGCGACGGCGAACGTTCGGGTCGGATCTGGATCGACGAAGTTGAGGAATCCGTCCCCGGCGAAGGCAGGATCGAGCTCGGCGCGTCCATCGGTGCGATAGCGCGCAATCCCAGGGGCGGAGTCGACGAGCAGCGCGCCGGTGTCGTCGACGCCCGCGAAGTTCCCGCTGACGAGAACGGTCCCCCCGACGCCGAAGGAGGGTACAACCGTCGCGTCGGCTCCGTAGCGACGCACGTTCGAATCCGTGCACCCAGCGATGAGATCGCCTTCGAACGACACGGCGTTGCACCCCGACCTGCTGGCGGGTGGGATCGTGCTGCCGATCGTGTGCGAGCCGACACGCGAGCCGGTCGCGTCGATTGCAGCGACCCAGGGCGCGTATGCCATGGACAGGTCGGTGAGCGAACCGCCGAGTAGCACGCCGCCTCCTGATCGCGGCGAGCACAGAGCGCTCGTGGAGTGTTGGTCGAAGGTGGCGCTCACCCCTAGCTCCGCGGCGGTCGGGTACACCGACCGCTCGGCGAGGACGGTCCCGTCGACTGCAATTCGCAGAAGATGGTCTCCGTCACTGACTAGGCTCGCGTCGAACGTCTCGAGCGCTGCCCAGATCGCGGCACCGTCGACGAGCAGGCATCCTGCGTAGCGTCCGATGCTGGTCGAAGTTGCGGTCCAGAGGGTCACCGGGGGCTGAGCAGCGCTTCCGGCCCTGCCCGCCACCTGGATGCTCAACGCGACAGGCGTCGCGAGACCGGCGGCCGTTCCGCTCGGCATGACCGTCGCGTTCGCGCGCGTCGGCGCCGCGCTGGCGTCCGCGGTCAGCGAGAGCGTGAACATCGCGGGCATCGTCGGATCCACGGTCACCAAGCTCGTCCCTGTGACACCAGTGGGAAGCCCATTGAGCTCGACGCGGTACGGCGACGTCACCCCGACAGAGGTCGCCGTCAGCCTGATCGTTCGCGTCTCGCCCGCATGCAGGACCAGGTAGTCGGGCGTGATCACCAGCGTGATGCTCGGCTGGACCGAGGCGCCGCGTGCCGCGTCGGCACCACCCCCATCGTCGCCAAGCGGGACGCAGAGATCCGCGCTGCGCACGTAACCGGCTGGGCATCCGGCCTGCGTGCAGCCGGCGACGGTCGCGAGGTGAGCGACGACGATCGCCAGAGTGGCGGCGAACACTTCAGCGAACGGACGCACGCTCATGAGAGCGATCACGACCCGCAGTAGCCGGCGCCGCCGCACGTCACGCCGCTCGGACACTGCGAGGACGTGCCGCAGGAGTACGTGCAGCGGTTCGCAACGCCGCTGACCGTTTCGCAGCGCCCGTCCGCGAGGGAACTCGCGCCGCAGTCTGTGGGCATCGTGCACGCGGTGTCGGCAATCAGCGCGGCCAACCCTTCGCAGGTCGTGACGGTCTCGTCGACTGCACAGTAGGCCGCCGCTGCCGCGCCCGAGGCGCTTGCTCGTGCCACGGTCGTAACCGTCAACGGGCGGGCACAACCAGCGCTGACCGGCCGCAAGCAATAGCTTCCATGTGCCGCGCCCATGAACTGCATCGGCACGCACCGGTCCATTGCACTCGAGCACTCGCTGTCGGCCACGCACGCGTGGCAGGTCGCGACGCTCCCGCGCGCCGTCGTCGTGCAGGTATTCAGCGCGGGGTTGCAGCTATTCGCGGCGCACGCGG
>JAYVCF010000278.1:0-7093 GCA_043750095.1 Deltaproteobacteria bacterium
CGACTCGATGGCGGCCGCGCGCGCCGCGGGATCCGATCCGGCCTCGCCCGCGGCCGACTCGATCAGGTGATCGACGATGGGCGGCGCAGCAGCGCAGAGCATCTTGAACGAGTCGGCGCCCTTGTCGCGCATGTACGAGTCGGGGTCGGAGCCGCCCGGCAGCGTGACCACGCGCGAGGCGAGCCCCGCCTCGGCGAGCAGCGGGAACGCGTTGAGCACCGCCTTCTTGCCCGCGCGGTCACCGTCGAACACGACGATCACCTTCGCGACGTACTTGCGGAGCATCTTGGCCTGCATGGGCGTGAACGCGGTGCCGAGCGGCGCGACCACGTTCTTCACGCCCGCCTGGTGCACGGCGACCACGTCGAAGTTGCCCTCGCAGAGGATCGCCTCGCCCTCACGGCGAAGCTCGACGCGCGCCTCGTTCAGTCCGAAGAGCAGCTCGCCCTTCTTGTAGAGCGGCCCCTCGGGGCTGTTCACGTACTTCGCGGGCGGCTCCTCGGGCTCGCGCTCGCCCGGCGGCGTCGGCAGCGCGCGCCCCGAGAACGCGACGATGTGCCCATCGTGCGTGGCGATGGGGAACATGAGCCGATGACGGAAGCGATCGTAGTGTCCATCGCCGCTGCGGCGCGGAACGATCATGCCGACCTCTTCGCACTCGGCGGGCGAGTAGCCCTTGGTCGCGAGGAACACCGCGAGCCCATCCCATCCGTGCGGCGCGTAGCCGAGCCGGTAGGTCGCGGACACCTCGGGGGTCACGGCGCGCTTCTCGATCTCGGCGCGCGCCATCGAGCCGAGCGGATGCTCCGAGAGCATGCGGAGGTAATAGCCAGCCGCGGCCTCCGTGATCGCGACCAGCCGCGAGCGCCGCTCCCGCGCCTGGCGCGACGCAGACTCCTCGCGCGGATCCCCGACCGGCAGCTCCACACCCGCGCGCTCGGCGAGCCGACGCAGCGCCTCCGGAAACGCCACGCCCTCGAGCCGCGTCACGAACGTGAGCACGTCCCCCGACGCCTGGCAGCCGAAGCAGTGAAAGAACTGCCGCTGCGGGTGCACGTAGAACGAGGGCGACTTCTCCGGATGAAAGGGGCAGAGCCCCTTGAACGATGCGCCCGAGCGCTTGAGCGCCACGCTCTCGCCGATGAGCGAGACGATGTCCGTCTGCTCTCGAACGCGCGCGATCACGTCCTCGCCTACGAAGCTCACGGCCGCGTGATCTGGGGCGAGGAGGGCGAGCGCGCCACCCGCACGCTTTGGTGCGAGACGGCACCGCGATTGCATCGTTCCTCGGCCAGAGGTTCACCATGCCGGAGAAACGCACCATCGAGCTCGCGCGTCGCGACAAGCGCCAGGGCAAGTCCGCATCGACCCAGGCGGGCGAGTTCGTTCGCCAGGAGATCCACCACATCCGCGAGGGCAAGCACGGCGCGCGCTCTACGAAACAGGCGATCGCCATCGGCCTGAGCGAGGCGCGGCGCGCAGGCATCGCGCTGCCCCCGCCGAAGAACGCGAGCCCAGCCGTCCGAAAGCAGGCCGCGCGTGACAGCGCCAAGGCTCACGCACACACGCCGGTGTCGCCAAAGCGGTCGCGCGCAGCCAAGCGTGCGCTCGAGCACGAAGGCCACAGTGCGGCATCTCCGGCTGCGCTCTCTCGCCACGCACGCAGCGCTGCGGCACACCACACCAAGGCCGAGCGCTCCGGGGCCGCACGCGCTGCGGCCCGTACCCGCAAGCGCACATCGACACGACGCGGCCGCGGAGGTGCGTCATGACCCCGCACGAGGTCTTCTCCGCACGCCGCTACGCGTGGGTCGGCGCATCGCTCTTCGCCATCGCGGCGGTCTTCGCGTGCGTGCAGCTCGGAATGGTCGCGTCGTCGCACGGCTTCAGCGTCCTCACCGCCGCCGAGCTCGGGCTCGCCGCGGTGTGGGCTGTCGCGGCCGTCGCGATGGGCGGCCAGATCGGACCGCTCGCACCTCTTCCGGTGATGGGCGCGTGGCTTGCTGTGATCTACGGCTGCGTGATGGGAATGAGCACGCTCTGGATCGGCCTGCCGTTCATCGTGGGCGGCGTCTTGGTCGCCTACCTCGGCGCGAAGTCGGCGCCGCTCTTCCGGAGCCCGCCGCAGCACGTGACGAACGACTTGTGACTCGTACTAGCGCGCTCTGCGCGAGCGAACGAGATCCAGAAAGGGCTCGATGCCCTCGCGCCGATCAAGCGGGGTCGCGGGCACGCGGCGCTCGACCAGCTCGCCGAGCACCATGCTTCCGTACGCCAGGTCCGCGCCCCAGATCGCGTGCACCGTTCCGGGCGGTGACTTCTGCAGCGTCTTGGCCAGCTCGACCGGCTCGATCGTGGGGAACTCCACCGAGTCGATCAGGAGGATGGGCGGAAAGTGATCCGAGCGAAGGTGCGCCTCGAGCTGGGCCGTGGACGACAGCGTCCGCGTCGCGATACGCCCGGGCCCGAGCGCTGCTTCGAGTCGCATCGCCAGGTCGTGCTTGCCCGCGAGCACCAGCACTCCGACCGCGCCCTTGTCGAGGGTGATCTCCAGCGTGATCTCCAGCTCGCGAACCTTCGCGCGCGTCATGGGCGCGAGGGGCGCCTTCTGGGCCGGCCCCACGATCTGCCGGAGCAGATCCGTCAGCTCGGTCACGATCATCTGACCCTCGGCGCCGCGCACGCGCCGAGCGAGCACGCGCGCCAGCGGACCTTCCACCAGCGCGAGCGTCGCCTCGCCGCTGGCCGGCGGCATGCCGCTCACCTCGCTGAGCGCCTCGAAGAGAATGCTGGTAGCGAGCTCGGGTGCGAGCACCGACTCGAGCTTCTCGCGCACCAGGCGCAGCTCCGGCCGCTCGAGGTTCATGACTCGCTCACGCTAACACGCATGCGCGTGTCACGCGCGATCGAGGAAGCCCTCGTCGTACTGGCACGCGCGGAACGACTCGTGGTTCAGCGCGCGGCGAAGCAGGCGCAGGTTGGTGACGAGCGGCGCGATGCGCGTCTCGGCGATGATGCGATCGAGCTGCAGCACCGCCTCGTGGCGCGTGGGCGCGAAAGTCGTGACGGTCGCCACGGTGGGATCGTCCTCGGCCGCGACGCGCGAGCGCGCCTGGATGCCCGTCTCGATCCGCACGCGGCCCGTGGGCGCCGGCGGCCAGCGAACGTCGTCGGCCTTGCCGGGAAACGGACGGCCATCGCGCGGATCGACGGCCGCATCGATGCGCGCCTGCACCGCGTGGCCGGTGGGCTCCGCGCGCAGCACGGCATCGGGCACGCCCTCGCCGAGCGCGAGCATCACCTCGACCTCGACGAGATCGACGCTCGCGCACATCTCGACCAGCGTGTGCTCGGGCGAGAGCCGCGGCACGAACCCCACGAAGTAGAACGCGCCGCGCGCATCGATCAGGAACTGCACCGAGCCCACGCCGCGAAAGCCCGAGTACGCCACGAGGTCGAACGCCGCCGCCCAGATGGCCGCGCGTACCTCTTCTCTGCCGTGCAGCGCGTCGATGGCGGGCGCGGGGGACTCGCCGATCACGCGGCGATGATCTTTGCGCGCGCTCGTCTCGAGATCACCGAGCACGCCGATGTGGCCCTTGCCGTCGGCCACGACCTGCACCTCGACGTGCCGCGGCCGATCGATGTGGCGCTCGAAGATCACCGCCGCTCCGTCGAGCTCCATCGTCGCGAGGTGCGCGAGGAGCTGCGCTTCGTCCTCGGCCACGAGCAGCACGCGCGGCTCCGACACGCCCACGCCGCGCTTGATCACGAGCGGGTAGCCCACGGCCTCGGCCTCGACGCGCGCCTCCTCGATCGTGGAGACCGGCATCGTGCTCGCCGCCAGGACGCGCACGCCCGCCTCGATGGCCGCCTCGCGTAGCCCGAGCCGATCGCGATGCAGCACCAGCGTCTCGGCCGAGGGGCCGATCAGCACGATGCCCGCCGCCTCCGCGCGCCGCGGGAGCTCGAGGTTGTCGTCGAAGAACCCGTATCCCGGATGGATCGCCTGGCACCCGAAGATCTTCGCGGTCTCCACGACGACGAAGGCCCGCAGGTGGTTCTCGGCCGGCCCGATGTTCGCGATCGCGTCGCACGCCTGTGCGTGAACCGACTCTTCCTCGCCCTCGGCGCACGTCGCGATGGTGTCGGCGCCGAGCCGGCGGCAAGTGCGGGCCACGCGAGCGGCAATCTCACCGCGACCGGCCACGAGGATCTTCTCGAACATGGCGGCGAGACTAGCCTGCTTCCCGCTCACGGCGAGCCCCGTCGGAGCACGACCGTATCGCGGCCTCGAGCCGAGCGCGGGTCCCACATGCGAGACTCGGCGCATGAGCACTCGCTGGCCCAGCTACCTGGCGATCGCGCTCGGTGTCACGTCGATCTTGCTGTCACCACTGATCGGCGCCGCCGCACTGGCGGTCTATTCGTTCGTCGGCGAGGACCTCGCGTCCGGGCATCCGCGGAACGTGTGGGTCGAACTCGGCTGCGTGCTCGCGCTCGTCGTCGGCTTCGCGTTCCCGTTCGGAAACTTCGCGCTCTACCGGTTCGCGAAGCGTGAGGAGGCCGCGGGACGTCCGCGCGGCATCGGGGGGGCCTGGATCGGGCTCGTGCTGACGGCGGTCGGGCCGGTGCTGGTCACCGTGGCGTTCGTCGGCTTCATCGTGATGTTCTGCTTGGGCGTGGTCGCACTCTGGGTCACGTCGCTCTTCGCATGACGCGCCGCTGAAGGGCCGCTCACGATTCGGAGCGCAGAGCTTCACGGCCGCGAGACACCGAGCAGGTCGGCGAGCTCGTCTTGCTCGCCGTCGAAGTCGTCCGCGACGACGAACTGACCGGCGAACATTCCGTACGACTCGGCCGGCGAGCGGCTCTCCATCATGCGCGCAATGCGCGCGACGGGCCGCCCGGCGCGCACATCGATCACGTCCGTCCCCGACCCTCAGGGCCAGCGCGAGAGGGCCACGGCGAGCGCGGCGCTCACGTCGGGCTGCGTCTCGCGCGCGGCGAGCGCCACGAGGCGCTGGCGCAGCGGCGGGAATGGCGTCGTGTCGGCGGCCTGCGCACGCGCGGCGGGAAAGTCTTCGGCGAGCATGTTCGCGAGGTAGAGGCGCACCGAAGGCCTCACGCCGCCGGGCATCTCCAGCAGGCGGAGCGCGTCGTTGCCCGTGATCGCCACCGACCCGCGAATCGTCGCCTGCCCATGCACCCACGACTCGCGCTCGCGCAGAGATGAGTCGGTCTGCTCCGCGCGCACGATGGTCGGCAGGATCATCGAGGTCATTCGAAGCGATGCGCTCGTGAGGCGCACGCATTCCCACTGGTAGTCATCGATCCGATCGCCCGCACAGTAGAGCGCGACCGGTGGCATCGACGCCTCGACGAACGCGCTCGCCGCGAGCACGCGCTGGTACGCGTTCGCGCTCTCGTCGGCCGCGAGCGCTTCGACGCCCGCCACGTTCGCGAAGCGACGGAACGCGGCTCCGCTCGCCGGTGAGCAGTCGCGCGGCAGCGGTGTGCCCAGCGCGAGGCCGGTGGGATAGACCGCGCGCGCCGCCGTCACCCGCTGCGCGCCCGTCCACGCGCTCGCCAGATCGATCCCCGGCGTCGGGCTCCACGCGGCCTGCGCCTGCGCGTACGCGATCTCTTCGGGCGAGCACGCCTCCCACGGACGCAGGGGCGCCGCCGCTGGCTCGGTGCGCGCGAGCAGGGGGTTCGGGATCACGCCCAGCTCGTGCATCCCGCGCCATGCCGTGTGCGCGCCCCACGCGAGCATCCCGAGGCCCATGAGGAGCCCTCCGATGCGCCGTCCGAGGCTCGGTGGTGCTTCTGGTGTCGTGGCCATGGCGCGGCGAGCGTCGCGCGAAGCCGACACACCGCGCAAGCGAGCACGCTAGAGTCGCGCTCGGCGAGGAGCCCATGCCCGTTCACGTCGAGACCCGTGGTGCACCGTCGGCGCGCGCGAGCGCGAGAGAGCTGAAGGCGCGCGCGACGCGCATGCTCGCGGCGCTGCGCATGCCGAAGGCGGAACTCTCGATCGTTCTCTGCGACGACGCGACGATCCACGCGCTCAACCGCGACTACCGAAAGAAGGATCGGCCGACTGACGTGCTCGCGTTCGCGCTGCGCGAGGGGCCCTACGCGGAGCTCGCTGGCGACATGCTCGGCGACGTCATCGTGTCGCTCGACACAGCGGCGCGTCAGGCCGCAGAGAAGAAGGTGGCGCTCGATCGCGAGCTCACGATGCTCGTCGCGCACGGGCTCTTGCACCTGCTCGGGTACGACCACCGCGACCGAACCGAGGAAAGACGCATGACGGCCCGCACGGATGCCCTAGTTGCAGCGGCGATCCGTCGGAAGATCGCGCGCGATCGTCCGAAAAAGCGCTGAAACGGGCGTTTCGGCACCGGATCGGTCTTTTTTTCGGTGTGAAACGCATATTGCGCTTTACAGGCCAAAAACCGCATGGCAACGATGCACCCAACGCACGAAGCCCCGGAAAAATGGGGTCTTCGGGAAGCGGTGGAAGGTCCCGGTGCTGTGTTCCGGGGCCCTTCGCCGTCATCTCGCGCGAGCGCGCGCCCTCCGGGGGTCTCGATCGGAGGTCACGCGCTCGTGATGGGCGTGCTTTTGTCTAATGACCGAGACGGATTGGAACTGGAGGACACATGAGCGAAGGCAAGCGACTGACGAAGGCGCAGATCATCAGCGAGATCGCGGAGAAGACCGGCCTCAGCAAGAAGCAGGTCGGCGAGACATTCGAGAGCCTCACGGGGCTCATCAAGCGTGAGCTCGGCAAGCGCGGCCCCAAGGAGTTCGTGATTCCCGATCTCCTCAAGCTGAAGGTCAAGGAGATCGCGGCCCGCAAGGCCGAGATGCGCAAGAACCCCTTCACCGGCGAGATGAAGCAGTACCCGGCGAAGCCCGCCTCGCGGAAGGTCCGCGCGACGGCACTCAAGAAGCTCAAGGACCTCATCAACTGATGAGCTGAGAGACTCGACGACGAAGGCGTCCAGCGAGAGCTGGGCGCCTTTTTCGTTCGAGGAGGCCAGGAATCAATCAGAAGGTCCGCTGAGGAAGGCAAGAAGGCGGG
>JAYVCF010000279.1:0-9947 GCA_043750095.1 Deltaproteobacteria bacterium
GATCGCGTGATCGCGGCGATGACCGCGACCGATCCGAGAGACCGACCGCCCACGGCCGCGGAGGCCGCCGCGATGCTGCTCGATGCGCTGCCGAGCGCCGGCTTCATCGGGCCGCCGCAGATCGGCCAGCTCGCGAGCGCGAGCGCATCGACCGGTGTCGGCGTTCGAGACGGGGAGACGGCCACGCCGACGGCCGAGCTCGAGCCGCTCACGGCGAATCGTCGCGCACCGTCGGCGCTCACCACCGCGCGGATTCCGATCCGGAGAGCCGCGGCGCGCGCGACGCCGGGCTCGAGCCAGAGCGCCATGTGGATCGCGGTCGCGCTCGTGACGTTCGCGCTGATCATCGCTGCGGGTCTCGTCTGGGACGGCCGACGCGAGAGCGAGCCCGCCATGCGCGCGAGCGCGCTGCAGCCCGGGGTGCGGGTCCTTGTCTCTCCGAGCGCGCCCTCCCCGGTCGTCGCGCCGCCTGCGTACGTTCCCGCGTGGGAGCCGCCGAGCACCGCCGATCCCGCGATGATCGGGGCGCCGCCGCCCGCCGCGCGACCGAGCGCCGCGAGAACGACCCCCGCGCCTGCGAGGTCCCGCGAGCGACGCACGGCCGGGACGGCGGGCGCAGCTGCACCGACGGGTCGCGCATCGGTGGTGGATGGGACTACGCTCGCCAACGAGCTCTGAGATGTCGTCGTCGTGCCGATGGGTCGCGCTCCTGGCGCTGGCCAGCACCGTGGGGGGTTGCCGCAGCACGCCCCCGCTCACCGAGCTCGTGGTCGTGATCCACGCCGACGTCCCCGTGCCGACGCTGCACGTGACGGCGACGGGCCCCGAAGGATCACTCGCGGTCGACGCGCGCATCACGTCGCCCACGCTTCCCGTCTCGATCGTGCTGACGCGCGACCACGCGCCCTACGGCCCCGTCACCATCCACGTCGAGGGCGGTGGAGCGATCTCCGACACGCAAACGGACCTCGTCCCCGGTGAGCGTCTTCGCCTCGATGTGCAGCTGTCCGCCAGCTGCCTCTGCACGAGCTGCATGCCTCCGCAGACGTGTCGCGCGGGGACATGCATGGATCGCAGCGTCGCCGCGAGCTCGCTCCCGCGCTGGATCGAGGGGACGGACGCCGCCGTCGCGCCGGGGCTCGATGGCGCGCTGGTCTCCGAGGCCGGGATGCTGCCCGACGCCGGCCCCACGCGTCCGACCTGCGGCTGCATGGGGCAGCCGTGCTGCGCGGGCGCGTGCAACGGGATGCTCTCGTGTCGCAGCAGCACGTGCATGGACTGCTTCACGACCGACCCGACGATCATGGGCACGACGCCGACGACCGCGATGTTCCTCACGGCCATCTCGGCGATCAACGACACGCTCTGGATCAGCTCGAGCGACGGGATGAGCGTGGGACAGGTGCCCTTCGTCCTCACGGGCGGCGCGACCGGCACGGGCACGGCGGTGGTCACCCAGATCGTGGGGATCACGACCACCGGGTCGGCGATGCACGTGCATGGGCCCGGCGGGAGCATGGGCACGATCAACCTCGCGGGCGCGACGCTCATGGGATCGTTCACCGCACCGATGCATGGCGCCGTGGAGGGCGCGATCACCCACGCCTCCGCGACCGGACACGTGCTCACGCTGACGGCGTGGAACGGGACGATGGGGACGATCACGTTCGTGCCGGTGGAGACGTGTCGATGAGGCGGCTCGCAGTCGGAGCGCTGGTCGCGCTGATGGTGGCGGTGGTCAGCTCGCAGGCGCACGCGCAACCGAGCGATGCGGATCGCGCAACCGCGCTCGCGATGCTCCAGGCCGGCATCGACGCGGCGCAGGACGGGGACTGGGAGTCCGCGCGCGTCGCGTTCAGCCGCGCGTACACCCTCGTCGCTTCCACGCGCGTGCTGATGAACCTCGCCGGCGCGCAGCGACACTGCGGCCAGCTGCTCGAGGCGCGCGCGAGCTACCAGCGCTGGCTGCTCGACGCGACCGATCGCGACGCCTCGTATCGACCCACCGTCGAGCAAGCGCTCGCGGAGATCGAGATCGATCTGCCGCAGGTGGTGGTCACGGTGCGCGGGAGCCGCGAGGGCGACTCGCTCGAGCTCGACGGCACGTCCATCGCGATCGGCGAGGCCACGCTCGCCGATCCTGGGCCGCACGTCCTCACCCTCGTGCGCGGGACGACGACGCTGGCGCAGGAGTCGATCGATCTGGTGCTCGGCGATCATCAGGAGGTCAGCCTCGCTCCGCCGAGCCTGGCCCCGGCCGACGTGGTGGCGACGGAGCCGACGCGCGTCGCACCGCTCATGAGCACGCGAGAGAGCGAGGAGATCACGCAGTCGCCGTGGTTCTGGGCGGGCGTGGGCGGCGGCGCGGTGGTGGTGATCGCGGTGATCATCGGCGTCGCGGTGGCGGCCTCGTCGTCCTCGAGCGCGCGGCCGGCGGACATGGGAACGCTCGGTCCCTTTCGGCTTTGACCGGCCGAGTGCTAACTCACGCGCATGGAGCCCTCGGTGCAGCGAGCGATGGAGCAGGCCTTGCGGGCGACGAGCCGCGACGAGGCCTGGCATGCGCTCGCGCCGCTGCGCGGATCGATGGCCACCGACGCAGGGCTCGCCGAGACGTGGATGACCTTGCTCGCAGCGTCCCCCGCGCGCGCCGGCGCGATCGACGACGCGCTCACCGTGCTTCGCCATCACGCGGCGGACGCATCGCTGGTCGTGCGCGCGCTCGCGCTGCTCGTGGCCGTCGCCGATCTCGTTCCGTTCGACGAGCCACGCCGAGCCGGTGACGTCGCCGAGGTCGCGGTGCGCGAGGCACGCGCTGCGCTCGATCGGGCTCCGGGCTCTGCGCCCTTTCGCGCGGCGCTCGGGAACGCGCTGGTTCGACTCGGCCCCGCGCACGACACCGACGCGATCGCGGCGCTCGAGGAGGCGATCCGGTCCGAGCCGCGCGGCGAGTGGCTCTCGGATCTCGGCGTCGCTCACAAGCGCGCACGTCGGTTCCGCGCGGCGCTGATCGCGTTCGAGAAGGCACGGAAGAAGCTCGGCGACGCGCGGCCGCTCCTCTTTCACATCGCGCTCACGGCGATCGCCACCGGTGAGAACGAGACGGCGCGCGAAGCTCTTGCGCAGCTCGGCTTCGCGGTCGTGGGCGACACGCGCCCCTTCGTCGCGGATCTCCCCGAGACCGAGATTCGCCTCACGACGCTCGGCACCGGACAAGCGAGCTTCGCCGCCGTGCCCGACGAGGCCGCGGGCTTCGAGCGCGCATGGATCCAGCCGCTCTCACCGGTTCATGGCGTCGTGCGCACGCCGACGCATCGCGAAGCGATCGCGGACTTCGGCGACGTCGTGCTCGTCGATCCGGCGCCCGTGGCGTTCGCGGTGGAGAGCGGCAAGCGCCGCCCGATCCTCGGCGTGCTCGACGTGCTCGCCAAGGGCGACGAGCGACGCTTCCGATTCCTGGCGCTCGAGCAGCACGACGGCGACGCCGCAGCGATCGGTGCCGCGCTCCCCGAGGGCTGCACCTTCTATCTACACGGTACGCGCGTCGAGCAGGTCTGTCCGCGCTGTGCGGCCGGGGAGACGCTGACCAAGCACGATCACCTCCCGCCCGAGGAGCATCGCGTGGTGTTCGGCAAGCTGATCGTGCCCGCCACGCTGGATCTCGCGCTCGTCCGAGGCGCGCTCGAGCGAGCCCGAGCGGATCGTCCGGGGGTGCTCCTCGCGATGCCCGGACTCTACGAGGCCCAAGGCGACACCGCGGGCGCCGGAAAAGCCCACAAGACCTGGGGCGTCATCGAGCGCGGGCTCATGACCATGCGCTCGCGCACCTGACGCGCCCTCGCGCTGCGCGGCGTCTGTTATTGTTCACGGCCCGGGGACGCCGACCTCAATGGTTTCGGAGGCAGGTATGCTTGCTCGACGTAGCGCGCTCGCTCTTCTCACACTGGCCTTTCTCGGGCTGACCGCGCTCCCAGCGCACGCGACGGTGATGGTCGAGATTCCTCTCGAGCAGCTCATCGGCGACTCCGACGCCATCGTGCACGCGACCGTGTTGCGCACGGGCACGCAGCTCGAGACGTTCGAGGGACACCTCGAGCCGCACACCATCGCCGAGCTGCGCGTCAGCGACTGGCTCAAGGGCGCAGGCGGCGAGCGCCTCTCGATCGACGAGATCGGCGGCACCGTGAACGGCAGCGGCAGCTGGATCGACGGCACACCGCGCTATCAGGATGGCGAAGAGGTGATCGTGTTCCTGCGCCGCCTTCCCAACGGCGCGTATCGCACGGTCGGCATGGAGCAAGGTCGCTTCGACGTCGTGCACGCCGTGTCCACCGCGTCGCACAGCGTCAGCACGTTGGTCGAGCGCGACACGAGCACGCTCGCCTTCGCATCTTGGGTGAACGGCGCGATGGAGATCCGCGAGGGCGCTCGCTCGCCGAGCCTCGAGTACGACACGTTCGTCGGCTTCGTGCGCTCCGTGCTCGATCAGCTCGCGGTGCCCGCCGACTCTCGGACGACGGGAGGTGCGCGATGAAGTCGCGTGTCTCGCGCCTCACGTGGCTCGTCGCTGCGATCTCCGCGCTCGCCGCGAGCCCCGCGGCCGCGTGGACTCCCATCGACTCGAGCGAGCCCATCTGGGGCGGCGGCGTGCCCTACCAGATGAACAACGCGGGCTCGGCCGATCTCGGCGCCGCCATGTCCGAGACGATCGTGCAGCAAGCGTTCAGCGACTGGGCCACGGTGACGTGCACGAGCTTGCGCTCGACGTACGGTGGCCAGACGGGAACGCGTCCGACCACGGGCGACGGCCAGGGCGTGGTCGGCTGGGTCGAGAGCGGCTGGCGCTACGACTCGAGCGCCATCGGCGTCACGCAGCCGCAGTGGACCTCGCGCACGACGATGGGGCACCCGACGATCGTGGAAGCCGACATGGAGCTGAACGGCGTCAACTTCACGTGGATCAGTGGCGCGGGTCGAGGCGGCAGCGTGAACGCCTACTCGATCGTGCTCCACGAGGGTGGCCACTACTTCGGCATGGGCCACACCACCGACTCGAACGCGACGATGTACTACGCGTACAGCGGCGGCATCTCGGCGCTCAACAGCGATGACCAGACGGGCATCTGCACGCTCTATCCCGGAACCGGAATGCCGCCGACCGACTGCCACACGAGCGGCTGCCCGAGCGGACAGACCTGCCAGGCGAGCGGCACGTGCGCGACCTCGATGACGAGCGGCACCGGTGGCCTCTGCTCTCCGTGCACGAGCGGGGCGAGCTGCACGGCGGGCGCATGCCTTCGCTACCCCGACGGCCAGGGCTACTGCGGCACGAACTGCTCCACCGACGCCGACTGCGGCGCGAGCGCGATGTGCTTCGCCGTGAGCGGCCTGGGCGGACAGTGCGTTCGCGTCTCGGGAAGCAACGCGTCGTGCGCGGGCGCGACTCCGACGGGCTGCACCAACGACACGCAGTGCGCCGCGGGACAGCGCTGCAACGTCGCGACCGGCGCCTGCGAAGCGGGCTCGACCACGGGCGGCGGGCTCGGAGCGCCTTGCACCGCGGCATCGGACTGCTCGTCGAACGTCTGCTTCGGTAGCGTCTGCTCGGCGACGTGCGACTGGCTGAACCCGGCCTCGTGCGGCACGGGCTTCTACTGCAATGGGCAGGCGACCGGCACGTGCACCGGGCAAGGGCTCTGCGAACCCGGCAGCGCGGGGCGAGGCGCGATCGGATCCGCATGCGGCGCGAACACCGACTGCGCAGGATTGTTCTGCTCGGAGGGCGTCTGCACCTCGCCCTGCGTTCCCGGCGGCGCGACCACGTCTTGCCCCGTCGGCTACGCGTGCCAGGTCGGCACCACCGCGAGCTGCGGCAGCTGCCAGATGACCGGTCAGCTCGGCGACGCCTGCTCGCTCGGCACCGACTGCGCGACGCGCATCTGCGTGAACGGCGCGTGCTCGCAGACATGCGATGCGATGTCCGGCACCGGCTGTCCGAGCATGTTCTCGTGCATGGCGATGGGCGCCTCCGGCGCGTGCGTCGCGAGCTCGGGAGGCCTCGGCGCAGCCTGTCATGCGTCGACCGACTGCCTCAGCTCGCAGTGCGCGCAGGCCGACAACCACACGTTCTGCACGCGCGCGTGCGACGCGACCGCGCCCTGCCCGCGCGGCTACTCGTGCGCCGCGACGGGCGATGGAACCACGCACATCTGCGAGCCGCGGAGCAGCGGCAGCTGTGGATGCGGCGTGGTCGGCGCGCGCGGCGGCGCGGCAGGCGCGCTGGCGATGCTGGTCGGGCTCGCGATCGTGTTGGTCCGACGTCGGCGGCGCTGACCCGCGCTCACCTCACGCAGCGCGCTCGGAACCGGTGAAGCCAGGCCACCACGCGACGAGCATACAGCGAAGCAACGAGTGGCAGCGACTCGATGGCGGTCGCACGCGTGCGAGGCGAGCTCGGTCAGGCGGTCAGGGGCCGCTGCCGCAGAGCGCGATCCGACACGCCCAGCGGTGCTCGCGCGCATCGAAGAGGCATTGGGTACCGTCGCAGTCGGCGTCGCTCGTGCACTCGTCGCAGGGCGTGTGGCAGTAGTACCCCGGCGCCGCGCACGTGTTGCCGCAGAGACAGCGCACCGCCATCCGCGGGCCGCCGTCGATGCTCACGAAGCAGCCGGTGCCGTCGCCCGCGTCCACGCAAAGGTCCAAGGTCGGGCACGAGCAGAAGCCGAAGCCGAGCATGCTCGGCGAGCAGAAGCCGCCCGCGCCGCAGTCGGAATCGACGCGGCAGTTGCCCGCGTTGGAGCACGCGTTGGCCTCGGCGCTCTCGGCGGAGCTGCGACACCTGCATGGCCCACTCGCGCAGTCGCCGTCGCGCGCGCACTCGTCGTAGGTGCAGAACAGACGGATGCTCGCCGGCCCGCGATGCAAGTGTGAGCAGCGACCGTTCGTGCCCGCCGTGCAGTCCGCATCGGTCACGCACGCGGCCATCGGACACGTGGCATCGCTCGCCACGTCGCACGCCGGCGTCGACGCGATCGCGCCGCGCGCGCTGGGACAGTCCGATGCGGACGCGCGATGCTGCATCGGTGGCCCGAGTGGGTGCGTCGGAGCCGAGAGCCCCGCGCACACCCCGCCCAGGGGGACGCCCCGCTCGTGAGCGAGCGCGCAGCCCGACACGACGAGCAGCCATCCGAGCGAGACCACGCGACGTACGAACAGAGCGTTTCCCGCGCTCAGGACGGTCCGCCCGCCGAGCACACGTTGCCGTGGCACCTCGACGGCGGGCAGCAGTCGCCGTCGCCGCCGCACATCTCGCCGGCGTGGTGGCACTCGGGCGGCATCACGCAGTGCGAGGCGCCGCTGGCGTCCATCGCGCAGCGGCCCGAGCAGCACTCGCTCGAGGTCGTGCAGTCGGCGGCCGTCGCGCGACAGGCTTCGGGCGCCCAGAACGCGGAGAAGTTGCTGGTGCGGATGTCCTGTCCCGGAAGCCAGTAGGGCACGAGCGAAGGATCGGCGCCCGCCGTCGGCCGCGTGTCGATGGCGATCACCCAGAGCTGACGCACCTGCGTGCCCAGCGTGCCGAGGATCGCGTTGCCGTAGTCGCGGCGCGTGTAGAACGCCATCCAGTAGTACGAGCGCCCGCCCGCTTCGCTGGTGACGTAGGGAGCGAACGTGGGCCAGTAGCCGTCGGCGCCCGTCATGCCGTTGGCGTGATCGAGCCGATGAAGCGCGCCGTCGAGGCCGAGCATGTAGAGCGCGCCCGGGTTGCGCACGACGTGAGTGAACGTGCCGACCCCGTGCTGAAACGCGATCATGAGTCCGTCGGGTGACCAGGTCGCGTGCGTGTCGTTGGTGCCTCCCTCGGGGAGCGACGAGAGGCTGGCGCCGTCGTGCACCATGCGCGGCGTGGCGAAGTCGAGGCCCGTCGCGCTCATGCGATCGATCACGTAGAGGTTGCCGCCGATCGGATCGCCGGGCTCGGGGTGACCCGCTGGCGCGGTGACGACGTCTCCCGCGTACGCGATGTGCATTCCGTCCGGAGACCACGACGGGTATCCAGTCCCCGCCGACGGGAGACCTGTCGCCGTCGCGGCCGCGCCGGTCGCAGCGTCGAAGATCCCCAGGCCCGCCGACACGTGCGAGCCGGCCACGAAGTACGTGCCGTCGGGATCGAAGCTCGCGACGTACCAAGCGCCCGCGGTGGGGAACGGAGTTCCACGGGGCGCCGGCGGATCGGTCGTGAGATCGGTCGTCAGATCATAGACGCCATCGAGCTCCGTCGTCTCGGCGAACACGTAGCGACCATCGCGCGTGAGCGCGTGGCAGCCGATGCAGCGGCTCCCCGACGTGAGCGGCGGCGGGCTCGGGATGAGCGTCTCGCGCACGGCCGTCTCGGCGTGGATGCGAAGGATGCTCGCGTTGCCGCTGCGGTGCTCGTAGTAGACCGATCCGAAGAGGTTGCCGCGCGCGAGGTGCATCGTGCGCGCCGCCGCACCCGCGATCATCCGCGAAGTAGAGGTCTCGAAGCGATCGACGGTGATCGACACATCGGAGTCCGGATCGCTGTTCGCGATGACGTGCCACGCGGCGACATCGGCGGGCCAGCCGTGACCAAACGCCGCGTCCGCGACGAGGTAGGCCACGATCGTCGCGTGCGGCCGCCGCACCGTCACGCGGAAGAAATCGCCCGCGGCTCCGACCGGCGCCCACTGGATCGTGGGCGGATAGACGTTGGCCGGCATCATCGCGCCCTCCAGCGGATAGAGCACGGCGATCGCCGTGGGATCCGCCACGCCGGCGCCCCCGAAGTGAGCCGAGACGTCGGTGGGCGCGCCCGCGCCGAGGATCGTGCGGCGCACGTCGACGATGACGTTGGCGGTCGCGGTCGCGGGTGCGCTCGCGAGCATGATGGTGGCCGTGACGACGCTCGCGCCGCCCGCCGAGCCGTCCGCCGTGAAGACGCCGCGCGCGTCGATCGTGCCGACGCGGATCGTGTCGAGGTTCCACGTCGCGCCCGTGAGCGGATGCTCCATGCCGTCGCGCTGGACGCCGATCAGCGTGAAGGTCTGCGACACGCTCGCGCCGTCGACCGAGCTCAGCGTCGCCGTGGCGGGCTCGACGCGGATGGAGACCACCTCGTCGGGCCGCGGGCCGCCGTCGCCGATCGCACCGTCCATCGCACCCGCGTCGCGCGGCGCCATGCAGTGGCCGTCGATGCAGATCGCGCCCGCGTGGCACTCGCTCGAGCGTGTGCACGCGCCCGACGGAGCCGAGGGGCCGTCGCAGCCGACCAGCGTGGCCCCGACGAGGACGAGAGCGGCAGCGAGCGAGAAAGTTCGTGTCATCGAGCGACCTCCGGGGGCCGCGATCGTATCACGCGGCCCCGCTCGCCCGTCCTCGCACGCCGTCGGCGCGACAAGTGCCCGCGAAAGGAGTACGACGCGCATCAGGCACACACGAATGTACAACCGACGACGAGACGCGGACGCGGCACAACGCTCGCAAGATCGAAAACAGCGCGAGAACGATGCGCCGCGGCTGCGTGACGCGGCTCCGCGGCTCGAGACACTGCGCATCACCGTGAGCGAGAGCATCGGGTCCACGCCGGCTGTCGTGCACGTTCGTCCGATCGTCGTCGCGAGCGCGCCCGCGCTCTTTCAGATCCCCTGCCACAACCGCGACTGCAAAGAGGGCGGGCACGATCTCACGCGCGAGATCGTCAACGCTCTGCAGCGCGGCGCGACCACGTTCGACGGCACCAGCCGCTGCGACGGCTCGGTCGGCTCGACGCCCTGCGGCTCGGTGCTGACGTTCCACGCCGTCGCGACCCAGCGCGCCGAGCGCTAGGGCGACGATTCATTCGAGAGCGTAGCGAAATCCAAGCATTTCGCGTCAGGTCCGAGCGCGCCCGGAGCCGCGGAACGAGGCGTACCCGCGGTACGCCGCAGTGA
>JAYVCF010000280.1:0-8816 GCA_043750095.1 Deltaproteobacteria bacterium
CGCGGGCGTGCTCGACATCGCGCCCGAGGGCGGCGACACGCTCGAGGTCGCCCATCACCTGAAGCGGCTCGCGCGATTTCCCGACTCGCCGCTCGGACCGCTGACGCGCGAGCGCCACCAGGGGCTCGGTCCACGCCTCCTCGACGAGATCAGCGAGGCCGGTGATCCGCTGGAGGCCCTGCGCTCCTCGGCGGACTTCTTCGCGCGCCTGCGCGGCTTCGATCTCGGCGTGTTCGAGCGCGAGCCGCGCCTCCTGCGACGCATGGTGGGGCTCTTCGGCGCGAGCCCGGTGCTGTCTCGCGCGCTCGTGGGACATCCGGACGAGATCGCTCTGCTCGTGCTGGCCGAGCCCATCGACGAGCGCGGCATCGTTCTCGAGCACGATGCGCTCGGCCGTGAGCTCGCTTCGCTCGAAGAAGAAGCCTTCGTGCATCGGCTGCGTGGGCTCAAGCGCGAGGTCACGCTCCGCGTCGGACTCGCGCTCGTCTCGGCCGAGATCTCGCTGCCGCGCGCGACCGAGCTCCTCACGACGCTGGCCGAGCGCCAAGTCGCGCTCGCAGCACGCGTCGCCACGAGCGAGTGCGACGCGCGTCACGGCAAGCCCGAGCACGACGCGTCGCTCGGTGTGATCGCGCTCGGCAAGCTCGGCTCACGCGAGCTGGGGTTCGGCGGCGATCTCGATCTCGTGTTTCTCTACGACGAAGACGGAGAGACGTCGGGCCCCGCGCGCGTGGCGCATCCGGAGCACTTCACGCGGGCCGCGCAGCGAACGATGCGCTTGCTCGCGCAGCCCGACGCCGAAGGCCCGGGGTGGGCGATGGACACGCGCCTGCGACCGAGCGGCTCGCAGGGCACGCTCGTCGTCTCGCTCGCGTCGTTCGAGCGCTACCACGAGGGGCAGGCGGACGCGTGGGAGCGTCAGGCGCTCACCCGCGCGCGCGTGCTGGTGGGAAGCCCTGCGCTCGCCGAGCGCGTCGAGCGAGCGTTCGCGCGCGCGCTGACGAGCGACCGGCCGATCGACCGCGCGCGCATCGTCGAGCTCCGCGCACGATCGCAGCGCGAGCTCGCGAACGAGGCGCCGCACCGCTATCACGTCAAGCTCGGATACGGCGCGATGCTGGACGTCGAGCTGATCGTGCAGCTCGCGCGCGTCGAAGCACGCGAGTCCTCCAGCGCGCGCGGAACGCTCGCCAGCCTCGCCGAGCTGCACCGACACGGGCGCATCGATCGGGACGCGGCCGAGGTGCTCGAGCGCGCGTGGATCTTCTTCCGCACCGTCGAGCAGACCTTGCGGCTGCTCTCCGATCAGGGAGAGCCGCTCCTGCGTCCCCGCTCGCACTCGGGCGAGCACGTGGCCCGCAGGCTCGGCCTCCGCGCGCGCGACGGGCGCGCGGAGATCGAAGTGCTGGAAGCCACCTATCGCAAGCACGCCGAGCGCGTGCGCGCCGTGTTCGAGGCACGCGTCGGCCCCGTCGGCATCACGCCACCGTTTCCTGCGGACTGACGTCGGCAACGTCGACGCGGGCGAGCGCGGGAGGCGCCTGCCGTCCACGGCCGAGGTCGACGATCTCCACGACCAGCCAGATCGTAGCCACCAAGCCCGGAAGCGGGATGCCTCCTTGCTGCAGGATCGGCGTCGTCAGCGCGAGCACCCAGCTCACCGCTGCGAGCAGCACGATGAGCCCGCGCGTCAGCGGTGCGTAGGTCTGGTAGGCGAGGAACGCGATCATCCACGGAACGACCAGGAACGCAGCGTCGTAGTAGAACAGGTACGCGTTGAGCGCGATCGACGCGAGGACGAGGATCGAGACGGCGCGCAGCGCGAGCCTTCGATCGTCGGGACGCAGCGCCGCCCGCACCGCAAGCAACGCCGCGAGCCCGAGCGGAGCGGCGATGGCCACGTACATGCCGCGCGCGACGGCGATCTCCATGTCGGCGCGCGACGTGACCGCGCGAAGGAACGCGTAGAGCGTGAACTGACGCCACCACGTGGACTCCGCGGTCTCGAGCGCGTCGGTGCACCAGGTCACCTGCTCGCGCCACTCGATCACGGCGCGCACGCCCAGGAAGGGGATCGAGCAGAGCCAGAGCACGAGCAGGACCAACGCGAACGCCGCGAGCGTGGCCCAGGCGCGCCGGAGGACCGCGACGAGCAGCACGACGAGCGCGAGCTGCGGCTTCACGCAGAGCACGGCGACCAACACGCCCGCGACCGCCTCCGTTCGCGGCGTGCGCCCCTCTGCCCTCGGGACCGCGAGCAGCGCGAGGCTCACGGCGAGCAAGAACAAGTAGAGCCCCGAGAGCTGACCGAGATAGAGCGCGAACCAGAAGGGCGGCATCGTCGCCGCCACGAAGCAGGCGGTGATCTGCGCGCGCAGATCGCCGCGAGAGGTGCGGGCCACGAACACGAGCGCCGAGACGAAGAGCGCCGCCGTCAGCACCGCCGTCAGACAGAACGCGACGTGCTCCGGAATGTACGAGAGCACCACCACGGCCGGCGCGGCGAGCGGCGTCAGGAGAAAGGGGATCTCGTCGTGCTGATAGACGGGCTCGCCCTCGCGGATGCGCGTGCCCGCGTTGTGGAAGTTGTGGAAGTCGCGGTGCGTGAACTGCGCCTCGTCGTCCCACTGATCGCGGACGTAGCCCGCCATCCCCATCGCGAAGATGGCCATGACGACGATGGACGCGATGCGCGCGGCGTCGTGCCCGTCGATCCGGAATCGTCGTGGTCGGTCGATCGCCAACCGCGCCACCCTACTACGTCAACGCGTCATCCTTCGAGACGTCCGATGCTCTCGAGGTAGGCGCGCGCGAGGCCGTAGTTGTCGCACTGGTCGGGGTGGAAGTCCGGCCGCAGGTAATCGCGGATCGCCACGCGGAACATCTCGGCGCGACGGCGGTCGTCCGAGATGATCGCCGGGTTCTCGCGGGCCCAGGCGAGGCGCGCGTCGAGGTCGGTCCCGCGCTTGGCTTCCTGAGCGAGCAGATGCTTGGTCGCCGCGCGCCAGCTGATGAGGAGCCCGGCGAGTGCCGCGAAGAGCCCGAGGACGCGCACGTGATAGCGCCCATCGACCTTCATGAAGACGTCGAACGCGACCGACTTGTGCTCGATCTCTTCCGCGGCGTGCCAGCGCAAGAGGCCCGCCATGATCGGATCGGCGTGATCGAGCAGCTCCGAGGTGAGCCCGTTCTGCGCCATCGTCGCCGTGAAGTGCTCGAGCGCCGCGGTGACCGCGAGGCGAAACGAGGGCGGGACGTTGGGCTCGAAGAACCCGTATGCGATCTTGGCGTGCTCTTCGAGGAAGCTCTCGATCTCGTAGCCCTGCGCCTCGAGGATCCGGTTCCAGCGATCGTGCTCGTGCCCGTGACGGCCTTCCTGTCCGAAGAAGCCCTTCACGCGCTCGAGCAGCTTCGGATCGTCCTCGAGCTGATCGACGTAGTACTTCACGCTTCGGATGAAGAAGCGCTCGCCTTGCGGAAAGAGCGAGTTCAGCGCGTTCGAGTAGTGCGTCGCGATGGGCGAGCCCATCAGCCAGAAGCGCGGCACGTTGCCCTCGAAGGGAAAGCCCATCGCGCGAACGGGGATCGGTCGCGCCTTCTTGGCCTTCCCGGCGCGCGGCGTGTCGGTGTGGGGCATGGATTCGAGCGGGGTTGCGGCGAGGGTCGTCATGCGCGGCCTCCTGTCTCTATTGAATCTGATTCAATGGCGATTGTGTTCGCTGTTGAACGAAAGTCAACTCCGAGCGACGCTCGTCCTGAGCTTTCGTGCGAATCCTCAGAAAACGGCCGAAAAAGTCCGCCGAGCCCCGCTCGCGACTCGATCTCGACGCACGGCGAGCGCAGCTCCTCGCGCTGGGGCGCGAGCTCTTCGGCCAGCGTCCCTACGACGACATCCCGATCGACGAGATCGCGCATCGCGCCGGCGTCTCGAAGGGCCTCCTCTATCACTACTTCGGAAGCAAGCGCGGCTTCTACGTGGCGACGATCCAAGAGGCCGCGAACGCTCTGCTCGCCGCGACGCTCGAGAACTTCGACCTGCCGCCGCCGGAGCGCGCACGCCGATCGCTCGAGACCTATCTCGACTTCGTCTCGGAGAACGCGCCGGCCTTCAAGGCGCTGCTCGGAAGCGGCATCGGCACCGATGCGGAGGTCGCCTCGGTCGTCGAGGGCGTGCGCGGCGAGTTCCTTCGGCGCTTCGTGACCAACCTCGGCCTCGCCGAGACCCCGCGTCCGATGTTCGAGCTCGCGGCGCGCTCGTGGATCGGCCTCGTGGAGGCGGCGAGCCTCGCGTGGATCGAGCGCGGCGGGATCGACCGCGAGACGCTCGTCGCGTTCTTGCTCGACACGCTCACGCAGGTGCTGCTCGCGGCGTTCCGGATCGACCCGACCGCGCCGATCACGCTCGCTCCGGAAGCGAGGAAGTGAGCGCGGAGATTGCCGCTGAGGAACGCAGGAAGCCAGGAACGGACGAAGGCCGCTCTCTCCCGCCGCGACGCTCCGCGAGCGCAACGCGCGCGACCCTGGCTTCGTCATCGCTCGCTCGAGTCGTTCGTTGCGTCGCCTGGAGCGAAGGGTGAGCCGCCCGGCATTCCTGCACGGACCGGGGCGGCCGGCACGGGCAGCTCGGGATGCTCGGGCAGCTCGACGGGGGGCGCCGCGCGCCGAGCGGGTCGGTGGCCGCGCCCACGAAAGAGTGACGGTGCGATGTCATCGGCATCGCCATCTTTCCAGCGGAGGAAGGTGATCGCACGACGCGCGTCGTCGTACGTGGAGGCCATCAGGGTGTACGCGCGCAGCCTCAGCTCCGCGGAAGCCGAGCGCCCTCGCTGCTTGCGCGTGCCCACCATGGTCACGAGCTGATGCGCGCCGCGCTCGGCCTCATCGAGATCAAGCCTCGTGAGCCCCGTCTTGGTGCGCAGCTCATCCCAGCTATCGCGGAGCGCTGCGACGAGCTGGAGTACGTCGAACGAGATGTTCTTGTAGCCCTGTCCGCGCGTCAGCTCCCCGACCACGCCCGCGGGGAGCAGCTTGCGAGCGATGAGCGAGCGCACTTCGGCGCGCAACAGCTCACGACACGCCGCGACGCGCTCGACGAGCTCGGGGAGCCCCGCCCCACTCTCGACGACACGGTGCCGCGCGGCAGCTTGGAGCGTTGCGCGGGCCAAGAGATCGAGACGATCGAGCGGACGGATCCGCTCCTCACCGAAGAACGCGACCAGCTCTGCACGGTGCTTGTGAATATCGGGGGCTGCGCCCGTCACGATCAACGCGGCGACACTGACGTCGATGTTGACGACCCGCAGCGTCCGCGCAGGGAGCGCCATCAGCTCGTCGTGCAGCGTATCGAGCGGTCCGACGGTGCCGAGCGCTGCTTCGCTGGCGTCGCGATCGGTGTCTTCGAGAGAGGGCATGTTCGGGCGTCCTTCGCGACGGGAAATCCGCCGTGCTGCCCGTGTTATCGGAACGACCCACGGCCCGTTGCGTCGTCGGGCATGGTCGACATGACTTTTTTCGGCGCTGCCGTGAGGAGGCCGAGGTCACCTGGACGGCGTGCGGGCTCGGCCGTGACGGCGCCCAGCTGAGCTCGACGGTCTGCGGCCTGTGCGGCCTGGGCCGGAGGTCCGGCATGGCCGCGCGCGAGCGCCGCCGCGCTCGGGCATGGTGAACATGCCGGCGCACGGCCAGTGCCGTGGACGGGCAACGTCGAGTGCTCGACGGCGCGGCGCGACCGGCGGCGACACGAGGTGACCTGGTCCTCGGCACGGCCCACGCCGGCTCGGCGCAATCTCGAGCATGCGTCGCCGCGGCAGCGCCGCGATCGGCCGAGGTCGAGCATGCGTCGCGCGGCGGACGCCGCCGTCGATGCTCCGACGATCGCGTCGCTGAACCCGTCCCCGTCGAGTGCTGCGCGCCGTCCGCGACGCCGAGTCTGCGAACGTGGGCTCGCCACGACTCACGCCCATGCAGATCCTCAGCTGACGGGATACGTTCTCTGGATGAGGCGAGCGCGGAGCGTGGCGTTGGCGTGCTTGCTCCTCGCGCTCGTGCCGGCGAGCGGATGCACGTGCGGTGGCTGCTACGAGCAGGTATTCGCATACCCGGTGAGCGACTCACAGATCGAACGGGTCCTAAGCGGTACGCCGACGCCGACCCGCGCCGGCTGTCAGCTGTGTGGTGAGCTTCGGTTTTCGCGATTCGGCGTCGCCTCCGATGGGGGGCCGACCGGGTATCGCGTGGACCGCTGCAGTCTCTCGGGTCACGAGCTCACGTGCGTCTTCATCGACTGCGCGTTGTAAAGCGACGCATCGAGCGACGCTTGCGCGCTTGCCGATGGGACCGGCCTGTCGAAGTATCAGTCGACCTTCAAGATCGCGTGGAAGGCTGCCTGCGGGATGTCGAGCGTAGGAAGCACGAACGCCATGCGTGGCGTTCTAACCGCCAGGCTCGAAGCCGCGGCTGGGGGTTGGATCGACACCAAACCGGTCCTCCGTCAGTATCAGCGGTCGGGGGACGTCTAACCGGATATGGCCGACCGGACACCGATCGCGAAAACCAAGCTCGCGCACACGATCCTCTACGTCCTGCGTCATGCGCAGGTCGCACCCGGGATCCTGGCGCTGAACAAGCTCGTCTTCCTCATCGACTACGAGCACTACCGGAAGCACGTCCGAACGGTGACCGAGGCGCGCTACGTGGCCCTCCAAAACGGACCCGTGATCGACGCATACCGGGACTTCGTGGAGGCGATGCGCGTCGCGGGTCTCATCGAGATCCAGAAGGTGCCGATCGCCGGCCAGCTCAACGAGAAGGAAGAGGCGCGACCGCTCGCGCTCTACGACGAAGAGCTGTTCGTCGAGAGCGAGTTGGCCGCGATGAACGCAGTCCTACGAGACCACGGTGCGAAGACCGGACGCGAACTGGTCCGCCTGACCCACGACGTCGGCCCGTGGCGCATGGTGTTCCAGGCCGAGCACGAGGGGGCCGTGATCCCGCCAGCCCTCTTCCGATGGATCGACAACATGCCCGAAGACGGAGACCGCAGTCGCGCGGCATCGATGATGGCCGGCGTGGATGTCGAGGCAGAGCTCCAGGCAGTCTGAAGCGTGGTGCTGCTGAGCTCGCGCCGCGTGAAGCGGAGTCCGCGCTTCACGCGCGACATGGAGGTGCTGTCCTTGCAGTTCCCGACGCTGGAGCAGTCCGTCCTGAACTTCGAGGCCGCGCTGGTCGCTGGACACGAGCTACCTCTCACGCCGATCTCCGACGAGTTCCCAGAAGTGTTCTTCCAAGGCGTTGACCTCGTAGACGCGCCAAGCGTCGAGCCGGTGCTGATGGTGACGATGCATCGGACGGTCTACGACACCGGCGCGACGCAGTGGGTCCTGATGCGCGTCTACACGCGACACTGATGTCCGCGTGCATCTACTGCGGATGCGAGCCGGCTCTGCGCGAAGAGGGTGGCGACGTACTTCATGCGGCCGCCGCAGTCGCGACATGCCAGCACGTCGAGGCCGAAGCTCTTTCGCATGAGGTCGGCCCAGGCCATGTTGCGACGGCGCGGTGATCGGGCGGCTCCAGGGACCGCCTTCCGGCGCTGCGACGCGTGGCCGGCCAGGATGCCGTAGTAGACGATCGTGTTCGCGCGCGCGGCACCCGCGCTCGCTGAGCTACGTCGTGGCGCGCGAGATCAGCTCCGCCACGTCCGTCGTGAGCTGCTTCCTCGCTCCGGCGTGGAAGTACATCATGTGGCCCGCCTCGTAGCTGCGCTCGTGGACGCGCGCGACGATCCCAGGCTCGGTGCCGAGCTGACGCGCGGCGATCTCGCTGCCGAAGAAGGGCGTCGCGAGATCGTAGAGGCCGTTGCAGAAGAGCACGTGCGTGTGCGGGCTCGAGAGCATCGCGCGGCGTAGATCACGGACGACGTTCACGAAGCCACCCGAGCTGTCTTTCTCGGGGACGTTCCACTTCCAGGCCGCGTTCACCTTCATGTTGATGAGCTCGTACTCGCGCTCGTCCTTCACGCCGAGCGTGTCGCGCAGGTACTGGTTCGCGAGCGTGGTGAACGCGGGACCGGCCGCGTGGTGCGCGGGGTCGGCCTGCATCTCGCTGTGACCCAGATCCGTCTCGTGCCCGACGTAGCGCGCGTCGAGCCGGCCGACGGTGACGCCGCGACCGCGAAGCAGCTCCTTCAACACGCGCGCATCCACCAGGCGCATGCCTTGCTGCGTGATCCAGGCGGGCGAGAGCCCCGTGAACGCGGCGAGCTTCTCGGTCACGCGCGTGCGTCGCGCCGCGTCCAGCCCTGCGCCATGGAACAGCGCGGGCAGGTACTCGTCGATGGCGAAGGCGCGCGCCTCGCGGAGAAACACGTCGAGATCCTTCGGCTTCTCTTTCAGGACGCCGTGATAGGCCGCGAGCGCCGCGTACGAAGGAAGAAAGAGCGCGTTGGGAACGAGATTGCCGAACTGGAACTCGAGGTGCGCGAGATCGAGCGCGGGCGAGACGAGCACCACACCGTTGACCGCGATGCCGCGATCGAAGAGGTGCGCCGAGAGCCCCGCGACGCGCGTGCCTCCGTAGCTCTCACCCGCGAGGAAGCGCGGCGAGTTCCAGCGCTGATGGCGCGTGAGGAAGAGGCGAATCAGCTCGCCCATCGACCAGAGGTCCTCCTTCACGCCCGCGAACTCTTCGATCTTGCCCTTCCCGATCGGTCGCGAGAGGCCCGTGCCCACGGGATCGACGAACACGAGATCGACGTACGGAAGCAGCGTCTCGGCGTTGTGCACGAGGCGATAGGGCGGCGGCTTGGGGAACTCGGG
>JAYVCF010000281.1:0-14278 GCA_043750095.1 Deltaproteobacteria bacterium
GTCTTCTTCAGCTCCGCGATCACCCAGTCGCCGACTGCTCGCGTGCCGAGCTCGCCGCCCACGTCGCGCGTGCACTTTCCCTCGGCGATCGCCTTCTTCACGATCGTCACCAGGCGCTCCTCCTCGTGCAGGAAGCCCAGGTGGGTCATCAACAGCCCGATCGTGAGCACCATCGCCAGCGGGTTCGCGAGGTCCTTGCCCGCGATGTCCGGTGCGCTGCCGTGCACCGGCTCGAACATCGCCACCATGCCGGGCGCGTGCACGTTCGCGCTGCCCGCCATGCCGAGCCCGCCCTGCAGCGCCGCGCCGAGGTCGGTGATGATGTCGCCGAACAGGTTGTTGGTGACGATCACGTCGAACGCCTCGGGCGTGCGCACCATCTGGAGGCACAGCGCGTCGACGTAGATGTGCTTGGCCTCGATCGTCGGGTACTCCGCCGCGACCTCCTTGAAGGTGCGCTGCCAGAGGCCGCCCGCCTGCGGCATCGCGTTCGACTTGTCGCTCATGTGCACCCGCTTGCGCTGGTGCACGCGCGCGAACTCGAACGCCGCGCGGATCACCCGCTCCACGCCCTTGCGCGAGTTGATGTCCTCGTTGATCGCGATCTCGTCCTTGGTGCCCTTCTTGAAGTTCCCGCCGATGCCGACGTACACGCCCTCGGTGTTCTCGCGGAACACCACCATGTCGCAGTCGCTCGCGCGCTTGTCCTTGAGAGGAAGAAGGCGCTCGGCGAGGCAGGTGATGGGCCGGATGTTCGAGAAGAGATCGAGCCCGAAGCGCAGCCCGAAGAGGATGTCGCGCGCGTAGCCGAGGTCGGGGACGCGGGGATCCCCGAGCGCACCGAGCAGCACGGCGGAGGCCTGATCGCGGATCATCCTCTGGTCGGCCTCTGGGAACGCGGTGCCGTCGCGGAGGAAGCGATCGGCGCCGAGGTCGAGCGTCACGAGCTCGATGGGAAGGCCGCGGACCTCTCGGAGGGTCTCGATCAGGGCCTCGCCGATGGCCATGACCTCTTTCCCGATCCCGTCGCCTGGGATCAGGACCACTCGCTTGGCCGCCGCGCTCGTCATGCGGCCGAGCACGCTATCACGCGCGCCTCCGAGAACCGCTGCTCATCCGTCCCCCCTGGCAACGAAGTCGCGGGCTCCCTTGACAGTGAATCACGGGTCGGCGAGCTTTCCCTACAGCGATGCAGATCCTCGCCGCAGGTGTCTCGGACGTTGGACAGCAGCGCGAGCACAACGAAGACAGCTTCGCGATACTCCCGGAGTTCGACCTCTACATCGTCGCCGATGGGATGGGCGGGCACCGCGCGGGGGATGTCGCGAGCAAGATGGCGACGCACACCATCGCGTCGTTCTTTCAGGCGACCCAGAAAGAGGACGCCACCTGGCCCTTTCACTTCGACCCGCACCTGACGGTCGAAGAGAACCGGCTCATCACCGGCATTCGCGTCGCGAACAAGCGCATCTTCGACACGAGCTCGCGCTACCGCGAGGTGCAGGGCATGGGCACGACCGTCGTCGGCTGCCTCGTCGCCCGCGAGCGCAAGCGCATGTACGTCGCGCACGTCGGCGACAGCCGGTGTTATCGCGTTCGCAACAACGAGATCACGCAGCTCACGCGCGATCACTCGCTCCTGAACGACTACCTCCTCGTGATGCCGGACCTGACGCCCGAACAGCGCGAAGAGCTTCCGAAGAACGTGATCACGCGCGCGCTCGGCATGCAGGACTCGGTCGTCGTCGATCTCGTCCCCGAGCAGCCCGTCACGGGCGACGTATACATCCTCTGCTCCGACGGGCTGAGCGGCATGATCACGGACGCGGACATCCTCACCGCGGTCACCTCGCATCCGGGCAACTCGGAAGCGGCCGCGAAAGATCTCGTGGCGCGCGCCAACGCGAACGGCGGCGAAGACAACGTGACCGTCGTCGTCATCAGCGTCGGCGACGACTGATCGCGCGTCCTTGCGGGCGGGGGCCCGGGAGGCCAGAAGTCGCGCATGCACGTGCACGAAGCCGTCGCGCAGCGCCGAAGCGTCCGCGCGTTCCTTCCCGATCCGATCCCACGCGAGGTGCTGACGCGCATCTTCGAGCGAGCGCAGCGCGCGCCGTCCTGGTGCAACATCCAACCCTGGCGCGTCTGGATCGCGTCGGGTGATGCGTGCTCCGCGCTGAAGACGGACCTGGTCGCAGCCGCCAGCTCAAGGATGCCCACGCCGGACGTGCCCTTCCCTGCGGAGTACCCCGAGCCCTACCTCACCCACCGTCGCGCCTGCGGAAAAGCGCTCTACGACGTGATGGGCGTCGCCCGCGACGACGGGCCGGCTCGCCAGGCCGCGTGGATGCGAAACTTCGTGGCGTTCGACGCGCCGCACGTGGCGATCATCGCGATCGACAAGCGCTTCGCGATCTGGGCCGCGCTCGACGTGGGCTGCTGGCTCGAGACGGTGATGCTGCTCGCCGAAGAAGAAGGCTACGCGACCTGCGCACAGGCCAGCCTATCGCTGTATCCGGATCTGCTGCGCGCGCGGCTGGGGATCGGCGACGACGTGAACGTGCTCTTCGGCCTGGGGATCGGACGACCCGATCTCGACGCGGCTGCGAATCGTTGCGTGACGTCGCGCGAGCCGATCGAGAAGAACGTCACGTTCGTCGGATAGCGACGCCGCCGCTCAGGCGACGCGCATGACGATGGCCGCCGCGCCCGCACCCGCTTGATCCGCCGGGTCGGTCAGCAGCGACGCGAGCACCGCGGGCGGCGTCTTGATGTCTTGCTGCAAGACGCTGACGACCTGCGCGATCGACTTCATCGAGAACGCACTCGCGCTGCCGGCCATCACGAGGTCGCCCGGCTCGAGCATCGCGGAGCAGTGCGAGAAGCGCGCCCGCAGTACGCCGTTCGGCGTCTCTTCGCGCGGCGTGAGGCGCTGCGGCTTGCCCGAGCGCTGCAGGTACACACGCGCGGGACCCGCGCTGACCACGTGGAGCTCGCCGCCATCGAAGAGCACCGCAGCGAGCGCACAATCCGGCAGCGCCTTCTCGACGAGCTGTTCACACGTCGCGGCGAGCTCGCTGCGCGCTCGATCGCATGCGTGCACCAGGCGATCGACGCCGCGCCGATCCACCTTCGACTCCTCGAGGCCGCGCTCGAGGCCACGCAGCACGGCGGTGTTGGCGATCCACCACGTGCGCGGAAGGCCGAGACCGCTGACGATCGCGAACGCGCGTCCGCCGTCCCATCGTCCGCCCGTGTGCCGGGTGAGCTCACCCTCGCGTACGTGCGCGCGCGCCGTGCTGATGTGCGACTCGGTCCTCAATGCGGCGAAAAGACTAACACCGCACGCGATCAAAAGGTCAGCGCCGCGATTTCGCGAAGGCGCGTCAGGCTCGGCCGAAGCCGACTTCACTCGTCTCGACCACGACCGCCGAGAGCGCGACGAAGAGGAGCGTGACGACGGTGACGATCGCTCCGCACACGCCCAGCGAGAGCTCGGGCACCCACTCGATCCCGAAGCCGCCTGGCGGGAGGCCCGCGAGCCGCTGACAGAAGTAGTTCATCGAGAGGAAGCGCGCGACACCCGGCAAGAACCCGAACACGAACTCGAGGGACGCCAGGTGCAGCGTCGAGATCAAGCCCGACGCTTCGACCACGAGCGCGCCCCAGAACAAGCAGATCGCGCAGTAGCAGGCCGAGAGCAGCGCGAGCGCGCCGGCGTAGCGCATCGAGTCGCCCAGCTCGTCGATCATGTCGGACGGCGTGGTCGCGTACGCCCCGATGTGCAGAGCGAGCACGCCCGCGACGAGCAGGCCGGCGCTGAACGTCCACGCGACGAGCAGCTTGCCGATGGTGAGCGCGAGCCGACCGGAGGGCCGCGTGGCGAGGAACGTCAGCGTCCGGTTCTCGACCTCTTCGGCGATGGCGCCCGAGGCGAACAAGAACGGAAGGAGGAACGCGAGCATCCAGAAGAAGCCGAGGCGCACCGCCGTCTTCACGACCTCGGCAGGCTCCGCTTCGTCCGCGAGATAGCGCGAGGCGACGGCCGCGATCACCACGAGCGCCGTGGCGATCACCCCGAGACGAAGCTTGCGGCCGCGCACGGTGCGCACGAAGCCGAGGCGCGCGTGCGCCGCCAGCGCGGTTCCGAACCCCGGCACGAACGCGATCGCCGGGCCCGTCATGTCGACTCCTTGGCGGCAGGCTCGCTCGGGGCGGCGGCCGGAGGCGCCGAAGGCGCGAGGATCGGTGCGGCGGCCGGAGGCGCCGAAGGCGCGATGATCGGTGCGGCGGCCGGAGGCGCCGAAGGCGCGATGATCGGTGCGGCGCCAGGCGCGAGGGCCTTCTCGTAGCCGGTGGTCTGGAGCGCGGGCGTTGCGCCGCCAGTGGCTCCGCGATCCGCGCCGCTTCCCACGATGCGCCCGCTGCGCTCCACCAAGTAGTGGAAGAGCGCCTCCAGCGTGGCGTCCGGGCTCGTGAGCGCGCGGATCGGGAAGTTGCCTTCGACCGCGAGCTTGGCCACCGCCGCGTACGTCTGATCCGGTGTGCGCGTGAGCAGCTCGACGGCGTCGTCGCTCTCGACGTTGACCGCCACGACGCCCGCGCCCTGCTCGAGCACGCGCGCGGCGAGCTGACGCGCCTTCGGGGAGTGCACGCGCACGTGATGCGGGTGCTCGTTCAAGAGGTCGCGGATCTCGTGCACGTTGCCCTGCGCGACCACCTGACCGCGCGCGATCAACAGCACCTGCTCGGTGATCGACTCCACCTCGTGGAGCACGTGCGTGGAGAAGAGGACCACGGCGCCCTTCTTCGCGCGCGCGCGGATCTGCTCGAGGATGACGGCGCGCGAGGTGGGATCGGTGCCGGTGAGCGGCTCGTCGAGCAAGAGCACGTCGGGATCGTGGACGACCGCCTGGGCGAGCTTGGCGCGCTGGCGCATGCCGCGGCTGTAGCCACCCATGCGGCGATCCATGGCGCTCTCGAGGCCGAAGTCGGCGAGCGATTTGCGCGCGCGCTCGTTGGCTTCGCTCTCGGGGTAGCCGCTGAGCCGCGCGAGCGCCGTGACGAACTCGAGCGCGCTGAGGTCGTCGTAGAGCGCGTCGGCCTCGGGACAGAGGCCCACGCGCGCGAGCACCTTCGAGTTGGCGAACGGACGCTCGCCGCAGACGCGCACCTCGCCGAGGCTCGGCCGCAAGAGGCCCGCGCAGATGCGCATGAACGTGGTCTTGCCAGAGCCGTTCGGACCGAGCAGGCCCCAGATGCCCGGATCGAGCTTGAGCGTGACGTCCTGGAGCGCGGTGACCTTGCCGTACCACTTGCTCGCGCGGACCGCGACGATCGAGGCTTTGCGGGAGGCGGGAGTGCTCCGCGAAGCGGAGCCGACTTCTTCGTTGCTCACGCGATCACCTCGGCCGTGCGAAGGCGATGCAGCGAGAGCGCGATCGATCCCGCGACGAACACCGCGAGCACCGGCAGCGCGTGCCACCAGTGCAGCTGCGACTCCGTGTCCACGTGAAAGAGCGCATCGGCGATCACGCCGAGCAGGCCCGTGAACGAAGCGAGGTAGAGCCAGGGCCAGTGCCCGATGCCATCGACGACCGCGGCGAGCGCGTGCGGCACCACGAAGCAGAGCACCCAGGCGCTCATGGTCAGCGCGCGGCTCTTGCTGAGCGAGGAGATCGCGACCGACCCGGCGCCCATCACCACCGCGAGGATCACCGAGTACACGAGGCACGGAAGCAGGAGCCCGAGCGACTCGACGGCGCCGTCCACGGGCGACATCGCAACCATGACGAGGTCGACCAGGATCGCCGGGATGAACGTCACGGCGAAGATCGGAATCGCGACCGCGAGCGCACGCCCGCCGTAGTACTGCTCAGGCGTCACCGGCTTGGCGAAGTAGAACTGGAACGCGCGGAACGTCAGGTCTTCTGCGATGGCCGGCGCGCCCGCGCCGAGGGTCAGCAGGCTCACCGCGAGCCAGGTCTCCGACGCGTAGAGATAACGTAGCGGCTGCGTCCCATCGAACTCGGGGAGCGCCTCGCCCCCGCCGCCCATCTGGGTACGCATCATGTAGAGGGCGAGCGCGACGTAGACGCTGAACACCAGGAGCGGGCCCGCCGAGAGGAGGACGGCGATCTTCACGAGCCACGATGCCCACGCGCGCGCGAGCCCATGCCGCAACATCACCCACGTGTTGTTCGAGGGCGGTAGTCGTACGCCCTCGTAGGGCCGATAGCCGAGGTCCCGGACCGTCATCGGGGCGCGACCTTAGGCTCCCCTCAGGCAGGCGTCGAGGGATTCGAGGGCCGTACGGAGCGTAGGATTATCTGCGGCTGGTGTACCATCCTCGTCGGGGACGGGGATCCCTGCCGCGAACGAGGTTGGACGGATGCTTAGACGATGGGGATTCATGGTCCTCAGCTGCGCGCTGCCGCTGCTGACGCTGGTGCTGACGGCGGCGCTCACGACCGCGGTCGCCGCGCAGACGGAGGAGAGCTCCGACGACGCTGCCCGTCGTCACTTCCGTCTCGGTCAGGCGCACTACGAGAACGGAGCTGGACCGATGGAAGCGGCACCATGAACGGCACCATCGGCGACCCGTCCGCCGTCGTGACGGGGACCTGGGCCGGTCTTCAGAACCAGCTCTGCAACAACAGCTCGCGTTGGTACTGCATCCAGGACGGCCCGTGACGTGAGACGTGGTCCCGCCGCGATCGCGCTCGGCGTGGCGCTCGCGCTGGGGGTACCGTCGTGCGCCCCGCCCGAAGCGCCGAGCGCCATGGTGAGGATGGACTTCGCGCGCAGCACCTCGGTGTTCGACGCGCCGTTCCCTTCGGCCGATCTCGTGAACGCGGACGGAAGCCTGCGGATCGACCTGCTCCCGCACGGGGGACGCATCGCGATCGTGGATGAGATCGAGCAGGCGCTCGGCGGGCTCCGTGGCTTCGGCACGACGAGCGCGATTCAGTTCGCGCTCACGGAAACACCCGACGTCACCATGCTCCCGGCGCGCGTGGCCGCCTCGGAGACGATGGCGGTCGTGCAGATCATCGACGTGGATCCGGACTCGCCGCAGCGGGGAGAGCGAATCCCGCTCGAACTCTTCTACGCGAACGACGCGGGGCCCTTCGGCGCGCATGCGCACATCCTCACGGCGCTGCCGGTGCAGGGCTGGCCCATGCGCGCGAGCACCACGTACGCGGTGGTGGTCCTCGACACGCTCCTGACCGAGACGGGCAACCGCTACACCCCTTCGTCCGCGATGCGAGCGCTGCGCGCTCAGCACGCGCCCGACGGCATCACGGCCGCCGCCGGCAACGCATACGTGGCCGCGGTGTCGGAGCTCGGGATGCACGACATCGACGTCGATCACGTCGTGGGCATGACCGTGTTCCGCACGCAGGATCCCACGGCCGTTCTCTCGCGTGCGCTCGACTCGGTGCGCGGCCGCGACACCATCACGCTCGACGGGCCGTTCACCCTCGAGACGACGTACGCCGAGTACTGCGTCTATCGCTCGACGGTCCACGTCCCGGTCTATCAAGACGGCGAGCCGCCCTACACGATGACCGGCGGCGGCTGGGTCTTCGATCAGACCGGCGCGCTGGTGATGCAGCGAATGGAGCAGGCGAGCGTCCTGATCACCCTGCCGCGCACCACGATGCCGACCGACGGCTTTCCGCTCGTCACGCTCGTGCGCACCGGCGCAGGCGGCGACAGGCCTCTGGTCGATCGCGGGATCGATCCGATGCGGCACGCGGGTGCGACGCCAGGAACCGGTCCGGCGATGCACTTCGCGCACGAAGGCATCGCAGGTGCCCAGATCGACGGGCCGCACGGAGGCCTGCGCAACATCACCCACAGCGACGAGCAGTTCCTGGTCTTCAACATCCAGAACCCCACCGCACTGCGCGACAACCTCCGTCAGTCGGCGCTCGAGCTCGACCTGCTCGTCGACCTGCTCGGCTCGCTGCACATCGACACGTCGGGCTGCGCAGGCCTGACCACGAGCTCGGGCACGGCGCACATCGACATCCGCCAGCTCGCGCTCATGGGCCACTCGATGGGCGCCAGCATCGCTCCGCTCGCGGCCGCGTTCGAGCCCCGCTACCGCGCGATCATCCTGAGCGGTTCCGGCGCGAGCTGGACCGAGAACATCATCTACAAGCAGAGCCCCGTCGCCGTGCGTCCGCTCGCGCAGGGCCTGCTCGGCTACGTCGGCGCCAACACGCGCACCCTGCGCGAGGACGATCCAGTGGTGAACTGGCTGCAGTGGGCGGGCGAGGAAGCCGACGCTGCCGTCTACGCGCCACTCTTGATCCGAAACGCCGGCGGCCAGCCGCGGCACATCCTGATGTTCCAAGGCATCGTCGACACGTACATTCTGCCGCCGATCGCGAACCCGATGACGCTGGCGACGGGCCTCGACCTCGGCGGTCCGGCGCTCGATCGGACCGAGCCGCGCTTGTCTGCGTTCCACTCGGTCCTGGACGTTCTGCCGCTCCGTGGTCGGAGGCAGCAAAGCTTTCCGGTCACCGCCAACCTCCCCGTCGCGGGCGGCGGAATGGTCACGGGCGCCGTCGTGCAGCACCTCGAGGACGGAATCGAGGACGGCCACGAGGTGATGTGGCAGCTGCCCGACGCGCAGACCCAGTACCGGTGCTTTCTGCGCACGTTCCTCCGCGACCCGGCGCCCAGGATCGTAGACCCGGCTGTCGGCTGCCCTTGATCGATCCGGCTCGGTTGGCGCAATCTGAAATGACCGTGAGCACTCGCGAGCAAGTAGCCGAGGCCGCAGCGCAGCTGCGCAAGCTGATCGATCGCATCGAGCAGGAGGCGCTCGGCGCGCTCGATCAGCCGAACATGGATCGGCTCGCCGCGTTCGACGCCCATCGCCGCGTGATCGACTCGACGCTCCAGATCCTGCGGCGCACCGTGGTTCGTCGCGTGGAGCGTGAGCAGTCGAAGACCGAGCCCGAAGACGAGGACAAGACGGGCCCGCACCCGGTGGTCGGCAAGCGACCGACGACTCGTCCGCGCTGAGCGCCGTGGCTCTCGGGGTCAGCGGCGGCGTGACCGACGCCGAACACCGAGAACCATCGCAACCAACGCGAGCGACGCGAGCGCGCCGTGCATCGATCCGCGACCCGCGACGCGGCAGCAGCCGCCCGACGTGCGCGCGGGCCCGCCACCCGCATCGGTGCCCGATCGACCGGCGTCCCCAGCGCCCGCATCCGCCCTCGGGCCCGAGTCGACGCCCGGCATCGTGCCCGCATCGCTGCCGCTGCCCGCGTCCGCCGGCGCGACGTTCCCGAATTCGTACGCGCCGATGTCGATCGCGCCCACGGCCGCGCGCGCCCGCGTCCCATATGGATGCACGTACTCGAGCGTCGGTGTGAGTGACATCGCTCCATCGCTACCGGGATCGATCCCCATGTCGATGGGCATGCTGCCCGCCACGAGGTGATAGTCGAACGTCGCCGCACCCACGAGGACGGCCGTGTCGGTGGTGAGGTTGTTCGACATGCGCATCACGTTGCCGCCGGCGAGGACGGTGCCCGCGCCGATGAAGAGGTTGTTCACGATGTCGAGATCGATCGGTGCCGTGGCGTTCACGAACGTCCCGCTCGTGGCGGCGTTCACGATGGTGTTGTTGATCAGGAACACGTGGTGATCGGGCCACTGCATGCCGTCGCCGCCGATGCTGACGATCGTGTGGTTGGGATCCATCGTGCCCTGCTCGATCAGGTTTCCGATCACGTAGGCGATCCCGCCCTCGGGAAGCTGGAGCTCGTAGCTCGCGGGCGAGTCCTCCGCGGTGAGCCGGTTGTAGAGAACGAAGTTGTGGTGCGCGCGCGACTTGAACAGGTGCCCGATGTCGGGCGTGCCCGTGGCGAGCGAGTGCGAGTAGTTGCCGCGAAACGTGAGCGTGTCGATCTCGCTGATGTAGATGTTGTGCGTGTAGCCGAACTGACCGCGGCCGCTGCCGACGAACTCGTTGTTCTCGATGAGCGCGACGTTGTCGGGGTGGTTGCCGCCGAGGATCCCGTCCTCGTTGTCGCGGAAGGTGCAGTGGCGAACGGTGAGCATCCCGCCGCCCTGCCAGCGAATGCCCGCGCCGTTGCCGCTGGAGTCGGTCGCCCCGACGAACGTGATGCCGTCGACGGTCGCGTTGTGGCCATCGAGGATGAAGATGCCCTTGCCACCCTGGTTCGCGAGCGGGCGCCCCGTCATGTCGACGACGACGACGCCGATGCCCATGATCGTGAGGTCATCGTCCGACCACACGACCTCTTCGTTGTAGGTGCCGGCGGAGATCGCGATGGTGTCGCCCGCGTTCGCCGCGGCGGCGGCGGCGGCGAGGGTCGCGTACGTCATGCCTGGGCCGACCGTCAGCGTCGCGGCCGAGGCCGGGGATGCGACGAGGAGCAGCGTGAGCGAGAGGAGGAAACGTTTCATCGGTGCACGATCTCACGTGAGCGGCACGATCTCCACCGGGTCGCGGGGGCGGGTATGACCCTTCGACCGCGGTCGGGAACGAGCAAACGACGGCTCGCCGTCATCGCGGTCGAAGCCTCACACCCGCCCCCGCTCAGGTGAGGAGCGTGACTGCTTTGGTTTGCGACGCGTTGCACGGTGGCGCGTGTCTCGATGCGCAGGCATCATGGTCATCATGACCAGAGCGACGAGTCCCGTGCTTGAAGTCAGTGTCGCCGAGGCCAAGAGCCGCCTCTCCGACCTCCTCGGTCGCGTCGCCTACGGCGACACGCGGATCGTCATCACGAAGCGCGGGCGCCCGGTCGCGGAGCTCGTGTCGCCTCGCGAGCCCGCGAAAGCACCTCGCGCCCTTCTCGATCACGACGATCCGTACTTCGCGATCGTCGACGAGATCGTCGCGTCGCGAAGCGAGCACCGGCCGCGCGTCGGCGCCTCGCGCGTCCCAGCGAAGCGCCGACGCCCGTGAGCGGCGTCCTGCTCGACACCAACGTGTTGTCCGAGCTGATCCGCAAGCGGCCGGAGAAGCGTGTGGTCGATCGAGCGCTCGCGCTCGACCCGAGGGACCGATGGACCAGCGCGATCTGCCTGATGGAGCTTCGCGCGGGGGCCGAACGCCATCCGCGCGGCACTGCGATCTGGGAGCGCATTGCAGCCGAGGTGCTCCCGCTCGTGCGCGTCGCTCCCGTCGACGAGGGGACGGCGCTGCTCGCCGGGCGGATCGTCGCGAAGCTCGCGCTCGCGGGTACGCCGATCGGGGTCGAGGACGTGCTCATCGGCGCGACCGCCATCCATCGCCGGTTCCGCATCGCGACGCGAAACGTGAAGCACCTCGGGCGCATCGACGACCTCGACGTCGATGACTGGTGGCGACCCGAGCCGTAGACGCGCAGGGACTCTCGACCGAGATGTCCCGCGAGCCGTGCGCGAAGCATCCAAGTTCTCCGCCTTGATCCACGCCGAGCGATCCCGCTAAGTTCCGGCCCCCGCGCCCCGCGCGAACAGGAGCCGCATGAACATCCACGAGTACCAGGGCAAGCGCCTCTTCGCGCGCTACGGGATTCCGGTCCCGAAGGGCATTCCGGCGTTCACGCTCGACGAGGCCAGGAAGGCCGCCGAGACGCTGATGGCCGAGACGAAGTCCGAAGTGGTCGTCGTCAAAGCGCAGATCCACGCGGGTGGCCGCGGCAAGGGCGGCGGCGTCAAGGTCGCCAAGGGCATGGCGGCGCTCGAGGAGAAGGCCAAGGCCATCCTCGGGATGACGCTCGTCACGGCGCAGACGGGGCCGGGCGGCAAGGTCGTGAAGCGCCTCTACATCGAGCAAGGGATGAACCTCGAGGGCGCGCGCGAGCTCTACCTCTCGATGGTGGTCGATCGCGAGACGCGCCGCGTCGCCGTCATCGCGTCGACCGAAGGCGGCATGGACATCGAGAAGGTCGCGCACGACACGCCCGAGAAGATCCTCACGCTCGTCGTCGATCCGATCGAGGGCATGCAGCCGCACTACGGCCGTAGGCTCGCGTTCCAGCTCGGCCTCAAGGGCAAGGCCATCGGCGCGTTCTGCGATCTCACGAGCAAGCTCTACGACCTCTTCGTCAAAGAAGACTGCTCGCTCGTCGAGGTGAACCCGCTGCTCGCGACGAGCGACGAGAAAATCATGGCGCTCGATGCGAAGGTGAACTTCGACGAGAACGCCAGCTATCGCCACCCCGAGTGGGAGGAGATGCGCGACGCGAACGAGGAGGAGCCCACCGAGACGGAAGCCAAGGCGGCCGGCCTCAGCTACGTGAAGCTCGACGGCAACATCGGCTGTCTCGTGAACGGCGCCGGCCTCGCGATGAGCACGATGGACATCATCAAGCACTATGGCGGCGACCCCGCGAACTTCCTCGACGTCGGCGGCGGCGCGACGAAGGAGCAGGTGACCAAGGCGTTCCGCATCATCCTGCACGACCCCAACGTGAAGGGGATCTTCGTGAACATCTTCGGCGGCATCATGAAGTGCGACATCATCGCGGAGGGCGTCATCGCCGCCGCGAAGGACCTGGGCCTGAAGGTGCCCGTGGTCTGCCGCCTCGAAGGAACCAACGTCGAGAAGGGTCGCGAGATCCTCGCGGGCTCGGGCCTCGCCATCACGCCCGCCGCCTCGATGTCCGAAGGCGCACAGATGATCGTCAAGCTCGCGAAGGGATCCTGAGTCATGTCGATCCTCATTGGCAAAGGCACGAAGGTTCTCTTCCAGGGCATCACCGGCAGCGCGGGCGGCTTTCACGCGGACCAGTGCATCGCGTACGGGACCGAGGTCGTCTCGGGCGTCACGCCCGGTCGCGGCGGGCAGACGTGGACCGGCGCGACGACGAAGAAGAGCGTCCCCGTCTACGACACCGTCGCCGAGGCCGTCGCCAAGACCGGCGCCACGGTGAGCTGCGTGTTCGTTCCGCCGCCGGGCGCTGCGGACGGCATCCTCGAAGCGATCGACGCGGGCATCGAGCTCGTGATCGCGATCACCGAGGGCATCCCCGTGATGGACATGATGCGCGTGCGCCGCGTGCTCGACGCGCAGCGCGGGCCGAAGAAGACGCGGCTCGTCGGACCGAACTGCCCGGGCGTCATCACGCCGGGTGGCGGCTGCAAGATCGGCATCATGCCGGGCCACATCCACAGGCCCGGCAACATCGGCGTCGTGTCGCGCTCGGGCACGCTCACGTACGAGGCGGTGTTTCAGCTCACCGCGCTCGGACTCGGGCAGAGCACCGCGGTCGGCATCGGTGGCGACCCCATCAACGGTACCGACTTCGTCGACGTGCTCGAGCTCTTCAACGCGGACAAGGACACGCACGGCGTGATCATGATCGGCGAGATCGGCGGCTCGGCCGAGGAGACCGCCGCCGACTACATCAAGAAGAACTTCAAGAAGCCCGTCGCCGGGTTCATCGCGGGCACGAGCGCGCCTCCGGGCAAGCGCATGGGCCACGCGGGCGCGATCATCTCGGGCGGCAAAGGCACCGCGGCCGCCAAGATCGCAGCCATGACCGAGGCCGGCGTGAAGATGTCGCCGACGCCCAGCCACATGGGCGAGACCCTCAAGTCGATGCTCAAGTAGCCCGCTCGCGCCTGAACATCGTTTCAGAAGCTCAGTCCGAAACGAGAAAGCCTGTCGATCCCTAGCGGACGACAGGCTTTTCTCGTGCTACGTGCGCGCCGCTTTCGCTCGCACGCATCGTGCGGGCCAACCCTACTAGGAAGTGAGTCCCCCTTCGATGGCTACCGAGAAGACGTTTGCGATCGCCAAGCCCGATGCAGTCGAGAAGAACCACATCGGCGGGATCCTCGGCCTGGTCGAGAAGAACGGCCTCAAGATCAAGGCGCTGCGCATGATGCACATGACGCGCCCCATCGCCGAGGGCTTCTACGCGGTCCACAAGGAGCGCCCCTTCTTCGGTGAGCTCGTGGACTTCATGACGCGCGGTCCTTGCGTGGTGATGGTGCTCGAGGGCGACAACGCGATCGCCAAGTGGCGCGAGATCATGGGCGCGACGGATCCGAAGAAGGCAGCCGACGGAACGGTTCGCAAGCTCTTCGGCGCGAACGTGGGCGAGAACGCGTCGCACGGCTCGGACGGTCCGGACACGGCCCGCTTCGAGATCGGCTGGTTCTTTCCCGGCTACGACGTCTGAGAGCTCGACGGGAGTCGTCCGCCGAGCGGACACGACACCCTCGTGTGACCGAGCCGAGCAGGCCGAGGGCCATGCGCGGAGCCTGACACGTCCGATTGCGTCGA
>JAYVCF010000282.1:0-6498 GCA_043750095.1 Deltaproteobacteria bacterium
CTCGAGGGCGAGCGCGGCAAGATGAAGGTGGCCTTCGTCGCGCTCGAGGATGCGGGCAAGGCACTCGCCGAGGCGAGAGAGCAAGCGCGCGGCCGCGAGGATCGCGAGGACGTGCTGCGCTTTCAGCTCAAGGAGATCGAGGCGCTCGCGCCCGAGGCCGGCGAGCTCGGCACGCTCGCAGCGGAGCGCGATCGGCTCAAGCACGCAGAGAAGCTTCTCGCTGCGGCACGCGGCGCCGAAGAAGCGATCTATGCGCGCGATCGGTCCATCGCCGACGAGCTCGCGCAGCTCGGGCGCGCGCTCGGTGATGCCGCGGCGATCGATCCGCGCCTGCGCGGCCCTTTCGATCGCATCGAAGCGGCGCGCGCCGAGCTGGAAGACGCAGCGCGCGACCTCGGACACTACGCGCACGGTGTGTCGGCGGACCCGGATCGCCTGACGGAGGTCGACGAGCGGCTGCATCGCCTCGGCCGCCTCGCGCGCAAGCACGGTGAGGCTGGGGCGGCGGATCCTGTCTTGGGCATCCTCGCGTTTCGCGATCGCGCGCGCGCCGAGCTCGACTCGTTGGGATCGGCGGAGCAGCGCCTCGAGTCACTGGAGCGCGCACGCGCGTCGGCGCTGGAGGTGGCGACGAAGTGCGCCCATGCCCTCTCGTCGGATCGGAAGAAGGCGGCCGAGAAGCTGGGGCGCGCGATCACGACGGAGCTTGGCTCGCTCGGGATGGGTGGCGCCGAGGTCCGCGTCGACGTCGCCTCGCTGGAAGCGAGAGGAGACAGCAGCGGCCTCTCTTCCACAGGCATGGATCGCTGCGAGCTCTTGATCGCGCCCAACGTCGGCGAGGTCGCGCGCCCGCTCCGCAAGATCGCCTCGGGCGGCGAGCTCTCTCGCGCGCTCTTGGCGATCAAGCGCGTGCTCGCCGGGCTACGCGAGGCGGAAGGTCGCGCGTCGGGCCTCTACGTGTTCGACGAGGTCGACACGGGCGTCGGCGGTGCGGTGGCCGAGGTCATCGGCAAGAAGCTGCGCGAGGTCGCCAAGCATCATCAGGTGCTGGTGATCACGCACCTCGCGCCCATCGCCGTGTACGCCGACCGCCACTTCCGCGTGCTGAAGCACATCGAAGAGGGCCGGACGCACAGCACCATCGAGCCGCTGGGCACAGCCGATCGGCTCGAGGAAGTGGCGCGCATGCTCGGCGGTCTCGCGATCACCAAGAAGACGCGCGACGCGGCGCGCGAGCTGCTCAAGGGCGCTGCGGCCGCGACGAACTGAGCGGTGGGCGACCTGGTAGACTCGGGCGTGGTGCAGCGCTCGCTCCTCGTGCTCATGCTCTTCACGGCCGCCGGCTGCGAGGGCGAGCTGCACGCTCGCGAGCGCGCCGACTCCGGCTCCACGTCGGACGCCGCCGCGCATGACGCCTCGACCACGCACGACGCATCGGCCGATGCCGCCGCGGTTCCCATCGACGCAGCGAGCGCGATCGACGCCGCCCGCGCGCCGGATGCCGCCACCGTCCGTGACGCCTCGGTACCGCCCGCGACCAACGCCGGGACCTACTGCCCGGGTGGCAACTGCGTTCACTGGTGGAACTGCCGCGTCACCTACCAGTACCAGTACACGAGCGGCGACTGGGACACCGACTTCCACATGGCCGACGGCACGCCCATCGCGCTGCCGCATCGATCGCAGCTCACCGCCGTCTACCTCGCGGGCTCGGGCTTCCAGCCCGAGTTCGCCGACCTCACGAGCGGCGAGTGGGTGCACTTCAATCACATGCACCTCAACTCCGAATTCGGTGGCGACGATCGCGCGCTCGGCCCCGTGCAGCTGGTCTCGCTCAGCGATCCCGCTCACTCGGATCACATCTATCCGGCGGGCTGGGTCGTCGGCTTCTCCGGCGGCGGCACGAGGCGCACGGGCTACCTCGGCACCGACGCGTCCGGCAACGTCTGCACGGGCGGCCACTCCACCGCGGCGCACTTCTGCGCGGTCACGCGCCCCGCGCACTCGATCGACTATTACCTCCCGTCCGACGGCGCAGGCTGCACGACCCCGCTCGGATGGCCGAGCGCGCTCTGGTCGATGATCTCGCCGGGCGCGCCTGGCTACCAGAACTGCCCGTCGGTCTGCACCGGCTGCGGCGTCGCGCACTTCTGATCGCGAACGCGTGATGCGCGCCGTCGCTTGACTCGGGCGTCGCGCATCTGCCATGAAAGACGCGTTCGCGGGCTTAGCTCAGTTGGTAGAGCGTCAGCTTCCCATGCTGAATGTCGAGGGTTCGAATCCCTTAGCCCGCTTCGAGAAGGGTCAGTGAATCCAGCCGGTTGGAGCGACGTCTCCGCCCGGCTGTTTCGTTGGTGGGCGCTCGATGGTCACCTCGAAGGTCACCTCGAGCGGGATCGGCGGTCTCTGCGTCGGTCTTCGGCTCGGTCGCGCTCGCGTCGAGCCGGTCGGTCATCGCGTTGACCGCCGCGCGCTTCGCCTGGTCGCGCACCCGGTCGTAGTGCAGCGTGGTCATCTCCTCGGTGACGTGGCCTGTCATCGACATGACGACCTCGTTGGGCTCCGCCATGCGCGCGCCGACTGCAACCGCCCGGTCATCAGGCGGACCGATGGCTTCCATCGCAACCAACGATTTCCGTCGATGGCCAGGCCACCGCACGATCGGGATGGAACGGGGAGGGTAGCCATGGCGAGCAAGAAGGTCCTTGGAGCGGCGCTGTTGACGATGGCGATCGCGGGGTGCGCCGGCGAGCATGCGCTCGTCGTGAGCGCGACGGGCGATCTCGCGTGCGCGCCTGCGGAGCTGCGCTCGGTGTGGTGGAGCGACGGGGGCGGCCCGTTCTACGGCGGCACCGGCGAGATCGTGCTGAACGCCGACGCCACGCACCTGCTGCTCGAGGATATCTTCCGATCGACTTCGATCCGCCTCTCGGACGGCATGCGGAGCGATGGCGAGCGACTGACGGTCGACCTCACCGATGCGGCCGGCATCCGCTTCGCGGCGCCACGCATGCTGACGGACGCCGAGGGTCGCAACGACTACGCTGGCGCCACGGACGTGTTCGCGATCGGCACGCCAACGCCGCTCGCGAGCGTTCCGTGGATCGTCCCGCGCGACAGCAGCGGCTACACCCAGGTCGTCGCGCATGTCAGCCAGACGACCGATCGGGCCTACCTGATCGAGCGAGCCACCATGTTCGGTGGGACCGACCGCGGCATCTGGTTGCGGAGCATCCCGGTGTCGAGCCCGGCCGACGAGACCCGTCTGGACCTCGAGAGTGCGCTCGCCTCCACCGCCGTCAGCTTCGATGCGCCGTTCTCGATCCTCGTCGACGAGGCGCACGACGTCGTGTTCGTCACGGTCGGACGCCAGGTCGAGGTAGCGCCGAGCATCACGCGCATCGAGCTCGCGAGCGGCACGGTCGTCACGGAGACGCTCACCCTGGACCCGCCGGCGCCCCTCTTGGGGATCGCGCATGTCGGCGCGCCGGGCACGCAGTTGCTCGACGTCGCGCTCGCGAGCGACGGCGCCGAGCTCTACGTCACGACGCGCGACGGCCGGCTGCGCGTGCTCGACGCGCGGACCCTGGTCGAGGCACGCCCGGGCGCATCCGTGGGTGTGGTCGTCGCGAACGCCGACACCTATCTTCCGTCCGTGCGTTCCCCGGTGGCGTCGTCGGTGCACGACGAGCTCCTGGCGATGCTCGACGACTCGGGACGCGTCGTGATCGACGACGCCGCGACCATGCGTCGCATCGCGACGCTCAGCTCGTCGGCGCGGCCCGTGCGGGACATCGATCTGGGCGTCGATCGCGCGCCGCGGGTGATGGCGTTGCGCTTCGTCTCCGACGGGATCGTCGTCGTGACCGACACGGGCATCGAGCGGTATCGGTGCCCTGGCTGAAAGACACGGCTCGGCACAACCGGCATGTGACCCTGCCGGTCACGTGCCGGGGACGGGGCTTGCGGGCGGGGGATGGGCGGGTACGTCCGTCACGCTGGCGCGCACGCCCGCGTTCGTGCCCCGCTTGGAGGCTCTCGTGAAGCGACTTCGACTCTTCTTGATGCTCGGACTTCCTCTTCTCGGATGCGGGTCGCCGTCACCCAGCCCGGGCGTCGACGCCGCTATGCCGACCGATTCCAGTTCGGCGCCGGTGGATGCGGCGACAGTCGATGCGGGCAACGACACCGGGCCCTCGGGTCCTCCCGGCGTCCCGGTGCTCACGTCGGCGACGCTCGTCACGCACGGAACCATGATGCTCAGCTGGACGCTGCCCGCATCGGGCTGCGGCACGATCGCCGTCAACCGCAACTCGAACGGAGCCGGATACGCGGTTGCCCAGATGGTCACGGGCGTCGCGACCTCGGCGATGGACATGCCCGGCCACGCGACCGGAACGTACTGCTATACGGTGTCGTGCGCGCTCGGCGGCATGACGTCGGCGCCCTCTAACGAGCGATGCGTCACGCAGTAGTAGTCGGGTCATCCCGGTTTCTCGTCGCGTCCGCGGCACTTCTGGTGCTCGCGATCGCGACGTCGTGCGCGGCGCCGCCGGTGGACCCGCGACACCCGTATCCCCCGACGGGCAACACGCGCACGTTCGATCTCACCGTGCGGGACACGGAGTGGGTCGTGGGACCGGGCGCCATCTACAACGCGTGGACATACGACGGCACGATCCCGGGCCCGACGCTCGAGGTGACGGCGGGCGATCTCGTCGTCATCCACCTGCGCAACGACAGCACGCACCCCGCGTCGATCCACACCCACGTCGTCGAATTCCCGCAGGCCGAGGATGGCGTCGACGCGACGTCGATCGCGATGCCTGGGGAGACCGTCACGGTCCACTGGAACGCACGCTTCGCGGGCGCGTTCCCGTACCACGACCATGCATCCGAGGGTGAAGGCGTCGCGCGCGGCCTCTTCGGTGCGCTGATCGTCCACGCGCCCGACGAGGCAAGCGCGAACGAGCACGTCGTGGTGCTCGGCGACCTCGACCAAGCGAATTTCCGGCAGCTCCCGGGCATCGCAGATCCCATCACCGGCATGATCCCGACCGAGGGCACCTATCGCGGGCCTCACGAGTACATGCACACGATCAACGGCCATGCGTACGAGGACGCGATCCCGCACTTCACTGGGCGTGTCGGCGACCTCAGCCGCTGGCGGGTCATCAGCATCGGCAGCGAGACGCACACCTGGCACATCCACGGCCATCGATGGGTCGACCTCGACGGATCGCTGACCGACAACATCTTGCTCGGCCCCGGGCAATACCGAACGTTCGAGTTCGAGGAAGACGCCCCGGGCTCGTGGCTCGTGCACTGCCATTTCCCGACGCACATGGAAGGCGGGATGATGACCCGCTACGACGTCGTGCGCTGACGCGTGCGCCCGCGAATCGGCCTTCTCCTCTCGACGCCGAATGCACGTGAGCAGCGATCGGCATGACCGTGGGGGTCACACGCCGGCGTGACGTGCGAACCGAGGCGAAGTGTGTGATCCAGATGCACCGGTCCGACTGCTGCGGTGCGATGGACGCGAACGGCCTCAACCCCCTTGAGTGCGTAGGGTTGCGCGGTCAGCGGCAGTTCGACGCATCGGCTGGGAGCTTGAGCGCGTCGCGCCGACCGAAGCGCGCGTCGGGCGACGGTGGGCCTTCGAGACCGAGCCAGTGACCATGGGTCCCGCGACGACGGGCTCGATCACGGGCCCCGGGCCGAACGGGAATCCGCTATGGAACGTGGGTCGGATCACGATCACCTCGGCGGGCTGCGCCTTCGCGCGCTGCGGGAGCGCGGGGGCCACGGCGGACTGCATCCGGGCTGCGGACGCGTGGTGAGCAGGAGCGTTGGGGGTAGTATCCCCTCGCCATGAAGCTGGGCTCTCTCGTCGGACGCGTCGTCGTCGCGCTCGCTCTCCTCGGGTGTGGGTCGCACGACGAACACGGACCGGGCACGTCGGAGCCGGCGGCGCATCGAAGGCCGCCTGAGCGCGCCGCGCCGCCCGAACCGCCGCCGAGCGCGCCGGAGTCGGTCGAGCACCCCGCCGAGCTCACGGCGTCGCAGGTCGCGCTCGCCAGGACACGATGCAACGCGAGCGGTGCACGCGAGTGCTGGCTGCTCGGCGCGATGTACGAGCGCGGGGAGGGCGAGCCCGTCGACGCAGCCCAGGCACGACGCTTGTACGAGCAGGCGTGCGCGTTGCCTGGCGGGTTCGGATGCGATGACCTCGCGCGTCTCGATCCCGACAACGCCGAGGCGCACCTCGCCGTCGGCTGCGATGCGGGGCGAACGACGTCGTGCGCGACGCTCGGCCAGAGGGATCCCGTCGCAGGCGCGCGCCGGATCGAGCGCGCTTGCACGTTGGGTGACATCGAAGCCTGCGTCGCAGTCACGCGCGTGCTGCACGATGCGACGCCGCCGCCGTCGGGCGCCGCGACGGAGATGTCGCGCCTGCCCGCATCCGTCACGAACGCGACCGTGCGCGCGGCCGCG
>JAYVCF010000283.1:0-10326 GCA_043750095.1 Deltaproteobacteria bacterium
GGCCTCGGGCGGCCGAGCCATGAGCTTCGGCAAGTCGCGCGCGCGCCTGCTGAACGAGTCGCAGAACAAGGTCACCTTCGCGGATGTCGCCGGCATCGACGAGGCCAAGGACGACTGCGAGGAGATCATCGCGTTCCTCAAGGACCCGAAGAAGTTCCAGCGGCTCGGCGGCCGCATCCCCAAGGGCGTGCTGCTCATGGGCATGCCGGGCACGGGCAAGACGCTGCTCGCGCGCGCCATCGCCGGTGAAGCGGGCGTTCCGTTCTTCAGCATCTCGGGCTCCGACTTCGTCGAGATGTTCGTGGGCGTGGGCGCGAGCCGCGTGCGCGACCTCTTCGAGCAGGGAAAGAAGCACGCGCCCTGCATCATCTTCATCGACGAGATCGACGCGGTCGGTCGTCATCGCGGCAGCGGCCTCGGCGGCGGGCATGACGAGCGCGAGCAGACGCTGAACCAGCTCCTCGTGGAGATGGACGGCTTCGAGGCGAACGAGGGCGTCATCATCGTCGCGGCGACCAACCGCCCCGACGTGCTCGACCCCGCGATCCTTCGCCCGGGCCGCTTCGATCGGCGCATCACCGTTCCGCAGCCCGATCTGCGCGGCCGCGTCGGCATCCTGCAGGTCCACACGCGCAAGGTCCCGCTGGGCGACGACGTGGAGCTCGAGCGCATCGGCCGCGGCACGCCGGGCTTCTCGGGCGCGGATCTCGAGAACATCGTGAACGAGGCGGCGCTGCTCGCCGCGCGTCAGGACAAGGACTCGGTCACCATGGCCGACTTCGAGATGGCCAAGGACAAGGTCTCGATGGGCGCCGAGCGCCGATCGGCCGTCATCAGCGAGCACCAGAAGAAGGTCACCGCCTGGCACGAGGCCGGTCACGCGCTCGTCGGCTGGCTCACTCCCGGGCACGACCCGGTGAACAAGATCACGATCATCCCGCGCGGCCAGGCGCTCGGCGTCACGATGTACCTGCCCATCGAGGATCGCGTCGGCTACACCAAGGAAGAGGCGCTCGCGAAGATCGCCTCGGCGCTCGGCGGCCGCATCGCGGAGCAGCTGAAGTTCGGCACCATCACCAGCGGCGCGGCGAGCGACCTGCAGGCCGTCTCGGCCATCGCGCGCAAGATGGTCACCGAGTGGGGCATGAGCGAAGCGCTGGGCTCGCTCTCCTACAGCGACGAGCCGCGCGGCGGGTTCATGGGCGGCATGGGCCGCAAGCGCTACTCCGAGCGCACGTCGCGTCAGATCGACTCCGAGGTGCGTAAGCTGGTGAAGTCGCAGTACGCGTACGCCAAGCAGCTCATCGAGGACAACCGCGACAAGCTCGATCGCATCGCGGAAGCGGCGCTCGAGCGCGAGACGCTCGATCACGTCGAGCTGCTCGCGTGCATCGAAGGAACCGAGCTGCCGGTGCGCGAGAAGATCGTCATCCCGCGCTACGCCGACAAGACGGCGAAGGCCAAAGAGAAGCGCAAGACCAGCATCTTCCAGCCGCGACCGCGCGAAGTTCCGACCGGCGGCTGAGTTCTGCGGCGGCGCGAGCCGCCGCGGCGAAGGGGGACGTGTACGACGGAGATCACACACCACCGCGCAGCGAACGCCCTCCCAAAGGGCGAGAGGTGGAGATCTGGGGTGTCCTCAACGTCACGCCCGATTCGTTCAGTGATGGCGGGCAGTATCTCGCGCTAGAGGCGGCCCTCGCCCGCGCGAAGCAGATGCTCGCCGAGGGCGCCGACGTGATCGACGTGGGCGGCGCCTCTTCGCGGCCGCGCGGCGCGACGTACGGCGCCGGCGCCGAGGACGTGCCCGTCGAGACGGAGATCGCACGCGTGGTCCCGGTGGTCGCGGTGCTCGCGCGCGAGCTCGGCGCCCGGGTCAGCATCGACACGACGCGCGGTGCGACGGCGGAGGCCGCCCTGCGCGCAGGCGCGAAGATCGTCAACGACGTGTCGATGGGCCGCGACGACGCGCTGCTCGCCGTCGTCGCTCGCCACGACGCGGAGCTCGTGCTCATGCACACGCGCGGCGACGGCTCCGTGGACTCGGGCGGCCGCTACGACGACGTCGTCCGCGACGTGCTGCGTGAGCTCGGCGCGTCGCGGGAGCGGGCGCTGGCCGCGGGCATCGCGCCCGATCGGGTGTGGCTCGATCCCGGTCTCGGGTTCGCGAAGACGGCCGAGCAGTCGGCCGAGCTCCTGGCGCGGACGCACGAGCTGACCGGGCTCGGCGCGCGAGTCCTGGTCGGCGCCTCACGCAAGTCGTTCCTCGGCGTGCTCGCGGAGCATCGTGGCGAGCGACCGAGGCCCGACGGGCGGCTGGCCGCAAGCCTCGTCGCGGCCCTCGTCGCGGTGCGCGAAGGCGCTCACGCGGTTCGCGTCCACGACGTCGAAGAGACGCGCCAAGCGCTCGACGTCCACTTCGCGCTTCGACCGAGCGATCATCGCGTCTTCGACGCCTCCTCTTCGTCGAGGGCCCCACGCCATGCGTGAGCTCGTCGAGCTGCTCCCGATGCTGCATGGGCTCTTCGCCAACGGCGTGCTGCGCGTCGTCGCCGACGTGGCCGACGTCATGCTGGTGGCGTTCCTCGTCTATCGCGTGCTCCTGCTGGTTCGCGGCACGCGCGCGATGCAGATCGCATTCGGCCTCGGGCTGATGTTCCTGGCGTACCAGCTGGCGCGCATCATCGGGCTGGTCACCCTCTACACGCTGCTCGACTCGCTGCTCACCTACATCGTCCTGCTCGTGGTCGTGCTCTTCCAGAACGACATCCGGCGCGTGCTCGCGCGCGTCGGGGCACAGCCGTTCCTTCGCGGCGCGGCTCAGCAGCGCGAGATCCACGCCATCGAAGAGGTCGTGAAGGCCGCGGCGGTGATGTCGCAGCACAAGATCGGCGCGCTGATCGTGTTCGAGCGCGACGCCTCGCTCGACGAGTTCGTGCAGCAAGAGGGCACCATGGTCGACGCGCAGATCAGCAAGGAGCTGCTGCTCTCGCTCTTCGTGTCGAGCGCCGACAACCCGAACCACGACGGCGCCGTCGTCATCCGCGACAGCCGCATCTGGCAGGCGGGCGTGTTCTTGCCCATCGCCGGCAGCCCCAAGCTCGATCGCTCGCTCGGCACGCGGCATCGTGCCGCCATCGGCATCTCGGAGGAGACCGACGCGGTCGTGGTCGTCGTCTCCGAAGAGCGCGGCGCGATCAGCCTCTGCTTCAACGGCAACATGGCGCGCGACCTCGACGCGGGCTCGCTCCGCCAGGCGCTGCTCGGCCTCTTCCAGGCGAGTCGCAAGAAGCGCGTCACCGACGCGACAGGGAGCCGCAAGCGCGACGGCACCAGCGGCACGAGCTCGCTGAGCCTGCCACCTCCGCCGCCCGTGCCGGTCATCGCGGAGGGCGCGACCCGTGATCCCGCCGCGAGCAGTGCAGACGTCGTGGTCGCGAAGCGATCGACGCCCGGAGAGAGCACGCAGTGATGTTCGTGCCTTCGGCGACTCCCCTCTTCGTGATCGCGCGCGTGCCCGAAGGAGAACCGCGTGCCGTATCGCGCTGACCCGACGGCTGCGAGCGCGCTGCGCGCGTTGCTCACCGAGAACGTCGGCCTGAAGGCGATCTCGCTGGTGGTCGCAGTGCTCCTCTTCACGGTCGTGCGCGGCGCCGAAGACGCGCAGCGCTCGGTGCTCGTCGACGTGGTCGCCGTGCTGCCGCCGCCGCACGAGCCGCGCATCCTCACCAGCGATCTTCCCGCGAAGGTGCGCCTCACGCTGCGCGGCAGTCGCTCGCTTCTGAACTCGGTGCGCACCGACGACCTCGGGCCGATCCAGATCGATCTCTCCGAGACGCGCGCGAGCGTGTTCTACTTCGAGGCCGAGCAGTTCTCGGTACCCGCCGGCGTCGAGGTGACGCAGGTATCGCCCGACGCGCTCGCGCTCACCTGGGCCGAGCGAACGCAGCGCGTGCTCCCGGTCGAGGCGCGGCTCGACGGACATCCCGCCACCGGGCTCATGGTCATCGGCGATCCGAGCGTGCGTCCGGCGACCGTCACGCTTCGCGGTCCGGAGTCCGAGCTGGGCACGATCGATCGCGTGCTGACCGAGCCGATCGCGCTCTCTACGCTCACCGAGGGCCGGCTCGAGCGTCGGGTGGCGCTCGCGCGGCTCGGCTCACACGTCGAGCTCGTCGGCGACGAGGTCGTCACGGTGCAGATCGAGATCGCGCCCGAGATCGCCGAGCGCCCGGTGCCGCGGCTCGACGTCGCGGTGATCGGAGGCGTGCTGCGCGAGGTCCGCCCCGCGCGCGTTCGCGTGGTGCTCCGCGGTCCGCCCACGCGGCTCGACGCGATCGATGCGCCGTCGATCGTTCCCTACATCGACGTGAGCACGCTCGATCCCGCGGCGGGCGTGCAGTCGGTGCTCGTGCGCGTGCGCGGCATCCCCGACGGCGTGGAGCTCGTCGGCGTGGACCCGGAAGAGGTGCTCGCGACGCCGGTGTCGGCCGCGCCGCACCCGCACTGAGCTACACGCGATCAGGCCGCGCGCGTGTCCGCATCGGCAGGCGGTGGCCCACCCCAGATCACGACGTCCGGGCACAAATCGGCGCCGCCGGGCCAGACCAACGCGCCACCCTCTACACGCAGCTCCGCGAAGCGCGCGGGATCCGAACGAATCCCATCGAATGCCGGCCCGGAGAGGTAGGGCCCCACGTCACGCTCGATAGTCGCGCCGTCCGTGAGTACGAGACGAACGCGCTGGGCTTCGAGCACCTGCACTTCGCGAATACGAGGGAGCTTGGACATGATCACTCCAATGGTTCGATGGAACGGACTGGCGCGCCAGCGCGAGCGGCCCGCCAAGCATCGCGCAGATCTTCCCGGTGAAGAGCGGCCCACTCGAGAACCAACGCCAGGGCTCGGCGCGGCAGGTAACCACGATAGAGGGCGAGAGTATCGATCTCGACCAATGCCTCGTCGTCTCCGTAGACGGCGTGAAAATGCGCCGGCTCGTGGTCGTTGTAGTAGACGCGAATCGCGATGCCGAAGAACCGGCTCACTTCCGGCATCATTCGAGCGTACCGCGTCCACGGCCCGGCCGCCGTGCAGTCCGTGCTCGTGCACGTGCGCGGCATCCCTGAGGGCGTGCAGCTCGTTGGCGCGGACCCCGAAGAAGTGCTGGCGACGCCGGTCCCGGGCGTCGCAGCGACCCTCGCTCTCGCTCTCGCTCTCGCTCTCGCTCTCGCTCTCGCTCTCGCCCTCGCTCTCGCTCTCGCTACGTCGTCGACCGTGTCGCGCGCCCCCGCAGCACTCGCGCGACCGAACGAAGTGAAGTCGCGTCCTTCTTCGGAACGTCGAACGCGCGGATGCACTCGTCGCTCTGACCACGCGACACCAGAGGAAACAGATCGCTTCGGACGAAGAGCCGCTGGCGATCCGCGATGTCGTAGCTGAAGAACGCTGGCCGAGCACCATCGAGGCAGACGCCGAGCGCCCGATCATCGTGCCATGTCTCGAATAGGCCCTTGCAGCGCGGGCAGCGGAACCCTGCGCGATCCCATGGGCAGCCCGGCCTGCCTACCGGCTCGACCCGCTCGCGCACGACCAGCTCGAACACGTCGTACCGCGTCGTCGCACGCAGCGCCTTTTGGATCCCAGGCACCACGCGCACGAGCCGCTCCGCGAGCCGCGCACGTACGAGCGTCGTCCGTCTCCCCATCGGTACCTTGCCGACCACGTGCGGTGCTCGCATGCGCGCGTCGAGGACCCATGCGCGGCCGTAGCCCTTGCCGAGCGCGAGCGGGCGCCGGTTCCGCGGACCCGTCGGCATCCCACAGTAGGTGCAAGTCGACGTGTACCAATCTCCGAGCGCGCCTGCTTCGATCTCGGAGTCCCCGTCGTGTGGGAGCGAGACGTAGTGCGGATGGCCGGCTGGCCGCCGGGGCCATCGCTGGCGCTCGGCAGCGAAGTGCTCGAACTCGGCCTGGATCTCGTGCCAGGGCCTCGATGCGCCCGTGTCAGCCTCGGCCGCGACCCGCCGGGCGAGCTCCCCGGTCCAGGCTCTCTCCCACTCGCGATCCCGCGGTCCTTCGGCATGGACGAGCGCCGCCACCACTCTGCGACGTTGGTCGGCCGGCAGTGTCTTGGCGATCTCCAGCAACTTGCTCTCGAGCCGGCCCACCGCGCGTGACGATAACACCAGCGCGGCGCGAGCCGCCCCGTCGCTCGCTCTCGATCAAGCCGCGGCTTTGCGCTTCTTCTGCTTCGCCCCTTCGGGCGCGGCCTCGCCGGCCTCTTCGAGCGTCTTGAAGAACGCGCGCTCGAGCGTCTGCACGAGCGGGGCGAGGTGGCGGATCTGATGACCGCCTTCGACCGCGACGCGGAGGATGTCGTCGGCGCCCTTCCCCTTGGGCGCGCGCACTTCGAGCGTGCTCGCCTCGCGCTTCACGATGAAGCCGTGCTCCTCGAGCGCTTTCTGGAAAGCCTGCGGCTCGCCCTTCACGCGCAGCTCGAACATGCCCTCTTCCGGTGAGACGAGCGGCGCGAGCGCGCCCGCATAGAGCACGCGGCCGCCGGCCACGACCACCACCTGATCGCAGGTCTTCTCGACGTCCGGAAGGATGTGCGTCGAGAGGATCACGCTCGCGCCCGTGCGTCGCGGGATGTCGAGCACGAGCGCGAGCATCTCGTCGCGACCCGCCGGATCGAGCCCGCTCGTGGGCTCGTCGAGCAGGAGCAGCTTCGGATCGCCGACCAGCGCCTGCGCGAGCCGCGCGCGCTGACGCATGCCCGTCGAGTACGAGCCGAGCCGCCGGTAGCGCGCCTCACCGAGCCCGACGTAGTGCAGCACCTGGTGCGCGCGGCCCGTGGCGTCGGCGCGCGGCAGGCCACAGAGCTCGCCCGCCAGTGTGACGAACTGAAGCGCGGTCAGCTCGGGCAAGACCGAGTCGCCCTCGGGCATGTACCCGATGCGCGAGCGCACCTCGAAGGGCTCACGCACGACGTCGTGATCGAAGACCTTCACCGTCCCGTGGTTCGGCTTCAAGAGGCCGAGCAGCGTCTTGAGCAGCGTGCTCTTGCCGGATCCGTTGGGCCCGAGGAGGCCGATCCGGCCCGCTTCCAGCGAGAGCGTGACGTCTCTCAGCGCACGCAGCTCGCCGTAGCGCTTCTCCAGGCCTTCGATCTCGATGAGCGGCACCGGCCGAAGCTACGTCGGCGAAAGCGCGCGAGCAACGTCTACTGGTCGACGACCATCATCGGCTCGCGCGCGATGCAGATGCGGCCGTCGCCCTCGTCCTTGGCGCGCATCAGGGCGCGGTCGGCCGCACGCAGGAGCAGATCGCGCGAGCCGATGTTCGGCGATGGAAACAAGGAGATGCCGATCGAGACCGTGATGCGAAGCCCACCCGAGCCGCCGTCGATGGGACGGTCGGCCACGCCGTGCGAGATCCGCTGCGCGACGGTGAGTGCGCCCGAGAGGTGCGTGGAGGGCAAGAGCACCACGAATTCTTCGCCGCCGTAGCGCGTGAGCACGTCGATCTCGCGCACCGCCGTCTTGAGGCGCGCGCCCACCTCGCGCAGCACGGCGTCTCCCATCTCGTGACCACCGCGCTCGTTGACGGCGCTCAGGTGATCCACGTCGATGAAGGCGACCGCGAGCGGCTCGTGGTGTCGCTCGGCGCGCTTCCATTCTTCGGCCAGGCGTGTCTGCAGGTAGCGCGTGTTGAAGAGGCCCGTGAGCTCGTCGACGATGGCGTTCTCGCGCAGCTTGTCGCGCTGTGCGCTCATCGCATCGAAGTTGCGCTTGAGCTTCACGAAGCTCGCGACGCGGAGCAGCAGCTCGCGCGTGTCGAAGGGCTTGGCGAGGTAGTCGTCGGCGCCGATGCGCAGCCCCTCGAGCCGGCTGTCGGGATCGGTGCGCGAGGTCAGCAGGATCACCGGAAGAAACGCGCCGCTCGCCTTGAGGAGCCGGCAGCAGTCGATGCCGGAGAGCCCCTCGAGGACCACGTCGAGGAGCACGAGATCGAGCTCCTTGCGCTGGTGCATCTCGAGCAGCCGGCCGGCCCCCTCGAGCGCGTGCACGGTGTACCCCTCGGCGCGAAGCAGGGCGGTGACGCGCTCGCGCTGGAGCCTGTCGTCGTCGACGACGGCGATGCGACCCAGAGAAGCAGGAGGGGTGGACGCCACGACGAAGAGATAGCTGCCGCGAGAGGAAGAGGAAAGGACCTCGTTCTCGCGCTCGTTCTCGCGCTCGTTCTCGCTCTCGCTCTCGATCACGCTCGCCCGCTCGGCCTCAGCGCCCTTGACTCGCCCCCGCTCCGCCCAGACGATCTCCACGTGCGAGGCGCCTGCTCCGTATTCGTCCTCGCCGCGCTCGCCGCGTGCCAGTCGGGCGCGTCCCGAGGCACTCCTTGCCTCCGCTCGGCCGACTGTGGCGCCGGGCTTCAGTGTGCTCTCGGCGCGTGTCGCGCGGCCTGTCGCGAGAGCCGCGACTGCGGCGCCGATCAGCGCTGCCTGATCGAGCCGTCCACCGGGATCTCCGTCTGCTCCGTCGAGATGGTCGACGACTGCACCGCGCACGGATGTCCCGACGGGCTCGTGTGCGCGTCGGGCGCGTGCGTGAACGCGTGCGGCACGGTCGTCACGTGTCCGGATGGTGTCTGCGTCGGGGACGTCTGCCGGCGCGTGGTCGGCGATGCCGGCGTCCTGCCCGACGCCGCGCCCGACGTGGACGCTGGCTCCAACTGCCACGGTCCTGGGTGCGATCCGGTCGTCGCGCTCGCGATGGGCGCCCAGCGCGCGCTCGCGGTCACCGCGTCGGGCGCGCTCTGGGGCTGGGGCAATTCCGCGAGCGCCGCGCTCGGCGATGGGGTCTCGAGTCATGCCGGGTGCGCGAACTGTTCCGCTCTGCCCGTGCGCGCACTCGCTGCCGCTGGATCTCCGCTCGCGGGCGTCGTCGCAGCGTCGGTGGGATTCGACTTCGGCTGCGCGCTCATCCGCGATCAGACCGTGCAGTGTTGGGGACGAAACTACGCGGGACAGCGCGGCGATGGTCACGCCGACGACGGCATCCTCGTCCCGCGCCAGGTCGTCCGCGACGACGGCACCGGCGGGACGGTGATCCTCGATCACGTGACGCAGATTCGCTCGGGCGACGAGTTCACATGCGCAGTCCGCGATGCGGCCGCGGGCGGTGTCGACGCGGGCGTGAGCGCGAGCACCGAAGTCTGGTGCTGGGGTGCCGGCGCGGAAGGCCAGCTCGGGACCGGTGCCGCAGTGCCCTATTCGAACATCGCGCTCCACGCGACGGAGCTCGGCACGCACACCATCTCGCTCGCGATCGCGGGCACGCACGTCCTGGCGCTCTCGAGCGACGGAACGATCCTCGGCATCGGTGACGACTCGTGTGGCGTGGTGGGCAGCACCACGACGAGCGCGTCACGGCTCACCGCGGGCCTCGGCCAAGTCACCGGCGCGAGCGAGATCGCGACCACGCTTTATCACACGTGCGCCATTACCTCGCCCTCCACGGCCCCGGGGCTCTCGTGCTGGGGCATGGCAAGCGAAGCGCTCGGCAGCGGCAGCGTGCCCACGATGGCGTGCCCCAGCTGCGGACGGAATTGCGCGACCATGCCGTTCTCACTCGCGCAGCCGAGCGAGCCCATCGAGCACCTGTTCGGACCGAGCGGCGGCACCTTCTTCGGCACCACCGCGAGCGGCGCGCTCTACGTCTGGGGCGGCGCGTTCAACGAGCCCTTCGACTCGATTACGGTCCCAACGCTCGTTCGGGTGCCGCCCGCAATCGAAGCGCACGTCGGCGGGACGGCGGCGTGTGCGCTGACGCGCGACGGCGACGTGTTGTGCTGGGGATCGAACGATCAAGGACAGCTCGGGCGCGGCACGATCACGGGCGTCGGCATGATCGATCACACGCCGAACACGGTGATGTGGTGAGTCGCATCGCGCTGCTCGCTGTCGGTCTGGTGATGCTCGCCTGCCAAGCGGCTCCGGGATCGGGCGATCTCTGCTCGCGCGCCAGCGACTGCGCCGCACCCTTGGTGTGTAGCCGTGGTCGATGCCGCGGAGGCTGCACGCGCAGCAACGACTGTCCCGCGCTGGCGCGATGTCTCATCGATCCGGCGACCGCCATCGGGACATGCTCGCTCGATGTGGACTCGTGCCACTCGCATCCCTGTCCGGTGGGATTTCTCTGTCGCGAGGACGAGTGTCTCAACGCGTGCGGTTCGATCGTGCAGTGCCCCGACGGCGCGTGCGTCGACGGCGCGTGCGTGACCCTCAGGGGTGACGCGGGCATCGCGGACGGCGGGGTGGTCGTGACTC
>JAYVCF010000284.1:0-8218 GCA_043750095.1 Deltaproteobacteria bacterium
CCCCGTGGGCGGGCGCCATGTCGAACTACGACATCGCGTCGCAGTCCGGTGTCATCGGCCGCATCCGCTGGGTCATCGACGAGAACTTCCTGTACGCGTACCGCGCGACGGAGATCATCCCGGGCTCGAACGCCGACGCGCACAGCGCGGAGTTCCGCGGCTCGCCGCTCGCGGTGTACCGCGTCCAGGCGCACGTCGACGTTCGCCAGGAATACAATCCGGGAACCGGCGAGGCCACCAACGTCGTCTCGGAGAACACGACGGACCGCCGCTGGTACGACCGCCGTTTCTTGCGCGTCGACTGGTCGCAGAACCTCGTCAGCTTCGGCGAGTTCGGTGACTCGCTCGAGATCGACGCGCTCTTCGGCACGTTCCGCCGCGAATCGGCCCCGCTCGGCGTGGCCGACATCGGCAACAGCCACCAGCACGCGTTGAACGGCACCACCGACCTCCCGGCCGAATGGGCGCCGCAGATGGTGCGCGTCGGCGAGGATACGAACTACCGCTTCCGCGACGAGTGGCCCGCCGAAATGCGGGACTCGGTTCACTACATGTCGTTCGTCACGCAGGAAATCTGGACGCCGCTCCAGTGCTTCGCGAGATCGCTCTCGGGTCAGGTCGGCGGGGACACCAACCCTTGCGGCACGAGCATCGCGATCACCACGCGTGATGCGTTCCTTCGCGTTCCGCCGCACCACGAGTACGCCGTCGAGACGCTGGCGAACTCGGAGTACGACCGCTTTGGCATCATCCGCACCGAGCAGCGCACGTACCTGCGCGGAGGTCTCGACCGCTCGACGCTCGCCGAGCACTGCCGCGCCGACAACGACTGCTCGACCGGTGATTGCGACACGGCGCACAACGTGTGCGTCGGTGGCCTCACCGACGAGCTCGGCGAGACCGACTTCCTCACGTACTACCGCCTTCGCCACAACTTCTATCGCAACTCGTTCCGCCACGATACCGCGGGCGCGACGCTCCCGTGCGTGTCGGACTGGCAGTGCTCGGGACGCTTCGACGACAATGGCGACGGCGCCTTCGACGGCGTGCCCGGCTCGTTCTGCGACCAGGCTGCGCATGTCTGTACGCTTCCGCTTGCGCAACGCGACATCCGTCAGGTCTCGTACTACCTCTCGCCCGGCTACCCGGCGTACTTGCTGCGTAACTCGTTCGAGCTCGTCGGACAGTGGAACGAAGTGTTCATGCGCGGCAGCCGCGCGCTCCACAATCGGCAGCCGCCCTCCGGCGCGGCCGTAGCCTGTCAGGGCAACAACCCCACGGACTACTGCTTCTGCGGCAGCAACGGCGTGATCGCGGGCGAAGTGAATCGTGCGTCGATGACGTGTGCCTACCGCGTCGACTGGTTCGCGAGCCACGCGGCTCAGTTGGCCGCCGGCGTCACTGATCCGTACAACTGCTGGATCGAGGGTCCGACGGACGTCGCGCACCCGACCGAGTTCGGGTCGTACGACCACAGCTGGACGGGCCTGCACTTCGCCTCGGATCCGTCGATGCCGAGCGAGTGCATGCTCGTGCTGCACGTCAACAGCTGCGACGCGGATCCCACGCAGCCCTGCGAGCAGCTCGGCGACATCCGCTACAACATGTTCAACTACGTCAGCGCGGCGGCCTCGGGCTTCTGCGGCGTCATGCAGCCGATGCAGGACCCCGTGAACGGCGAAGCGATCGTCTCGCCGATCAACATGGGCGGTCAGTGCCTCGACAACTTCGGCGTGCAGCCGCTCGAGTGGTGGCCGATTCTCCGCGGCGACCAGCCGACCGACTCCATCATCAACGGTGACGAGGTTCGCCGTTATTTCTCGGCGCTCGGAACCGTGCACGGGCCCACCGGCATCGCGCCCAGCGCCGACCCGGGCTTCAACCCCTCGGACCCGAGCCGCCCGGCACTTCCGGCGGACATCCACTCCTTCTTCCTCGACCAGATCGCGGCGAACATGGGTGGCGCGCGTGCGCTGCATGGCGCCGAAGGTCGGGCGATGCTCTTCAGCGACCGCATGGGACGCGTGGCGGGCTCGCAGCTCGAGCGTCGCTACGCGGAGGCGTCGGCGAGCGAGGGCTTCCCGGCTGCCAACCTGCTCGAGAACATGGCCACCAGGTCGCTCGGCGGCCCGGGGGTCTCGCCGGAGCACATGGATCTCGGCAATGACGCGACGATGGATCGCGTGTCGCCGTTCCGCGCTCAGTTCCTCGACGGCGCGCTCGCGGATCTGCGACACGAGCGGGATCTGATGAACCACGGCTCGTGCATGATGATGGAGCGCCCCGCGCTCGCGTACACGTCGCAGTTCGGCGAGTACTGGGCGAACGCTTTCCGCGGCGTGCCGCTGCCCGAGGCTCGCATTCGCTGGGCGCAGGCGTGGCATCGCGCCGTCATGCAGCACGAGCTCGGCCACGGGCTCGGCCTCGAGCACAACTTCGCGGCGACCCTCGATCGCGACAACTACCTGCCGGCTTACTACAACATCGCGCTCACCGATGCGGACGCGAACGGACGGCCCGACCTCGCGCTTCCCCGCCTGCAGGACTACGACCTCCCGGCGAACGGCGGCAACATGGACAACCAGATCACGGGCGACGAGCAGACCCGCTGGCTCCGTGACACGCAGCGCGTTCGTCACCAGCGCAACGTTGCCGGCGCCGGCAACTACATGACGTCGTCGACGATGGACTACCCGGGTGACCTCTCGGACATCATGGGCATCGGCCTCTACGATCGCGCCGCGGTCTACTTCAACTACTTCAACGAGATCGAGGCGTACCAGGACCACTGCACGGACGCGAACGGCAACATGATGTTCGAGGCCGCCGAGTGCAGGAACCCGGGCGACGTCGCGGCGATGACTCCGTCGACGCCCAACTACCCCCAGACCTCGGTCGAGGGAATCCTCCGCTCGGACCAGTTCGCGCGTGTGCTCATGCCCTGGTACCGCGGCGGCGACCACTGCACCGCCGACGCGGAGTGTCCGTTCTCTCCCACCGGCGCTGGCGCCGGGCAGACGATCACGCAGCACTGCGTCACCAACCCGCGCTTCTCGACCATCCCGCTCCCCTGTGGGTCGACGATGGGCGCGGATGCGACGCACTGCATCTGCTCGAGCATCGACTCCGATTTCGTCGACTACGTCGATGGCAACCGCTATCGCGACCGTCACGCGGGCCAGGAGCTCGCCCCGGTCACCTACCTGTTCTGCTCGAATCCGCGCCTCAACGACATCTCGTGGTGCAACACGTTCGATGCGGGCGAGAGCTTCCAGGAAGTCATCGCAAACTGGCGCGCCGAGTGGCAGAGCCGATACCTCACGAGCTACTTCCGCCGCTTCCACCGTGGCTTCACCACGGGCCCGCGCGCGCTTCGCTACATCCCGGACGCTGCGAAGATCTACCAGCACCTTCTCTTCCGCCTGATTTACGAGCCGCGCTTCACGACGAACACGGGCCCGCTCGGTCTCGATGACCAGTACGCGGCGTCGGTCGACGTCATGAACTGGTTCGCAGAGCTCGCGACGCTTCCGGAGCCGGGCTCCTACCACCTGGATCCGACGATCGGCGCGCACGGCGCATACGTTCAGATGGGTGAGCAGCCGGGCATGCCGGGCGCGGACCTCTCGCTCGATGTCGGCGAGGGCTACTATCACTGGTCGCGTTACCAGGATGGGGCGCTCGGATTCTTCCGCACCGAGCGGGTCGGCACCTTCTGGGACAAGCTCTACGCGTTGCTCGCGCTCACGACGCGAGACTGGGGTTTGAGCTACACGCTCGACGAGCGCTACTACATCAACTTCTATTCGTTCTTCCCGGTGGAGATGACCGAGCTCTTCGGTGGCTTCATCCTGGACGACGACGACTGGTACGCACCGCGCATCCGTCACGACGCGGCGGATCCCACGGGCACCATGACTCACGTCCAGTACGTGAACTGGTATCGCGCCCCCGACCTCTATGGCCGCGGCTGCAGCAACCCCACCACCGGCGTTCGAGGACCGTGCCGCGCCGCGACGGCAGTCCAGTTCCCGTACCCCGTCATCCAGGGCTCGTCGGATGACGTACTTCGCGTGTACGCCACTGCGTTCGCGCTGTCGGAGTTCCCGGTCTTCTACGACAACTCGTGGGAGCGTCGTCTCGACGTGGTCGCATTGGGCAGCGGCGATGGCTTCACCATCCCCGACTTCCAGCGTGACGGCAGCCAGACCTGCGCGTACCTGACGAGCGTCCTGACCTCACCAGGCCATGTCGGCGGCTGCAGCGCAGTCGACGCGGACTACATCACGTACACGTCGGAACATCTCCGCACCACCTATGTGGCTGTGAAGATCCGCTCGCGCGACACCTACAACCTCGAAGAAGAGCAGCTGGGCTTCCAGTTCCTGCTCGGCCTGAACACCGACCAGGCGCTGACGCACACGCTCCCCGCGGGCGCGCAGCTCGATCGCGTGCGCCGGCGTCTTCAGCGCAACGAGTCGTTCCTCGGGACGCTCATCGAGCTCCAGCGGAGACTCGGCATCAACTCGTACCTCTGAGCTGCGGGCGGACCGACACCCGCCACGAAGACGAACCCCGGCCCGAGAGGACCGGGGTTTTTCTTTGGCCGCCGTCCGACGAGTCATGACACGGATGTCATGCCGCATTCGCCGGAGACGATGGACTGAGCCGGTTTTTCGGGTCAATTCCCGCGGCCGCCGACCTGGCACCCGCGTTGCTCTAACACGCCGTACGCGTCGCCTTCGGGCCCGCGCCCTTGCTTCGCAGCTCCCGAGTCGCCGTTTCGCACCAGAGACTGTCGGGCAACGAGTTCTGCGTCATTCGTTCTTCGGCGAGGCCACGCTCTCCAGGCCGAGCCTCACCGTCGTGTTCTTGGCTTCCTTTCTTTTGCCCTCCCTCTTTCCTTCGCTCCCTCTTTCCTTCGCTCTCGCTTCGTCTTGCGCTTCTGCTGCTTTGCTCTTGTCAGCCTACCTACCATCGTAGACGTCGCTCACGGCCCGCGTGTTCCTTCCATCATGCGGTCTTTCCTGAGACCGGGTCCGTGAAGCACCTCTGGAACGCCGCGCTCTTCGCCGAGCGCGGCGTTCGCTTTTTCCGGTATGCTGTCCGCGATGCAACACTGCCCTTGGCGACGGGTGGGTGCCCTCTGGCTCGTGCTGTCCCTCGGCGCATGCGGCGCGGCTTCGGCCGAGCTGAGGCGCGCCGAGCAGTCGTACGAGCAAGCCCGCTACGAGAACGCACTCTCTTGGCTCGCCGATCTCGAACCGAACGCGCCCAACCTCGGTCACGAGGAGCGCGCGCGCTATTTCTACGTACGTGGGATGACCGAGTACCGCCTCGGTCACCGCCCCGAAGCTCTGCACTACCTCGCCGTGGCCCGCGAGGTTGCGGGCGAGGATGGCGATGGGCTTCGTGAGGAGCAGCGCGACCTGATGACGCGCACGCTGTCGGAGCTCATGCCGACCGATCCCATGACGCACCAGCCTCCCGCCGCGCCGGCCGACTGACCGACGGCGACACACACGCCGGCGTAGCCGCGAGCGCAGCGCTCAGCCGTTCTTCAGCGCCGCCTGGTGCGCAAGCCAAGTCGCGGCGGCGGCCTGGGCGAGGAGCCACGGACCGGTCACCAAGCTCGGAAGGGCGAGCCGCGCCGTGGGTACGACGGCTTCCACGAGCAAGTACGCCGCAAAGCCGAGGCTCACGCCCACGATGAGCGGCAGCAGGCGCTTGTTCTGGAGGAAGAACAGCACCCCCCCCAGCGGGATGAGGGCCGTCAGTGCGAGAGTCGCGGCGATGACGCCGACGTGGGCGAACGAGCCGAGGTGTGCGAGCGCACCGGGTACGCCGCCCGCGAGCCAGGGCTCGAGCACCCCCAGCCCGACGGCCGAGAAGGGGAGGACTGCGAGCCCGCCTGCGACGGCGAAAGCAATTCCCGTCGTGGCCGCGGTCGAGACGCCGAGGCGACCGCGTCGACGGAGGCTACCCAGCACCAAGGCTCCGAGCGCCAGGGCGGCGATCCCACGCATCGCGCCCTCGGTGTCCTCGGTCCGCGTGAGCGCAGCGTCTGCCCGGACCAGGCCAGAGCCGAAATGCTCGACGTCCCCGACGGGCTCGGCCGTGTCGCGGAGCACGCGCTCCACGGCGTCCGGATCCGTCACGCCTGAGCCGCGAATCAGCGCCGCGACACCCGCGACGTGCGGAGCGGCCATCGACGTTCCCTGCCACGCGAGGTAGTCGAATCGGCGCACGTCCCGGCCGACGATCGTGTTCTGGAGCACACCGTCTGGAAGGCCGTCGCCGTTCTGGTCCACGCGCGTGTCGCCGCCTGGCGCGACCACGTCGAGCCCCTCGCCGTAGCAAGAGTAGAAGGAGAGCTCGCGGTCGTAGCGGACCGCGCCCACCGCGATCACGTGATCGTGTCGCGCCGGGTACTCCACCGCGCTCGCCGACGAGTTGCCCGCGGCCGCGACGATCACCACGCCGTGCTCGTACGCGTAGTCGATCGCGCGCTCGACCGTTCGCGATCGCATCCCGCCGCCGAGCGACATGTTGATCACGTCGGCTCCGTGATCGGCGGCCCAGCGGATCGCCGAAGCGATCGCGGCCCAGCCGCCGGCACCGCTCGCATCGAGCACGCGCAGCGGCATGATCGATGCGGCGGGGGCGACGCCTGCGACACCGAGCCCGTTGTCGGTGCTCTGCGCGATCGTCCCCGCGACGTGCGTTCCGTGGCCGTGCTCGTCGTCGGGGTACGCGTCGTTGTCTACGAAGTCCCAGCCGTCGACGAAGCTCGTCTGGCCGAGATCGGGGGCCTGCGCGAAGCCACCGCCATTGCGGTAGGCGACGCCCGTGTCGATCACCGCGACCACGACGCCCTCGCCACGGCCGCGCGGCCACGCCCCGGGCATCCCGATCTGATCGAGGTGCCACTGGTGCGCGTAGTATGGGTCGTTGGGGACGAAGCGATCGCCGCCGTCGCGCGGCGTCACGAACGGGTCGGGACGTGCGATGGCGCCCGCGTCCGCCCGCTCCGGGACCGACCAGCGACGCTCGACCTCGACGGTCTCGACTTCGGGATCGGCGCCGAGCGTGCTCAAGATCTCGGCGACCTCGCTCCGCGGGACATCGACTCGATAGATCTGCGCATCGGCTTCCATCGGGCTCCCGAGCGCCGCTGAGCCGCTGAGCCATGCGTAGGGCGCGATCGCCGACGCCAGCTCGGTCCCGACGGTCTCGCGATCGCTCTCCGACGCCGCGTCGTCGAGATCGATGATGATCGCGCCGGTCTCGGGATCGACGCCGCCGATCGCGTAGTCGGCGACGACGACGCTCCGGTCTGCCCCGCACGCTCCGAACGAACAGCCCTGCGAACGGACGGCGATCGAGCCGCCGATCAACGCGAGCGCAGCGATCAGGATGATGGCGATTCCGGCGCGACGCGACATGAGGCCTCCGTGGAGCGATTCCGTCTATCCGAAGTATCCGAGCGCGACGCCCCGCCGGCTACACGCCGAATGGGTGGGGGCCTCTCCGGCCTTACGCACCAGGGTGCATGTTTGTTCCGTGCGGGGCGCGGATCTTGGCTCGCGACAAGTTCCGGCCCCGACAGGAGGCGCCCAGGGCGCGACAAATTCCGGCCGGTCAGACCAAGATGTCGCTGAGGTCGATCTCTTCTTCGTCGGTGCCGGCCTCGAGCAAGAGACGTGTGTCCATGAGGCGCTCTTCGCCCAGCTGGCTCACGTATTCCTTGATGTCGGGGAACGCTTCGCCGAGGCGAGTGAACACGTCGCGTGCGAGGAAGAGGACGGTGCTCGCGCGCGCGGCGGCGACACTCGCGGTCGCGGGCCCGTCTTCGAGCAGCGAGATCTCACCGAACACATCGCCGGGCTTCAGCGAGGCGAGCAGCACCTTCGAGTCGCCGTCGATCTTCGTCACGTCGACCTCGCCCGACATCAGGATGAAGAGACCGCGCCCAGCCTCGCCTTCGCGGATGACCTGCACTCCGGCGGCCACGTCGTGCGCGGTGAAGCGCCGCACGAGATCGAGGCGCTGCTTCTTGTCGAGCGGGCGAAAGAGCGGGCAAGTGGCGAGCAAGTTGTGGAGCAGGCGCTCGCGCGCGAACTTGTCGAGCGCAGCTGCGAGCGTACCGACCTCGCGCGCCGCGGCGGTGAGCGCGTCGCGATCGAACTCGAGCAGATCGGCGTCGGTGTGCGCAGTG
>JAYVCF010000285.1:0-6071 GCA_043750095.1 Deltaproteobacteria bacterium
GGAGGCGCCGAAGGCGCGATTAGCGCGGACGAGATCGTCGTAGTCGGTCATTCGGTCTTTTCCTTCTTCGCAGCCTTCTTCTTCGGCTCTTTCTTCGTCTCGGTCGTCTCGCCTTCGACGGCCGCTGCGGTCGTCGCCTCGGCGGCGCCCGGCACTTCGTCGCTGATCTTCGCCTTGCTGAGCAGATGGTCGATGAGCTTCGCCTCGAGGATCGACGACTCGAGGTTCTCGCGCTTCTCGCCCTGGTAGTCGACCTTCACCTTCGCGAGGTGCTTGCCGGTCTTCTCGGAGATTTCCTTCAGGCGCGCGTCGACGTCGGCCGCGTCCACCTTGATGTCGGCCTTGCGGCTCAGCTCGCCGAGCAAGAGCACGGCGCGAACCTTCTGCTCGGCGCGTCCACGCATCTCGCCGACCATCGCCTCGTCGAGCTTCGGCTGCTGCCCGATCATGCGGAGGAACTCCACGAACTCCTGCGCCATGGCGCGAAGCTGCTGATCGAGGAGCGACGGGGGCACGGGCACGGGGTTCAGCTCCACGAGCTTGTCCACGGCCTGCGCACGCAAGGCGCTCTCCGCCTTGTCCTTCGCCGTCTTCTCGAGCTTGGCCCGCGTGGCCGCCCGGAGCGCGTCGAGCGTCTGGTGCTCGCCGAGATCCTTGGCGAGCTCGTCGTCGAGCGCGGGGATGCGCTTCTCGCGCACGTCGCGGACGGTCACGTCGAACACGACGACCTTGCCTGCGAGGTCCTTGTTCTCGTCGGTGTCGGGGCGCACGACGCTCACGGCCTTGGTCTCGCCGACCGACACGCCGAGAAGTGCAGCGTCGATCTCCTTCATGACGTTCTCGTCGCCGACCTCGACGACCACGCCCTCGCTCTTCTTGGCGTCCTCCTTCTTGCCGTCGACGGTGACCTCGAAGTCGACCGTGACGACGTCACCCTTCTTCGAGGGACGCGCGGTCTCGAGCGGCTCGATGGTGGCGTTCTGCTGGCGGAGCTTCTCGAGCTCGGCATCGACCGCATCGTCACCCACGTCCGTCTTCGGGCGCGTGAGCGTGAGATCCGTGTTGAGCGACTCGATCTTCGGACGCACCTCGAACTTCGCCGAGAACGCGAGCGGCTGCCCGTCGGCGACCGTGGGCTCCTTCTCGAGCTGTGCGTTGCTCACGATGGGGAGCTCGTGCTCCTTCACGGCCTCGATCAGACCTTCCTGGATGAGGTTCGAGGCGACCTCTTGGCGAACATCCTTGGCGAAGAGCTGCTGGATGACGTTGCGCGGCGCCTTGCCGGGACGAAAGCCCTTCACGCGCGCGGTGCGCTGGAGCTTGCCGAACGTCTCGTCGAGGTTCTTTCGAACGCGTTCCCATGGAAGCTCGACCTTCACTTCGATGGTGACGGGATCGATCTCGGTGACGACGGATGGCATGCGCGACTCCAGAAACGGGCTTGGCGAAAAGCGCACCGTCCTAGCGTTCGGCTCCTCCATGGTCAAGCGCATCTCACGGTGTTTGCGGGACTTTCCCGCGAAACGACAGCCGCGCAGACGGGTAGGGCGCCGGTGTGGAAACGAAGCGCGCGGCCGCGCGGTATCAGGGCTCATGGCCTCCCCGTCCCCTCTGCCGCGCTCGCCCAAGCCCCTCTCGCCCGGCGACGCCGCGCCCGAGCTCGCGCTGATGGCGCACACCGGCTCGCTCTTCGACCTCCACCGCGAGCCGCGGAGCAAGCGCACGCTCGTGGTGTTCTTTCGCTTCGCGGGCTGTCCGTTCTGCAACGTGCACGTGCACGTGCTGATCGAGCGGCATGCCGAGCTCGAGCGGGCGGGCGTGCGCATGGTCGGTGTGTTCGGATCGCCGCTCGACGCGATCAAGGCCCGTGTCGCGCTCCAGGCTCCTCCGTTTCCCTTGCTCGCCGACCCCGACGACATGGCCCACATCGCCTGGGGCGCGACGCACGACTCGGCGCTCGCGCTGCTCGACCCGCGCAACCTCGGCGTCGGGCTCACGCCCTGGGGTCAGCGCGCCACCATCAACCTCGGACGCACCGACGGCAAGCTGCTGCGCATGCCCGCGGACTTCGTGCTCGATGATCGGCTCCGCGTCGTCGTCGCGCACTACGGACGCTACGCCGCGGATCACCTCTCGGTCGAAGACATCATCGAGGCGAAGTAGCGAACGAGTCGAACGCGGCGTCGATGGATGGGAGCGCGCCGTCGGGTGCGCCGATGGTGATCGCGAGGGCGCGGCCGGCGCGGCGCACGTGGGTGCCTGCGAGCTGCGTGGCGACGCGCGTGGCGGCGCTCTCCGCCTCGACGGCCTCGGCCTCGTCGTCCCAGAGCGTCCACCAGACGGAGCACGTGGCGCCGTTGGCGTCGCGGTAGACGCGGAGTCGATCGCCGCCCCAGCCCGCTCCCGCAGACGCGTCCCGATCGTGATCGGTTCCGAGCGCGAGCCAGACGCTGAGCTCGAGCTCGCCGAGCGTGTCTTCGTCGTGCGGGGTGAAGCCGAGGGCTACGAGCTCGGGGAGCGCAGGGATGGTGATCACCGTGCCCTCCTCGTGCGCGAAGTAGCGATCGGGGTGGAGCACTTGCTCGGTGGTGGTCGGCGGGTCGCGATGGGCCGCGTCCACGATGCGAAACCCGCCGCGCGCGTGCAGCGCCGCGCAGAAGGTCATTCCGTCGAAGTAACGAGACAGCAGCGGCGCGCGGACGATCGCCGGTGCGCGCGCGAGCTCGGGGCCGCCGCCCGCCATCGCCTCGGGCGAGATTCGATCGCGCAGGATCGAAGGATCGCGCGTCAGCTCCGAGAGGTGCGCGCCGCTCGCCTGCGCGAGCCAGCCGATCATCGCCAGCGTGGCGTCGCCCTCGACGAGCGAGGCGAACGCGTTGGCCTCGTCGCCGCTGCGCTCGCGGTGGCCCTCGGCGAAGTGATAGTGCGCGCCGAGCTCGAGCTGCTGATCTTGGAGCGCGTGCACGTACTCGTGGACGAGAACGATGGCGGTGCTGCCGCTCGTCACGTCGCGCCCGGCGCTGTCGAGGGCGCGCAGCTCGCGAGCGACGTCGTCGCGCAGGACCATGGTGCCGCTGTCGGGATCGTAGAAGCCGACGATCTGCTCGCCCATCACGTCGAGGAGCATCTGGCGTACGTCGAGATCGGCCGGGAGCAGGCCGATGGCGACGTAGAACACGCGGGCGTGCTCGAGCTCGTGCTCGTCGAGGCGGGATTGAACGAACGCGACGATCTCTTCGGGCGTCTGGATGCGAACGGGAACGTCGTGCGCGAAGCGGAGGCCGCGCACGCGCTCGGCGGCGCGCAGGAGCGGGCGGATGGCGCGCGACTCGTCGTCGGTCGGGGAGCGGCCGGTCGGCGGCGTCGGTGGCGGCTCGGTGTCGCCTGAGGAGGCGGTGTCGTGGTGCGTGTGGGGGTCGGGGACGACCGCGAGGCCTTCGCCACGCGCGGGGCAGCCGGCGAGCAGGAAGGCGAGGTTGAGCGCGAGAGAAGAAAGTGCCGCTGAGGAAGGCAGGAAAGCAGGAACGGATTTTCTTTTCATGCCTTCCTGCATTCCTCAGCGGCAACTCTCGACGCTCATTTCCTCGGTTCGGGAGCGGCGAGCGTGATCGTCAGGCGCGCTCGCGATGAACGAGGACCAGCGTCGGCGGCTTTCGACCCAGCTCGCGCTGGAAGAAGCGCCGCGCGGCGCGTCCGGCGTGCTCGCGGAGCTCCTCGTCGCTCGGGGTGTCCTTCGGCGTGCGCAGCTCATCCATCTCGCGCTCGATCGAGGCGGCGACGTCGCCCTCGACCTCGACCTCGTCTTCGGGCTGCAGAATACCCTTGGTGTCGACCGCGACCGAGCCGAGGAGACGGCCGAGGCGATCCACGCGGAGCGACACGACCACGACACCGCCTTCGGCGAGGCCCTTGCGCTCGCCGAGCACGCGGCCGTCCACGGACTCGCCGCCGCGATCGATGTACGTGCGACCCGACCAGACCTGGCCGACGCTGCGCAGCTCGGTCGGCGTGAGCTCCACGATGGTGCCGTTCAGCGCCACGAGTGTCTGCGGGACACCCGCTTCGCGCGCGAGGCCCGCGTGCGCCTCGAGATGCACGAAGGTGCCGTGCACTGGCATGAACGCCGAGGGCTTCACGAGATCCACGAAGCGTCGCTGCTCGCCGCGATGGGCGTGGCCGCTGGCGTGGATGCTCGGATCGTTGGCGCGATGCACCACGCGGATGCCGCGGCGCGCGAGCGTCTCGATCAGATCGAGGATCGGCCGCTCGTTTCCCGGAATGACGCGCGAGCTCAAGATCACCAGGTCGCCGCGATCGAGCGCGAGATCCGGATGCTCACCGCTCGCCAGGCGCGGTAGCGCTGCGGGCGCTTCGCCCTGCGAGCCCGTGCAGACCACGAGGAGCCGATCGCGCGGCACTTCGCGCGCCGTCTCGCGTCGGACGAGCACGTCGCTCGGATCGGGAAGGATGCCGAGCTCGCGCGCGATGCGGACGTGCGTGTCGATCGAGCGGCCGAAGAGCGCCACCTTGCGGTGCACGCGGCGCGCGATCTCGAACACGGCGCGCATGCGGTGCACATTCGATGCGAAGAGCGAGACGATCACGCGCTGGTCGGCGCGCGCCACCAGGTCTTCGAGCGAGTCGGCGACGTCGCGCTCACGCCCGGACTCTCCTTGCGAGAGGGCGTTGGTGGAGTCGCTCAAGAGCAGGCGCACGCCCCGCTCGCCGAACGAGACGAGCCGCTCTTCGTCGAAGCGATCGCCGTCGGGCGGCGCGTCGTCGATCTTGAAGTCGCCGCTGTGCACGACGAGGCCCGCCGGCGTGTCGATCGCGAGGCCCATGCACTCGGGCATCGAGTGCGTCACCTGAAAGGGCTCGAAGCGGAAGGGACCGACGGTGAAGCGCTCGCCGCGCGCGATGGGCCGCAGATCGAGCGCACGCCCGCGATGCCAGGGATGCTCGCCGATGCGGTGACGCACGAGCGCGAGCGCGTAGGGCGGTCCGTAGACGGGCACGTTGGGGAAGTCGCGCAGGAACCAGCTGACGGCGCCGAGATGATCCTCGTGGCCGTGCGTGAGGACCAGCGCGCGGATGGCGTCGCGGCGATCGAAGAGGTGCTCGAAGTCCGGGTGGATGAGGTCGACGCCGAGCCCACGGTTGTCGAAGAGCACGCCGCAGTCGATGAGGACGACGTCGTCGCCGTGCTCGACGCACATGCAGTTCATGCCGATCTCGCCGAGACCGCCGAGGGGAACGAAGCGAACCGCGTCGCTCATCGCCGAATCCGGCTCGGGCCGACCGACAAGCGATGGGAGCCGACCCGCGGGCAAACGGCGCAGTTCACGCCAAATCCGGCGCGGGTGAGCGAGCGATCAAGCGAGCCCCCTCCGGGGGGTTTTGGGGGGCGGAGCCCACCAATCAATACTGCACGCCGAGGATCAGGCGGAGCGTCTGCGCGTTCTGTCCGCCCACGCCCGCGGTGCCAGGCGGGAGCTGTCCGTTCAGATATCCGAGGCCCTGGAACGGGAAGAAGATGCCGTACTGGATCGAGGCGTAGAAGCCGTCGAGGATGTCGGGGCCGTCCTCGCTCCGGTAGTAGACCTGCGCGTCGATCTCGAGGCCGAGGTCTGCGCTGTTGCCCCAGGTCTGCACGGGGTTGCTGGCGCGGCTGTAGATCACGTCCGCCCGCGCCCCGAGCAGCTGGCCGAAGTTGTTGCGGATGAAGTCGTACGAGAGACCCGGGCGGAGATAATAAGCGCCCCCGATCTGTCGCATGATGTTGCGCCAGAAGATCAGGTCCACGCGGTACGCGGGGTGAAAATAGAAAGTGCTGACGGTGTGATCTTGGCCGTTGACCGTGGGCTGCTGCACGCCGAGCTGGTCAGCCGAGATGCCCTCCACGTCCGAGTCGCCGCTCGCCCAGCCGGCGTTGAAGTAGATGCCGAGCTGGCGGTTGAGGAGGTGGTACTCGCCCTCGAACGCGAAGGCGCCCTGCAGGATGTTCACGTGCGAGCTCTGGTCGAAGTCGGCCACGTGGGTGTTGTCGATGGTGCCGATGGCGGCGACGCCCT
>JAYVCF010000286.1:0-4863 GCA_043750095.1 Deltaproteobacteria bacterium
GTGCTTCTTGGTGTCGCGCATCGGTCGCTCGGCCAAGCGGACGCCGCGCGCGCCGACGCTCAGTCGGTAGCAGAAGCCCGCCGTCAGCATGCCGGCGAAATAGAGCTCGCCGACGGCCTCCTTGCCGGCCGCGACCCAGATCGCCGCGAGCGCGACGGAGTGCTCGAGGTACTCGTCCTTCGAGAAGAAGGAACGCACGCTCAGTCGGCCTTCGTCTGGCGCGCGAACGAGCTCGACGAACGCGAGCCCCTCGTCGTCCTCGAAGCGCGCGACCTCCGTGAGCGTCTTCTGCACCGTCTGCCCGCTCAGCTCACGCATGGAGAGGTACTTCGCGGCGTCGGGGATCTGCGCGGAGTCGACGGGCGCCTTCAGCCACTTCTTCCAGTGGGCTGAAGGCATCGTGAGCGTTCCGAAGATGGCGGCGTCCCAGCTCATGCGCGCGTTCTAACACGCGGGTCTCCGGGCGACGGCCGGAGCGCAGGTGTTCGCTCTCGAAGCGCGCGCCCGAGCTCCATCGCCGCGGCGATCAGCCACGCCGCGAGACAGAGCCGCGCCGGCCAGAGCCCGACGGCGTCGTAGAGCGTGGTCGTCTCACGCAGGCCGATCTCCCCGGTGAGCATGCCCACGTCCTCGAAGCCCAGCTCGCCATGCACCCGTCCGTTGGGATCGACGATCTGCGAGTACCCGGAGCTCGTCGCGCGCACGAACCAGCGGCGATGCTCGACTGCGCGCAGGCGGGTCACGAGCGCGTGCTGCCGATGCTGGAGCTCGGACCACGAGGCGAGGTCTCCGCTCGCGACGACGAACGCCCGCGCGCCGCGCAGGGCGTCGACCACATGCGGGTGCGTGAAGTCGTAACAGATGGCGAACCCGAGTCGCCCGAGCTCGGTGTCGTAGGCGTGAACGTCGTCCGACGCGACGCCGTCCGCGAAGAGAGGGACCGGCTCGGCCTTGGTGTAGTGAAGCGCCGGTCCGTGCGGCGCGATGATCGCCAGCGTGTTGTAGAAGTCGAGGACGGGGTTGCCGCCCGGCGCACGTCGCTCAGCGCCCACGACGAGGACCGCGCCCCTCGTCAGCGCCCGCGCGCGCAGCTCGCCCTCGAACGCCTCGACGTAGGTGAGTTGGTGGTCGCGGTAGACCGCGCCCAGCTCGGGAAACACGACGAGCTGCGTTCCCTCGGGGACGCGATCGAGGAGCGCGAGTCCGTCCTCGAGGCTGTTCGTCTCGTACTGGATCGCGGCGACGCGGACGCGGGGCTCGCCCACCATCTCGGCCTCGAGCGCGGTGCTGCGATGGGCCCCGTACGCGGCGAGGACCGAATAGGCGACGGGAACGGCGAGCACCGCGAGGCCCCGTGCGAGCCGAGGCGCGCCCGCTCGCGCGGTCCCCCACGCGCTCAGGCTCGAGGCGAGCACGACGACGAACGTCAGCCCGTACACCCCGAAGATCTCCGCGGCCTGCACCGCGCGGGAATCGCTCGCCTGCGCGTAGCCGGGGGTGATCCAGCCGAACGCGAGCGGCCAGCACTCGCTCCTCAGGTGCTCGACGCCCGTCCAGAGCACGGGGATCGCGAGGACGAGCGCCCGCTCGCCCCAGCGCTGCCCGATGCGCCACGCGAGCCAGAGCGTGCGCGCGAGGAAGAACGCCAGCACCGCCCAGAACACCACCGCGGGCGCGCCGAAGATGGCGTAGAACCAGCGGAGCTCGAAGGCGAACAAGGCGAAGCCGAACGCGCCGCCCGCCAAGAGGACCTCGTTCGCGGTCGACTCGACGCGGACGACGGCGAACAAGAGAGGCACGAGCGCGACCCACGAGATGGGGACGAGCTCGAACGGCGGAAACGCCGCGCACAGGAGCACGGCCGAGAGCGAGCCCAGCCCCAGCGCGCGCAGTGGGCCGATCGAGACCGGGGGCACGCGCGCATGGTGCCACGGTGAATGGTGCACGGACGCCGATGTCCGAATCTATGGATCCAGTCGACGGCTCCTTCGGGCATGCTCCTTCGATGGCCCCGTCCGTCCGTCGCAGCGCGAACGTGGACGGCCCTCGCGAGAGCGGGGTCCAGCCGCTTCACATCGGTCCGTATCGGATCGACGGAACGCTCGGCCGCGGTGGCTTCGGCACCGTCCATCGTGCGCTCGACACGCGCAGCGGCGTCGCGGTCGCGCTCAAGGTGCTGCACCGCGAGGTCGCGGCGGATCCGAACATGCTGCGGCGATTCTTGCGTGAGGCGCAGACCACGTCGGCGGCCGACAACCCTCACGTCGTGCGCGCGCTCGACATGCACGAAGACCTCGACGGTCACGCGTGCATCGCGTTCGAGCTCCTCACGGGCGAGACGCTCGAAGCACGCCTGCGTCGCGAGGGCGTACTCTCGCCGCACGAGGCGGTCGACTTCGCCATTCAGATCCTCGACGGCCTCGAGGTCGCGCACGAGCGAGGCATCGTCCATCGCGACGTGAAGCCCGCGAACCTGTTCCTGGTCGCCGACGAGCTGCGCACGCCGTGCGTGAAGATCCTCGACTTCGGCATCGGCCGGCTCGCGTACGCCGAGGGCACCAAGCTGACCGAGACGGGCGCGAGCATGGGCTCGCCCTTCTACATGGCGCCCGAGCAGGCCTTCGACAGCTCGTCCGCCGACGCGCGCGCCGATCTCTTCGGTACCGCCGTCTGTCTCTACCGCATGCTCTCGGGGCGACTCCCGCACGGCGACGGCCCCGCGTCGGCGTGGCTGACGTTCATCGCGCAGGGACAGCTCGCGCCACGCGTGTCTTCGCCGCACGGCGATCTCCCGGCGCCCCTCGTCGAGGCGGTCGCGCTCGGCCTCTCGCCCCGACCGGAAGCGCGCTGGCAGAACGCGACGGCCTTCTCGAGTGCGTTGCTCGACTCGCTTCCGGGGGCGAGCGCTCCGACGCGCGTCTCGTACGAGCCGGCGGCCGTGCTTCGCGCTCCGATGCCCGACCCCGACGCGCCCAGTCCCGGTCGCTCGGGTCGGCACGCCGCGATCGCGATGCCGATCGTGCTGGCCGAGCCGAGGGTCGAACCGCCGCGCTCACGACCGGTCGCGCCAACGCTCGCGAGCCCGGCCATGGTCTCGGGAGCCTTTGCGCCAGCGCCGGCCACGCTCGCCCCTGCGCCGACGACTCCGTCGCGCCGTGCCCTCTGGATTGCGCTCGCCGTCGGGGTGATCTTCACGCTGCTCGCGATCTTGATCGGCGGTGTCGGCCTCGCGTACCTCCTCGGCGAGGCCGCCGGGCGTCAGAGCGGTGGTGGTCAGAGCGGTGGTGGCCCGATCGGCCTGCCGATCCTCGGCTCAAGCCGCTGACGCGCTGCTCGCGGCTACACACCCGCCTCGATACCCACCCCGACCTCGGCCACCTCGAGGCAGCGCTCGGCATCTCCTCGCGACAGATTCGACGCCGTCTCGCGAACGCGCTGCTCTTCGCGCTCGATGCCGAGCGGGTGCCGACACCGACGATGGCCCGGCGACTCACGCTCGGCTGACGCGCGCGCCGATCACTCGAGCAGGCTTCGCAACATCCAGGCGGTCTTCTCGTGGACCTGCATGCGCTGCGTGAGCAGATCACACGTCGGCTGATCACTGACCTCGTCGGCGATCAGAAAGACCTGGCGCGAGGTGCGGGCGCAGGTCTCGTGCGCGGCGACGAGCTTGGCGATCATCTCGTGCGCTTTCGGGACGCCCTCCTCTTCTCGGATCGACGAGAGCGCAGCGAACTGCTGATACGTGCCCGGCGCAGGCAAGCCGAGCGCGCGAATCCGTTCGGCGACGAGGTCGACGGCGAGCGCGAGCTCGTTGTAGTGCGTCTCGAACATGAGGTGGAGCGTCTGGAACATCGGGCCCGTCACGTTCCAGTGATAGTTGTGCGTCTTCAAGTACAGCGTGTATGTGTCGGCGAGGACGCGCGAAAGTCCGTTCGCGACCTCCGCGCGCTTGCCCGCGTCGATGCCGATGTCGATAGTCGCCATCCTCGCCTCTTCTTTCTGCGCGCGTGCGCGTGCTTCAGGTCTCGACCGTCAGCTCGAGCACGATCTCGAGCTTCAGTACCTTCGAGATCGGGCAGCCGGCCTTCGCCGCGGCGGCCGCCTCTTCGATCTTCTCCTTCGACGCGCCCGGCGCGCTCACGGTCGTCTTCAACAGGCTCTTGGTCAGGGTCAGGTTCTCGAACGTGATCTCCGCCGTGGTCTTGATCGACGCGGCCGTGATCGAGCGCTCCCCGAGCTGAGCCGAGAGCGCCATGCTGAAGCAGCTCGCGTGCGCGGCGGCGATGAGCTCCTCGGGGTTCGTCCCCGGCTCGTTCTCGAACCGCGTACGAAACCCATACTTCTGCTCGCGGAACGCGCCGCTGCCGACGCCGAACGTCCCGCTGCCGTCTTTCAAGCTGCCCGTCCAAACCGCATCTGCACTTCGCTTCATCGCATCCTCCGTGTCTTTCCGAGTGTCGTGATGGATGTACGACATGCCGCGCCCATTGGGCCAATACATCGTTTCTCGTTTCCCGATAGCCTGAAGCTATAAGCTCGTCTCGCTCACCCCGGCCCGAGCACGATCACGCCTCTCTCCGTCGCCACGACGACCCTGCCCTGCCCGGTCACGATCGGCGGGCCCAGCGGCAGCGCCTCGAGCGCCAGCGTCCACTCCAGCACACCGCTCGCGTCGATCACCGAGAGGTGTCCGATGCGATCGAGCACCGCGACGCGTCCGTCTGCGTCGACGGAGAGAGCGCCGACCAGCGGCGTCTCGCTTGGCCAGAGCCAGCGTTCGCTTCCGTCGGGCGCGATCCTCAGCAGCCCGCGCGCCGGCACCACGGCGAGGACATCACCGTCGGGTGCGATGCCGAGCAT
>JAYVCF010000287.1:0-6753 GCA_043750095.1 Deltaproteobacteria bacterium
TCGGTCGCCGAGATCACCGCCGGCACGCACCACACGTGCGCGCTCCTCGCCGACGGGCGCGTGCAGTGCTTCGGGCGAAACGATCTGGGTCAGCTCGGCGACGGATCCGCTGGGGCCGATCGGTTCCGTCCGCTCGACGTCGTGGGCTTGACGGGCTCGCGCGTCCTGCACGTCGACGCGCAGGGCGGACTCTCCACGTGCGCCGTGACCGCCGACGGCCACGCCCACTGCTGGGGCTACTTGTATCGCGGTGGGCTCGGCGACGGACGCATGGAGTCCGCGATGCTCTGGGCTGGCCCCTCGCCCGTCCCCTCGAGCGTCGTCGGGTTGACCGACGCGAGCCATGTGGCGGGGCGCTGTGCGTGGAACGCGGCGGGCCTCGCGAGCTGCTGGGGCCAACTGGCGCTCGGCAACGGAGCGACCGCCATCGCGTACACACCCACCGATCCGGTCGGCGGGCTCGCTTCGCCGATCATGGTGCAAGACATCACGTTCGGCGTCGACTACGCGTGTGGGATCGTGGGGGCGAATGCGCGTTGCTGGGGATGGAACAGTACCGATCTCGCCGCGGACCCGATCGGCGTCGCGAACACGACGGTGCTCTTCCCGACCACGGGCATGCCGGCGCGGATCGTCAGCGCGCTGACGAACCACACGTGCGTCGTCAACGGCGGTCGCGTGACGTGCTGGGGTCACAACGCGGAGGGCCAATGCGGCGCAGCGGCTTCCACGACGGCGGCGCCGACCGACGTCACCGTGGCCGCCGCCGGAACGCCGCTGCTCGACGGCACGGCCGTGCTGGCGCTCGGCGGCAACTCGCTCGCCAGCTGCGCGTTGATGGCTACGCAGCGCGTGCTCTGCTGGGGGACGAATGCGAACGGCGCCGCGGGGCTGAGCGCGAGCTTCACCGGCGTCGAGTACCGCGCGCGTCCGGTTCTCACGGCGGCGGGCGCGCCGCTCGATCACGTCGTGGCGATCACCAACGGCGGGACGGCGCACACGTGCGTGCTGCGCGACGACGGGCACGTGTGGTGCTGGGGCGACAACACCCACGGGCAGCTCGGTCGCGCGTCGACGACGATGTTCCTCGCCGCGGCAGACGACGTCGGCTCCTATCCGGCCGTGGCGAGCGTCTGTGGGATCACGGGCGCGGCATGCACTGCCGCCGACACGATGACGTGCGACGTGTGCACGAACACGATGCCAGCGCGCTCGGAGCCGGGCACCCGGACCTGTGCTCCCGAGTGCAGCGGCTACGGCGCCTGCATCGCACCGACCGGAGCGGCGTCGATGCGCGCAATCGAGGCCACCGACGCACGTCTCACACGCGCGTGCGGGATGGCCAACGGGATGGCGTGGTCGCTCGCGGGGTGCCCCGCGTGGGCGGTGGGTGGCGGCGACGTCTCCGGCCCCTATTTTTCGCTCGGCCTCGGTCGCCATCACGTCGAGGTCGACCTTCGTTCCACCAGCGGAACGCTGCCGGGGTTTCTGGTCGTGTTCGACCACAACGGGGCCATGTCGGGAACCGGGCGAGCGCTCTTGGGCGTGTCCGTTCCGCCTGGCCCGGCGTTCACCACGTACTCGCTCTACTTCACCGCGGCGTCGGATTGCCTCGAGACGTGGCTGAGCGCGAGGGCGGACCCGGGGATCGAGATCGGGCAGCAGCGCTGGTACAACGATCCGTAGCGCCGCACGAGATGCGCGCGTGACGCAGCTTCTGCGCTGCATCGCGCGCGCGACAGCGGGGAGATCATGGGTAGCCGGCCGTTCGGCCGGGCCAACGTACCTCGCGACGCAGAATCCCGCGGACGCCGTTGGGGGGCGTCGCGCGGGGGCGATCGCTGACGGCGCACACCCGCCCGCACCACCGAGCGGCTCACGCGGCTGGCGTCATGTCCCGCTCGAGCCGCGCCACGAGATCGCGCGCCGCGGCGATCTCCGCGCGCGCGCCCGCGTCGTCCACGACGAACACGACCGCGTAGTCGGCCTCCTCGCGGAACTTCTGTAAGCGGGCGACGATCCGCGAGGTCTCCGGTGGGAATCGGCCGGTCTTCACGAAGTGGAGATCGAAGAGGTGACGCGTGCCCGCGTGCGTGCGCGGCTCGTGCCCCGCCGCGTAGAGGCGCGCTCGCAGGGCGTGGAACACCGCGAAGTACGCGCGGCCGAGCGCGATGCGATGCTTGCCGATGCCGCAGAGAGCGTCGGCCGCCTCGAGCTCGTCCCGCGCCGACGCGAGCTCCTCGGCGACCGTGGCGCTGACCCCCTCGCCCGTCATACGCGGATGCCGTCGCGCTCGATGTCGCGCGCGAGCGGCCGCTCTTGGCGACGCCATGCCTGCCACGTCGCGACATCGATGACCGTGGGCGAGAGGTCGAGCCCCGTCTCGAGACCGATGTCGCTGGCCAGGTCGATGATGCGGACGCGCAGCGCGAAGCCGGGGTCGGTCACGATCACCGCGATGTCGACATCGGAGCCCTCGCGTCCCTCGCCCCGCGCCTGCGAGCCGAAGAGGATGACCTCCCGCACGCGATCACCGACGTGGGCCCGCAGCGCATCCGCGTATCGAGTGACGATGCGCCACACGCTCATCGGCGCTCGTGATCCGGTGGCGCTCGTCGAGGTCACGCCCGCATTGTAGCCCGTTCGCCCCGCCTCGACCGCCGCCTCGCGTACGGCGCGGCGCTCGTCCGCGCGCAGCAGAAGATATCGTACGAGCGGTTCCGATCGAGAGGCGAGCGCGACGAGGGCGCTGGCGTAGTTGAACACGATGGCGGGTTCGGCGGCGACGACGGCTGGCCGCGACGCGATCGACGCGCCTCGCTTGCCACGTGTGCGACGCGGACGTCTCAGCGCACACCGCGATATCGTGAGCAGCGCTCGGCACGCCCCCTGCTGTATGTCGGGCATGAACAATCTCGCACGTGGTGGTATCGCGGGCCTCGGCGCCTGGTGGCTCGGTGGCGGTGTCTTCAGCACGCTCCTCATCTTCGGTGTGATCTGGTGGTTCCTGGGCCGTTGAGCGGCGGACCAAGGCGGCCCGCCCACGCAGCAAGATCTGATCAGGTGGATCCGCGCCGCGACGAACCCGTCGATCGCGGTGGTCTCGCTGAGGCCGGCGAACCGAGCCCAGCCTGCAAGAGATAGATGTACGGTCGCGCTCGTGAAAGAGCGGCGGGGCCGTTCACGCCGCGGCGACCGACGGTCCGCGCGCGCGCGCGTTCTCCGTGCGTCGCGTGCCCTGCCGAGGTAGCGCGCGCAGGTGCTGCTACTCCTGCCGTGATACAGCGGATCCTGAGACACGATAGTGTTGCTGATCGGCGACTCGCTCGTGAGCGACAGCACCCGCGCGCCACCGCGCACGATGCGCGCAATCGGTGTTCCGTGGACTCCGGTGGCTACGGCGCGGTGCGCAGCGCGAGCGGGACCGGATCGGTGTCGAGGGAGCGCAGGAACGCGAGCAGGTCGCTCTCGTCCGCCGTGCTCAGGCCCAGCGGCAGCACCAAGGGGTCACGCGTACCCGACACCGGCGTCATCCCGCCAGCGTCGTAGAACGAGATCACGTCCTCGAGCGTCGCGAGCTGACCCGAGTGCATATACGGGCCGGTCAGCTCCACGTCGCGGAGCGAAGGCGTGCGGAACGCCCCGCGCGTCGACTCGGGCGGCGGGTTCGTGAGGCCTGCGAGCAGCGCGGCGCCGGCCGTGCGGTCACCGCTGTAGATCCCGGCCGCGTTGAGGGGGCTCGCGAGAAGGGGCGGGATCGACGAGAAGCGTCCGTCGTCGATCGCCGGCACGTGCAGCCCGGTCTGCGGAACGCCGAGGTTGTGGAAGAGGCCGTCCGAGAGCGTCGGCCCCGAGTGGCAGTCCACGCAGCGGCCGTTGCTGATGAACACGCGCAGGCCCCACTGCGCTTCGACGTCGAGCGAGGCGGCGTCGCCCGCGATGAAGCGATCGAAGTCCGAGTCGGTGCTCACGAGCGTCCGCATGTACGCCTGCATCACCATCCCGAAGTTCACGAAGATGCGGTTGACGATGTCGCGGTCGCCCGCCGTCATCAGCTCCCAGGGGCCGTCCGGTGCGGCCGCGGACGCCTTGGGCTTGCCCGCGAGCGGGAAGCGCACGGTGTCGGTCCCGATCGCGGGATCCATCGCGCCGAAGATCGCCTCGTACTCGGTGCGGTAGTTGTTGAAGATGTGGTGCGCGATCGCCAGGCGCGTGCTGTTCATGATGATGCCGCTCTCGGCGACCACTGGCGGGAGCTCCCACTGCGCTGAAAAGCGCCCGCCCCAGTTGGTCCACACGTAGCGGCCGCTGTTCACGACGGCGGGCGCGTTGCGCGTGTGGAAGTTGGTTCCGAGCGACACGTCGCGCGGCACCGAGCGCTCGTCGCTCATCACCGCGCCCGAGTGGCAGCTCGCGCACGCGACGCGGCCCGTCTGACCGGCCGTGCCGAGATCGCTGTCGACCGCGAGCGGGCCCGAGTAGCGCGGATCGAAGAAGAGCGCGTGACCGAGCGCGGCTGCGTTGGCGTTGTCGGCGACCGGGTTCGTGGGATCGGCGCGGAGCGCCCGCATGGGTGAGAGCGTCGCGAGGATTGCGCGCTCGGTGGTGGTGAAGGTCGGCGGCGGGCGTACCCACGCGTCAGGACCGGCGTCGCTCGGCGCGAACGCGTCCGTGCCGACGAACGCATCCGGCGCCGCGAACGCATCGCGCGCCGCGAACGCATCGGGCGCGAACGCGTCGACACCTGCATCGACGACGTGCGCCGCATCGTTCGGCATCGCGGCATCGGCCGGCAGCGCCGCGTCGGTCATCGGCGTGCTCGGCGCAGGGCAGCCCGCGAGCAGCGAGAGCGTCGCGGCGCACACGGGGACGCGCCAGCGTGGTGCATGTCGTCGTTGGATCATCGTGTTCTCCTCTTCGAACGTTGGTTCACGCGCGCGAACGGCAAGCGCACCGGGCTGCGCAAACACGCCTCCCACGCCAGAGAGAGAGCAGCGACCATGCCGCGATGGAGATCTCGCTTTCCCGCGTGAAACTGGGCCTCGTCGCGCAGGGTGCTGCGCAGCTAGCGCAAGCAGGAGCGCATGGAGCGCGGGGGCGATCCAGACGACCGCGACGCCATCAACGACCGGCCATCGTGACTGCGAACGACCCGTCGCCGGCGAACGTCGCGACGAGGCTCCCATCCCATCCCGTGCCGTAGACGGCACGGTCTACGTGGCGAGGCTCGAACTGTTCGTGGTCGATGCCGCATTGCGTGTCGATCGCAGGACGCGATCGCGCGGTCGCTCGCGCGAGCATGTCGACCACCACGCAGCCCGGGTGACCGAACGCGTGCGCGCAGTACTCCTGGCGGAAGCTCTCGGGGCCCATCTCGATGAGCGAGGCCTCGGGCGTCATCGCCGCGACGAGCGCGGGAGTGGTCGCGTTGTGGGATCCGTGGTGGCCCGCGATGTAGAGGTCGACATCGAGGAGCTGCGGCGTGCTCGCGTAGTGACGCAGCATCGCGGCGATTCCGTCTTCTTGGAGATCGCCCGTGATCAACACGGAAGCCTCGCCCACCACGATGCGAACGACGAGGCTGTCGTTGTTCACGATGCCGGCGTCTTCGGCCTGGTTCTCACCCCAGAGCACGCGGATGTCGGGGTCACGTTCCTCGCACGACACCGCATCGATGTTGGCGTCGTGGCGACCCTCGGGCCCGACCGTGCTCGCGCTGACTTGCTCGAGCGGGACACCATGTCCGCGAGCCCATGCGTGCAGCTGCGCTTGCTCTGCGCCGCCCGAGCTCGTCTCCATGCCGTCGGTGACGACGTGGTGCACGTGGTAACGCGCGACGACCTCGGCCGCCCCGCGATCGTGATCGATGTGCGAGTGCGTGACGAAGAACGTCGCGAGCGTTCGGTCCAGATCCGGTCGCACGGCGAAGAACGCGTCGAGATAGCTCACGAGCGCGGCGTTGCTGTCGAACTCGGAGTCGAGCTCGCCCCCGGAGTCCACGAGGATCGCGCCGCAGCGAAACTCGACGAGCGTGGCCGCTCCTTGCCCGACGTCGATCGCGTGGACGCGCATCACGTAGTCGGCCGGCGGCGGATCGACGCGCGCGGGGCGCATGACGCGGGGAGTCGCGTTCGCGGCGCCGCACCCGACGACGAACGAGAGCATGGCGGCGCACGACATCTTCACGGCGGCGATGAGCGCGGTCGCGACGAGGATCGATGCACGACGCGCGAGCATCACGGCACCCACTGAAGATCCAGGATGCCCGCGCGCCATCGAGCGCGAACATGCGGCGCAAGCGAATGACGGACGCTCTCGGGTGTCCACGTGCAGACTCCGTCAACGTCGTGGCGGGGGAACGTACCGGCGGCGACGTCGAAACCCGCCGTCGCGACCGCGCCGGAGCACGTCGGGTCCGGCAATCGGGCTCGTACCCGCCGGACCAAGTCCGCCTCGTAGAGCACGGCAACGTCGTTCTCGTAGACGACCCACTCGCCGTCGTGGCGAATGGCAGTGAGCGCGGCGTCCACGTCGTGGCGCGACATGCCGAGCAGCTCGGCGAGGCGAGGCGCGCGCGCCTGCCCGTGAACGATCTGCGCCCACGAGAGCGCGACCAAGAGAGCTGCAGCGGCTCGCATTTCATCGTCTCTAGGCCGCATCGCAGGCAGCGGCCAGAGCGAGACGGGCGATGTCCGAATCTAGCGGCTCGTCAAGGATGAACGCGGCGAGCTCGCGTGCGCGCGCACGAAGGTG